>DATBFV010000021.1:0-3271 GCA_036558345.1 Gemmatimonadales bacterium | reverse complement strand
AGCGGTTCGCCCTGACCGTACACCTCGTAGTACAGGGTGACGCCGTCATGGACGAAGGTCTTACCGACAGCCTTGTTCGCGCCGTATGGGACGGCTGCGATCTTTGGTCGGGACGCCGCGGCGGCCTTCGCAGGAGGCTGGGTGGCCGTTTGGCCAACGGCGAAGCCCGGAGAGACCAGCGCCAGTACGACGACGAGCAAATGTCGCTTCATGGGTGCTCCTGTCAGGACGAGAGACGGTGCAAGATTTGGCTGGAGTGTAGCTTTCAGCGAGTCATCTGCATAGTGCCGTTCTCCCGCTGTCGGACGTTGCCGGTGTTTTCCGATTGATCCGATAGCGAGGCGGTCTCAATGCCGCCCGTTGATGCCATGGGCCTGAGTCGAGAGGCCCCTATTTGACGTCGGTCTTTCAAAATGTAAGACTGATGCCGATGTCACCATCCCGAGTGCGGCTTCCGAGCCTCTCAGGGAAGGAGGGCCTGATCCTGGACCTCCTCGGACGCTCGAGAGAGATGTACGGCCTCGAACTGGTTGCCGCGTCCGCCGGCGAGCTGAAGCGGGGAACCGTGTACGTGACGCTCGGCCGGATGGAACAGAAGGGATTCATTTCCTCACGGCTCGACGAGGAACCATCGCCATCGGGCGGACTGCCGCGGCGCCTGTATACGGCAACCGTCATCGGGCGTGAGCTTCACGCGGCCCAGATGGCACTGCGCAAACGGCTCATCCCGAGGTTCGTGCGATGACGCGGCCCGGCGATCGCGTCCGGTCGATTGCGTCGCGACTGTTCGGCCCGGAGACAATGGAGCGGGTCATCGAACCGATTCTTGCCGACTTGCAGTGCGAGTACGGCGAGGCGCGTGCGCACGGCCTGGTGTGGCGTGCCCGGCTGAGTCTGGTCCGCAGCTACGTCGCCTTCGGCCGCGCGCTGCTCTGGCTCGGCGCGTGCACGACCTGTCATTCTCTTCTCGAGAGTCCGCACTCAGAAGCGGCACGCACGTGCCTGGTCTCCATCATCGCGTCGACCATCGTGACGATCGCGCTCGTGATCCCACCGCTTGTGAATGAGGACTGGTGGCACGGCGATGCGGTGTTCGGCGCGCTTCTCTCCGTCACGCTCGTTCCACAGGCGTTGCCATTGAGTATGCCCGCAGGTCTGTGCGTCGCCGTGCTCTGGGCAAGACGAGGGAAGCGCCTGACGTGGCCCGGGCTCGGCACGGTGCTGGCGATCGCGATGGCGTTCACGCTGGTCGTGTGGGTCCTGTTGGAGTGGATGATGCCGCACGCCAATCAAGCCTTCCGCGCAATGGTGGCCGCTCGCCTTGGGGTCAGTGGCCGCGCGCTCGTGTTGGAACCCGGGCTGAACGAGCTCGGGCTCTCACGTCTCGCGCAACGGAGCGATCCCGCGGCGATCCATCACTTTCACGTGCTGTGGGCGCTCTGCTTTGCGCCAGCCTCGCTCAGCTTGGTGGCGTTTGGTCTGGCTGGCTACATTCGCCGCGCGGTTTCGGCCCTGGCGCTGGCGATGGGGCTGTCGGCTTCGTATCTGGCGAGCATCTGGATAGTCGATGCGATGTCATCTGGATCCCAGCTGCCTTCGTTCTTCTACGCGTGGGTACCGAACATCGTCTTCGTGCTCGTCGCCTGTGGTTTGCTCGGGCGGGGGCTGCGGGCGAGAGCCGCTTGACCGGCACGGATGCGACTTTTCGGAAGAGAGTAGTTGGTGGCGCTCTTGAGCTACAGTGGACGGATGCGAAACAGAATGCTCGCCCGAACGGGCGCGGCCGCGCTCATCGTCTCGATGGCGGCCATGAATCCACTGGCGCAGGGCAAGGAAGAAGACCGCCTGCGCGCGTGTTCCACCGTGCTCGACGAGATCCTCAAGGTGCCCGATAACCTGCCGCAGGATCTGCTCGAGAAAGCGGAGTGCGTCATTGTCGTCCCGGGCGTGAAGAAGCTGGCCGTCGGCGTTGGCGGCAGCTACGGACGCGGCGCCATGACCTGCCGCACCGGCGAGAACTACACGGGCTCGTGGAGCGCGCCGGTTTTGTACGCGCTCGAAGGCGCGAGCATCGGGTTCCAGCTCGGAGGCCAGGAGACGGACTTCGTGCTCCTCGTCATGAACGATCGGGGCGCTTCGTCGGTGTTGAGCAGCAAAGTGAAGCTGGGAGCGGATGCGTCCGCGGCGGCCGGTCCGAAGGGCCGAACGGCCGGGGCGTCCACCGACATCGTCATGCAGGCGGAGATGCTGACGTATTCGCGGTCACGCGGCCTGTTCGCCGGCGTGTCGCTCGAGGGCTCCACACTGCGGGTCGACGGCGACGCCGACCGGCTCGTTTACGGCAAGGACATTCCCGCGCGTGAGATCGTCAAAGGCGGTGTGGAATCACCGGCGGCCGCCCAAAAGCTCATCGATCTGCTCAATACGAGGTCGCCGAAGAATCTGTCCGAGGGGAAGTAGTGCCGTCCGCGGGACGGCCCGCCCGCGATGAACCTTTCCGGGACGCTTCTCGTCTTCCGAGAAGACGATGCACACGCTCAAGCAGGACGTGTTCCACGGTCTGCGGCTGCTCTGGAAGGCTCCCGCATTTACCGTTGTGGCTGCGCTCACGCTGGCTCTCGGCATAGGAGCCAATACCGCGATTTTCAGCATGGTCTCGTGGCTGCTGCTCCGCCCGCTACCAGTGGAGCGCCCGATGGAACTGGTGGAGCTGGCCTTCCAGCAGCGGCACAGCAACGTCCAGAACCAGTTCTCGGTGCCCGAATACCGCGAGATTAGAGAACAGAGCACGGCGCACCTGCAGGACGTCGCGGCGTATCAGATCGGCCTCGACGGCCTGAGTGTCGAGCACCGTGCGGATCGGGTGATGACGTACTTCGTCACCGGCAACTTCTTCTCGACGCTCGGTCTCAAGCCGACGATCGGGCGGCTGCTGATGCCAGGCGAGGGTGACCGCGCCGGCGCGGATCCCGTGCTCGTTCTCGGGTACGCGTACTGGAAATCCCGCTTCAACGGCGACCCGTCCGTCCTCGACAAGAAGGTCCTTCTCAACGGACGCCCATTCACGATCGTTGGTGTCGGACCTGAGGGTTTCCACGGTCCCTACGCGATCCTGGAAGCGCAGGCGTACCTGCCGCTCGGGATGCGTGTCATCGAGGGAGTCCCCGCCGACTTCATGCAGAACCGCGGCGGCCGCGGCCTCGTGCTGCTGGCGATGCCGCGGCAGGGCGTGACGCTGGATCAGGCACGGGCGGCGCTGAAGGTCGTCGGA
>DATBFV010000020.1:0-23084 GCA_036558345.1 Gemmatimonadales bacterium | reverse complement strand
GTCGTACTCGGCAAGCAACGAATCGAATGAGTCGACCGTGACACCGGTTTTGAGCTCGACCCCGAGTTCGAGAATGTCCTGCACTTCGGCCTGTGCGACGTCGGCCTTGAGCTTGTATTCGGCGATGCCGTAAGTGTTGAGTCCGCCGGGCTGCGGCTTGGCTTCGAACACCGTGACGGCGTGGCCGTAGCGTCGTAGATCGCGCGCGCATGCGAGTCCCGCCGGCCCGGCCCCGACGACCGCCACCCGCTTTCCGGTCTTGGCACCTGGTTTGAACAGCTTGAGCTTTTGCTCCAGCACGTAATCGGTCGCGTGACGCTGCAGCAGCGCGATCTTGATCGGCTGCTCATCGCGATCGTTCAGCACGCACGCGCCCTCGCACAGCACTTCGACGGGGCAGGCGCGTGCGCACGAATGCCCAAACGGATTCGCATCGAGAATCGCGCGCGCCGAGCCGCGCAGGTTGCCGCTCGCGATCTTTTTGATGAATGCCGGGACGTCGATGTGGGTGGGGCAGGCGAGCGTGCACGGCGCGTCGTGGCAGAACAGGCACTTGTTCGCTTCCAGCAGCGCGGCGTCGTGCGTCAGCGGCGGCGCGATGTCGGCGAAGTTAGCCGCTAGTTGTTCGTCGGTTAGCGCGTTAGACGCCCGCACCTACGGTTCCCTGTTCTCTGGTCCTTGTTCCCGCCCGCATCCCAAGTAGGTACACGGCGCCCGACAGGAGAAATCCGACGAACCAGGCCCAGTTGTAGATCGTGCCGAACAAGCGGCTGTCGGGAGTGCCCTGGACCGCCCAGATGAATCCGGGCAGACTCGGCGCGATCCCGATAGCCAGCGCGCTGATCGCGATCCAGTTGACGCCGCGCGAATACTCGTACGCGCCATGCCGCTTGTAGAGATCGTTGAGCATCAGCCGCTGGCGCCGCACGAAGAAATAGTCCGTGATCATGATGCCCGCGACCGGGCCGAGCAGCGCGCCGTAGCCGATCAGCCAGGTGAAGATGTACGCCGCGGCGTCGTTGTAGAGCCGCCACGGCAGCATGACAATTCCGATGACGGCGGTGATCATCGCGCCCTGCTTGAACGTGATCGTGTCCGGCGCGATGTTGGAGAAGGCGTTCGCCGGCGCCACGATGTTCGCGGCGATGTTCGTCGTCAGCGTCGCCACCACGAGACCCGCCATCGAGAGCATGATCATGAACGGCCCGCCGATGCGCGCGAGGAGCGCGACCGGATCGGCGATGCGCGTTCCGAAGATGAGGACCGTCGCGTTGGTCACCGCCGCACCGATGAACGCGAAGAGCGCCATCGTGGCCGGCAATCCGACCGCCTGCCCGACGACCTGATCGCGCTGGGTCCGGGCGTATCTCGAAAAGTCCGGGATCGACAGCGCCATCGTTCCCCAAAACGCCACGGCGGAAGTGAGGCCTGCGCCGAATACGCTGGAGACGGGCGGACGGTCGGACGGCCCGACGGGCGGATTAGTCAGCATTGGGCCCAGACCACCGGCTCGAACCCATGCCCAGATGAAGAGCGCTGCTCCTACGGCGAGCAAAAAAGGTGATCCCCAAGTCTCCAGGAACTTGATCGAGTCCATGCCGCGCAGCACGATCCACACGTTCATCGCCCAGAACACCATGAAGCAAAGGAATTCGCCCGTGTTGAGGCCCACAAAGGCCGGCAGGATCTGCGGCAGCGTCGCGATGCCCGGCCACAAGACCTCGATCAGCTTGTAAATCGCCCAGCCGCCGATCCATGTCTGAATGCCGAACCAGCCGCACGCCACCAACGCGCGCAAGATGGCGGGAATGTTCGCGCCCAATACGCCGAACGAGGAGCGCGCCAGCACCGGAAATGGGATCCCGTAGCGGGTCCCGGCATGTGAATTGAGCGCAATCGGCAGCAACACGACGAGATTGCCCAACACCACCGCGCCCACGGCGGCCTGCCAGGTCCAGCCCTGATCGACGAGCCCGGACGCGAGCGTGTAGGTGGGAATGCAGATCGACATGCCGATCCAGAGCGAGGCGATGTGCCACCAATTCCACGTGCGCCGCTCAGGAGAGACGGGAAGCAGGTCCTCGTTGGCGAGCGGAGTGCGGGCGGGAAGCGTCATTTCAGCTCGGCGAGCGCGCGCTCGATGCGCTTCACGCCGTCGTCGATTTCCGACTTGCTGATGAGCAGTGACGGCGCGATGCGGACGACATTGCCGTAGAGGCCGCCCTTGCCGATCAACAAGCCCTGCTTCTTGGCGGCCTCGAGGAACGCGGTCGTCTTCTTGGGCGACGGTTCTTTGGTCTTGCGGTCCTCGACGAATTCGATGCCTTGCATCAGGCCCATTCCGCGAACATCACCGATGAACGGGAAGTGTCGCTTGAACTCGTCGAGGGCCTGACGCAACTGCGCACCGCGCACCGCGGACCGTTTTGGCGCGTTCTCGCGCTCCATCACGTCGAGGGTGACGTCTACCGCCGCCATCGAAATGGGGTTGCCGCCGAACGTCGAGAGTGACAGCCCGGTGAACGCGTTCGCAACCTCCTCAGTCGCGATCGTCGCCCCGACGGGGAAGCCGTTGGCGATCGATTTCGCGAACGTCATGATCTCGGGCTCGACGCCCCAGTGCTCGATACCGCACCATTTGTCGCCGGTGCGGCCCCAGCCGGTTTGCACTTCGTCGCAGATGAAGACACCGCCGTACTTGCGGATGATCCCGACGGCGATCTCGAAGTATTCCTTGGGCGGCGTGATGAATCCGCCGGCACCCTGGATCGGCTCGGCCATGAACGCGGCGGGGTGGCCGTTAGTCGTGGTCCGAATAAGGTCTTCGATGTCCTGCGCGCAGCGGATGCCGCAATCGGGGTACTCGAGACCGAGCGGGCAGCGATAACAGTAGGGCGACAGTGCATGCTTGACGCCGGCGACCTGGGTCGGCAGCACGCGCCACGGCTGCTGCCCGGTAATGGCGATCGCACCCTGACTGCGCCCGGCATAGCTGTGCCGCAGCACGATGATCTCTTGCTGTCCCGTATAGATCTTCGCGAGCATGACGGCGGTTTCGTCTGCTTCGGTCCCGCTCGTCGTGAAGAAGCTCTTCTTCAGCTTGCCGGGCGTCAGCTTGGTCAGCCGCTCGGCGACTTTGGTCTGCTCGACCGTCGGATAGACGCTCGACGTGTGCACCAGGCGCGCGACCTGATCCTGAATCCGCTTTACGAATTCGGGATGCGAGTGGCCGATCCCGGCAGTGAGAATCCCGCCGAAGAAGTCCAGGTATTCGCGGCCGTCGAGATCCTTGACGCTCGCCCCATGCGCTTCGGTGATGACCACGGGTTCGGCGTAATAGTTGGCGACGCAGGGGAAGAGGAATTCCTTGTGCTTTTGGCGGACGGTCTGCGAATCCATCAGTGGGTTGGCTCCCGTTTGAGAAATTGGCCGCGGCCGATGTCGCCGACGAACTCACCATCCCGTGCCTGCACTTTGCCGCGGACCGTCACGACCGATGCGCGGCCCTTCCGCTCCCAGCCTTCGTACGCGTTGTAGTCGACCTTCGAGTAGCTGCACTCCTTCGAAAATTTCCCGCGGTGACTCGGATCGTACACGACCAGATCGGCATCGCTGCCGAGCTGGATCGCGCCCTTCTTCGGATAGAGGCCGAACAGCTTGGCGGCCTGCGTCGAGCACGCGTCCACCATGGCCTGGAGGCCGAAGCGGCCGGCGGAGACGCCGCAGGTGTGTACGAGATCCACACGCTCCTGCACTGACGGAATCCCGTTGGGAATTTTCGTGAACGCCTCTGTGCCCATGCGTTTCTGATCGGCAAACCGGAACGGGGCATGGTCCGTAGCGATCGTGCTGATCTGCCGGGTCTTCACCCCGTTCCACAGTACGTCCTGATTTGCCTTGGCCCGCAGCGGCGGCGACATGACGTACTTCGAGCCCTCGAAATTCGCCTGCTCGGTGTACGTCTCATCGAGCACGAAATGGGGGATCACCGATTCGATCCAGACGTTGACACCGCGGTGCCGCGCCGCCAGGGCCGCCTCCACGGCCGGTGCGCAGGACGTGTGCACGATGTACACATGGGTGCCGAGGAGCTCGGCAAACGTGCACAGGTGAGTGACTCCGTCCGCTTCCACCACGGGTGGTCGAGACGGACCGTGCCATTCCGGGCCCGTCTTGCCCGCGGCGAGCAACGACTTCTGCAGCGCGTCGATGGCGTCGGCATTCTCGCAATGCGCGGTCACGATGACCCCGAGCTCCTTCGCGAGCTGCATCGCCGCGAAGAGATGTTCGTCCGACAGATTCAGGGCGCCTTTGTACGCCAGAAAGACTTTGAACGACGCGACGCCGGCTTTGACGATCTCGCGAAATTGCGCGCGGATGTGCTCTTCGAACCGCACGACCGACATGTGAAATGTGTAATCGACCGCGGCCAGCCCGTCGGCCTTGGACTTCCACGTGTCGAACGCCGCGACGGGCTCGTCACTCGGGCCCGGGCAGATCATCTCGATCAGCGTTGTCGTACCACCGGCGAGTGCCGCCTTGCTGGCCGATGCGTAGTCATCCGCCGCGTAGGTGCCCATGAACGGGAGATAGATGTGCACGTGCGGATCAATGAACCCGGGAAAGACATATTTGCCGCGCGCGTCGATGATCTCGGTGCCGGGCGCGAGCAATCGGTCATCGATCTTCGGCTCGATGCGCGAGATCTTCTCGGCCTCGGCATAGATATCGGCGGTGTAATCCTCGGTTGCGGTAATGATCCTGCCACCGCGGACTAGGAGAGGCACGAGGCCTCCCCACTCCCTCGTTTCATCAGGAGCGCCATCTGGGGATCCAGCGCCGGCGAGTCGCCGCGTACGCGTCGTAATCGGCGCCGAACTGGCGGCGCAGCACCGGCTCTTCGTAGATCAGCACGAACAGGTGCGCCATCGACCAAAAGATGACCGTGTACAGCGCCAGCCCGATCGAGCCGTAGAAGATCGCGGCGCCCAGCAACGCGAGCCCGGCGCCGATGTACATCGGATTACGAACCCAGCGATACGGTCCCACGATCACCAGCTTGCGTGGCGCATCGAACGGGGCTGGGGTGCCTCGGCCGACCAGGGCGAACGTCACGACGCACGCGAGCGCGAGCCCCATGCCCACGATGAACAGCAGCGCACCGACGATCTGAATGGCGCCGATGTGCGCGGGCCACACGATCCCCGCGGCCGCGAGGATCCGCTGCGGCACGAACACCAGCAGCAGCGCGATGAAGAGCGTCGCGTAGGTGAGTGCGCGAGCCAGGACGAGCATCTAGGGCACCTGCCTTACCAAGTCGTCGTACGTCTCGGGCCGGCGGTCGCGGAAAAACTGCCACGTGCGGCGCACCTCCTCGATCATGTCGAGGTTCATCTCCGCGACGACGAGCTCGTCCTTGTCCTCGCTCCCCTGCGCCAGGAAGTTGCCGCATGGGTCGACGAAGTAGCTCGAGCCGTAGAACTGGCCGACGTTCCACGGTGCTTCCACGCCGACGCGATTGCTGCAGCCCATGAAGTAGCCGTTCGCCACGGCGTGCGCGGGCTGTTCCAGCTTCCAGAGGTACTGCGACAGGCCCTTTACGGTTGCCGACGGATTGAACACGATCTCGGCGCCGTGCAGACCGAGCAGCCGCGCGCCCTCGGGGAAGTGGCGGTCATAGCAGATGTAGACCCCGATGGTCGCATAACGCGTCTTGAAGACGGGATAGCCGAGATTGCCGGGCTTGAAGAAGAATTTTTCCCAGAAGCCCGCCGTGTGCGGAATGTGGTTCTTGCGGTACTTACCGAGGTAGCTGCCGTCGGCGTCGATCACCGCGGCGGTGTTGTAGTAAACACCCGCCATTTCTCGTTCGTAGATCGGCACGATCATCGCCATTTCGTGCTTCTTGGCGAGCTTCTGCATGCGCTCGATCGTCGGGCCGGGAATCGGCTCCGCGATATCGCACCACTTGGCGTCCTGGCTGGGGCAGAAGTACGGACCGTTGAAGACTTCCTGCAGGCAGAGGATTTGGACGCCCTTCTTGCCTGCTTCCTCTATATACGGAAGGTGTTTCTCCTCCATCGCCTTGCTGATCTTGGCGACGGGGGCACTGGGGTCGTTGATCGGGTTCGACATCTGGATCAAGCCGCCGACGACTTGTTTCATCACCACCTCGAGATTACGACCTTCTTGTCAGTGTAAAACTCGATCGAATCTTGCCCGTGCGCCTTGAGATCACCAAAAAACGAGCCCTTGGTCCCACCGAATGGAAAGAAAGCCATCGGTGCGGCGACGCCGATGTTCACGCCGATCATGCTGACGCCAACGCGATAGCGAAACTCGCGCGCGGCCTTGCCGCTCTGCGTGAAGATGGACGTCGCGTTGGCGAAACCGGAACGTTGCACCAGCTCAATTCCTTGGTCGAGATCGCGAACGTGGGTCACTGACGCGACGGGCCCAAAGATCTCTTCCTTGCCGATCGTCATGTCGGGCTGCACGCCATCGAACACCGTGGGACCAATGAAATGGCCCCGAGGGTGTTTCTCGACTCTGGTGCTCCGTCCGTCCAGCAACATCGTCGCGCCGTCTTTGCGACCGGCTTCCACGTACGACAGCACCTTCTCCTTGTGTTTGGCCGAAATCACTGGACCCATCGTGACGCCTGGCTCGAGTCCGTAGCCGAGTCGCAGGCCCTTCGCGTTATCGAGGAGCTTGTCACGGAACGGCTCGTAGGCTTTGCCGGCCGCCACTACGACGCTGCCCGCCAGGCACCGCTGTCCGGCACAGCCGAAAAGTGACTCGCTGATGTTGGCGACGGCGCGGTCCATGTCGGCATCGGGCATGACGATGACGTGGTTCTTCGCGCCACCGAGCGCCTGCACGCGCTTCCCGTATTTCGCGGCTTCCTGATACACGTACTTCGCCACAGGGGAAGATCCTACAAACGACACACCAGCAATACCTGGATGCTGCAGGATGGCGTTCACCGCGTCTTTGCCGCCATGAACCATGTTCAAGACACCAGCTGGGATCCCAGCTTCATGCGCCAGCTCGAGGATGCGCGTCGACGAGAACGGCACCTGCTCGCTCGGCTTCAGGACGAAGGTGTTGCCCGTGGCGATCGCGTAGGGCCAGAACCAGCACGGCACCATCGCGGGAAAGTTGAACGGCGTGATCGCCGCGAACACACCGAGCGGCTGGCGGACGTACTCGCAGTCGATGCCGCTGGCGACGTCTTCCAGGGTCTTGCCCATCAGCAGCGTCGGAATCCCGCAGGCGTGCTCGACGTTTTCGATGCCGCGCCGCACCGATCCTCTGGACTCGTCCAACGTCTTGCCGTGCTCGCGCGTGACCGTCTCCGCGAGCTCCTCGAAATGCTCTTCCATCAGGTACTTCAGCTTGAACAGGTAGCGGGCGCGAACGACGGGTGGAACTTGTCGCCACTTGCCGAAGGCCGCCTGCGCGGCGGCGACGGCTTCGTGCACGGCGCGGGTCCCCGACAGCGGCACCTTGCCGAGCGACTCTCCGGTGGCGGGGTTCGTCAGGTCGAGATATTCGACCCCGCCGGGAGCGATCCATTCACCCCCGATGTAGTTGCGCAGGGTAGTTGCCATAACACCGTCCAGAAGTGAAGAAACCGGCCACGACGAGGGTCGAAAGGCCGGTTTCAACGTAACCTATGAACGGGCACAAGCTTGTCAACCAATCCGGAGCCGAAGCAGGGCACGCAGGAACCGGCACCATGACAAACCGGCGGGTGTCCGGTTCCTGCGACCCTTATGTCTCCGACCTGCAACAGATGGGGAGGTTTCCGGACAGGCGGTGCACCCCCTTCCGGCGACCGGCACAGGCCCGTGAGGACAATTGGGCCCGTCTTTGCCGGCTTGAACCTCCCGTACGCCTTACGCTGCCCACCTTTCCAGCAAAATCAGTGCCGGATGCACCCTTCCAACGCGCCTTGTCAACTCACCGGCGAGAGGGGCTGGGATCGCCGCCGTTAGTCGAGATGTTCATAAGCCACCAAGGTAAGAAATTCGGGGAAGTCCGAGCCCGTCATGAGCTGATTGAACAGGGTGGCGGCGAGCTCGAACTTGCCACCCCGCAGATGCTTCTTTTCCATCTCCTCAGCGATGATTGACTCGACGAGTGCCTGCGTGACCGCGCGGCCGTCGGACAGATGCGCGCCGTGCCGCACCCACTGCCACACCTGCGACCGCGAGATCTCCGCCGTCGCGGCGTCTTCCATGAGGTTGTAGATCGGCACGCAGCCGACGCCGCGCAGCCATGACTCGAGATACTGGATGCCGACGTCGATGTTCGTGCGGAGGCCGGCTTCGGTAATGTCACCGTCCGGCACCGTGAGCAGATCGCGTGCGGTTACGTGCACGTCGTCGCGCCGGACTGCGAGTTGGTGGTGGGAAGCGGCCAGTGAAGCAAACGCCCCACCGGCGACCGGGACGAGTCCAGGATGAGCGACCCAAGTCCCGTCATGTCCGGCATTCACTTCCCGAGTCTTGTCCTGCAAGACTTTGTCGAGCGCCGTGGCGTTGGCCGCGGCGTCGCCCTTGATCGGGATCTGCGCAGCCATCCCGCCCATGGCGTGGATGCCGCGGCGGTGGCAGGTCCGGATCAGCAGGTCGACATAGGATTTCAGGAAATGGCGGTCCATGGTGACGCGCGCCCGGTCGGGCAGAACGAACTCGGGACGCGAGCGGAACTTCTTGATGAAGCTGAAGATGTAGTCCCAGCGACCGCAGTTGAGTCCCGCCGAGTGCTCGCGCAGCTCGTAGAGGATCTCGTCCATCTCGAACGCGGCGGCAATCGTCTCGATCAGGACCGTGGCGCGAATCGTTCCGCGCGGGATGCCGAGCGCATCCTGCGCCGCGATGAACACGTCGTTCCACAGCCGCGCTTCGAGATGGCTCTCGAGTTTGGGAAGATAGAAGTACGGTCCCGATCCTTTCGCCATCAGCGCTTTCGCATTGTGGAAAAAGAACAGGCCGAAATCGAACAGGGATCCCGAAATCGGCTCTCCATCAACGGTCACGTGGCGCTCCACCAGGTGCCAGCCGCGCGGCCGCACCATCAGCGTCGCCACCGTCGGATTCAGCGCGTAGTGCTTCTCGGCAGTCTTGAACTCGATCGCGCCGGCGACCGCGTCGCGCAAGTTGATCTGGCCGTCGATCGTTCCGCGCCAGGTCGGCGCATGTGAGTCCTCGAAATCGGCCATATAGACTTGAGCGCCCGAGTTCAATGCGTTGATGACCATCTTGCGATCAACCGGCCCCGTGATCTCGACCCGGCGGTCAAGCAGGTCGCGCGGGATTGACGCGACGCGCCAGTCCGCATCCCGCACGTCGGCCGTGCTGCTCAGGAAAGTGGGGAACGCCCCGGCGTCAAAGTCCCGCTGCCGGTCGGCACGCCGGCCCAACAGCTCTCGGCGTCTCGGCTCAAAGGCGCGGGCGAGGCCGGCCACGAACTCCAGTGCCGGCGTCGTGAGAATCTCGGCGTAGGACGGCGTGACCGGAGCACGAACGTCGATTATCGGCGACGGCAGCTTTGTGTTGGGGCGTTTCGGCAAGTGTTGTGCCTCCGGTCGGCGGGCGTTCTAATTACCCACCATGGTAGCGAGTTCAGCGAGTTCCACCGTCGGCCGGTCCGTACCGCGGCGCGAGGGCGTCACCAAAGTCACAGGGACGGCCTGCTACACTGACGACCTCGCCATCCCTGGCGCCTGGTACGGCAAAACCGTCCGCTCGACGATAGCCCGAGGTCGCTTGAGGGCGATCACGCTCGATCGCCACTTCGACTGGGGCAGGGTTGTGGTCGTAACAGCCGAGGACATCCCGGGTGAGAACGTGGTCCATCTCATCCGAGACGACCAGCCCGCGCTCGCCCCGCAGGGCGGTGAAATCAGGCATCGCGAGGAGCCGATCGTGCTTCTGGCCGCGGCCGACCGCGCCACGCTCGAGGAGGCGGCCAGGCACGTCGGAATCGAGTACGAACCCGCCGAACCCATCCTCAACATCGAAGATGCAACAGAAGTTTTCAGCACCGTCAATATCAGCAAGGGCAAGGCTCTCGAGGAGGTCGAGGGGGTGGAGTTTGTGGTCGAGCGCGAGTTCCGCGTGGGGTCGCAGGAGCAGCTGTACATCGAGCCGCAGGGCGCGATTGCCATTCCCGAACCCGGCGGCGCGATCAAGATCGTCGGTTCCCTCCAGTGTCCCTACTACGTCCATCGCGCCCTGAAACGCGCCCTGAAGCTCACGGATCAGCAGGCCGTTGTGGTTCAGGCCGAGACGGGCGGCGGTTTCGGCGGCAAAGAAGAATATCCGTCAATGGTGGCGATCCATGCGGCGCTGCTCGCTCGCAAAGCCGGACGACCCGTGCGCCTCATTTACGATCGCCACGAGGACCTCGCCGCGACCACCAAGCGCCACCCTGGAGTCATCCGGCACCGCACCGGCGTCAAGAAAGATGGCACGCTGCTCGCCCAGGACATCGACATCGTGCTGGACGGGGGCGGCTATTGCACCCTGACGCCCGTGGTGCTCTCACGGGCCGCCATTCACGCGACTGGACCGTACTCCTGTCCGAACGTGCGGATCCGCGCTCGGGCCGTGGCGACCAATACGCCGCCGAACGGCGCGTTCCGTGGGTTCGGCGCGCCGCAGTCGTTGTTCGCCGCGGAGTTGATGGTGGAGCATGTGGCGGAGCGTTTGGGGATGTCGGGCGTGGACCTGCGACGTAAATGGATGTTACGACTTGGCGACACCACCGCGACGGGTCAGGTGCTCACGGAGAGCGTTGGCTCGGAGCTGGTGTTGGATGCGGCTCTCAAAGCAGCGGGGACGGTTGGACGGTTGGACGGTGAGAGGGTCAAGCGAGGGCGAGGATTGTCGCTCGTATTCCACGGTTCCGGGTTTACGGGAAGTGGCGAAAAGAAGCTTCAAGGCACAATCGCCATGGAGGCTTTGGCCGATGGGACGTTCCGCATTCTCACCGCGTCGACGGAGATCGGGCAGGGTACCAAGACGATCTTCTGCCAGCTTGCGGCTGACGCGCTGGACGTGCCGCTCGAGCGCGTCGCCCTTGGCCCGCAGGACACATCGCTCGTGCCCGACTCCGGCCCCACCGTCGCCTCGCGCACCGCCATGATCGTCGGCCGGCTCGTTCAGGAAGCCGCGACGGAGATCAAACAGCGGCTCGAGCGTGAGCGGCCGCCCCTGCGCGTCGAGAAGTCGTACATCCAGCCCGACACCATCCACTGGGATGAGACGACGTATACGGGCGATGCGTATCCGGTCTACGCGTGGGCGTGCACGATCGTCGATGTGGACGTCGACATGACGACCGGCGAAGTGCACGTGACCGATCTCGTCACCGCCGTCGATTGCGGCAAAGCGCTCCATCCTGTCATGACCGAAGGGCAGATCGAGGGCGGCAGCCTGCAGGCGGTGGGATGGGCGACGATCGAAGAGGTCAAGATGAAGGACGGAGGATATCAGAACGATCGGCTCGCCACCTATCTGATTCCGACCGCGCTCGATGCGCCGCGCATCAAGACCATTCTCGTCGAGAATCCTTATTCGCGCGGGCCGTTCGGGGCCAAGGGCATCGGCGAATTGCCGATGGATGGCCCGGCGCCCGCCGTCATCGCGGCCATTCATGATGCCACCGGTGTCTGGCTCGACGAAATCCCGGCGACTCCGGAGAAAGTTCTGGCGGCATGCGCTTCACGTTGAACGGTCGTGAGGTCTCATTCGAAGGATCGGGCGCCAGGCGACTGCTCGACGTGCTTCGCGAAGATCTCGGCAAAACCGGCACGAAAGAGGGATGCGGGGAAGGCGAGTGCGGCGCCTGTTCGGTCTTGATCGATGGTGAAGTCGTAGACAGTTGTTTGGTCGCGGTGGGTCAGGTCGAAGGTTGCAAGGTCATTACCGTAGAAGGTCTTGCCGAGGGTGGACGGCTGACGCCTCTCCAGCAGTCCTTCATCGATCACGGGGCCGCGCAATGTGGGATCTGTACGCCGGGAATGCTGCTCGCGGCCCACGTCTTGCTAGAACGAGCGCGACGCCCGAGCGCTGATGAGGTTCGGGAAGCGCTGGCCGGCAATCTGTGCCGGTGCACCGGCTACACAAAAATCATCGAGGCGGTGCTGTCATGCCGCACGTGACATACCTCCGCCCTAAAAACATAAAGGAAGCCCTGCAGTTGTACCGAGCAACCCCACGATGTCGCCTGCTCGCGGGCGGCACTGATCTCATGGTGATGCTGCACGCAGGAGCGCTTCAGCCCGCGCCCCAGGCAGTGCTCGACGTGTGGTCGCTGTCGGAGCTCAAGGGCGTGCGCCGGGTGCGTGACGTGCTGGAAATCGGTGCCGCTGAGTCGTACACGCGCATCATCGGCTCGCGCGATGCGCAGGAGCTGGTCCCGGCACTCGTTGCGGCCGCGCGCACGATTGGCGCGGCGCAGATCCAGAATCGCGGCACGTTGGGCGGCAATCTTGCCAACGCGTCGCCGGCTGGAGATACGCTGCCCGTCTTGCTGGCCTATGACGCCGTGGTCGTGACGGATCGGCGCACGATTCCCATCGACGCATTCTTCACGGGCTACCGCAAGACCGCGCTGGAGTCCGACGAGCTGATCACGGCGGTGCGGCTGCCGGTCGGTCGGAACGTCCAGTTTCGCAAAGTGGGCACGCGCGCGGCGCAGGCGATTTCGAAAGTCGTCATGGCAGTCAGCCGCGAGCCCGCGCGGATCGCGATCGGGTCAGTCGCCGAAGTGCCATTGCGCGCGGGGCGCGCCGAGGCGGCGCTCGCGCGCAACGATGTCGAAGGCGTGATTGCCGCTGTTGCGGAAGACATCCGGCCGATCGACGACGTGCGCTCGACGGCGACGTACCGCCGTCAGGTCACGCAGAACGTCCTGCGGGAGCTGCTCGATGCACTCGCGCGCGGCTGAGCTGCTCGACCTCCTCGGCATGCGTCCGCATCCCGAGGGCGGCCACTACGCCGAGCTGTTTCGCTCGCCGCATCGGGTCGAGGTGCTCGAACGCAAAGTCCAGCGCAGCGCGATCACGACGATCTACTTTCTGCTGGCCGAGGGCGAATTCAGCCGCTGGCACCGCGTGGTGTCGGACGAGATCTGGCACTATCACGAAGGGGACGCGATCGAGCTGCTGCTGTTCGATGACCGGGGCCTTCGGCGTATGCGCCTCGGTCCAGTGGCGCGGGAGACTCGGCCGACCGTGGTCGTGCCAGCGGGGACGTGGCAGGCGGCCCGCACGACCGGCGCCTACACGCTTAGCGGATGCACCGTCGGCCCCGGGTTTGAGTTCGCGGATTTCTCGCTGGCAGCAGATTGGCCGGAGATCGCGTCGAAGATTGCGAAATCCGGACCAGACCTGGCCCGATTCATCTAGTACGCCAGCAGCTCCAGCGCTCTTGCCAGAACCTCGGTCCCGAGCTTGAGGTGCTCTGGCTTCGTCGCCTCGTCGGGGCAATGCGATCTTCCTCCGATGCTCGGCACAAAGAGCATGCCCACCTTGCACCGCGCCGCGAGGATCTGCGCATCATGACCGGCGCCGCTCACCATGTCCGCGGCATCGCTCCGACACTCCTTCGCCGCTCGGTGTAACAAGGCTCGCACCTCCGCATCCATCGGTGTTGGCGGCTGTTCCTGCAGCACATGGATGCCGAGCGCCAGGCCGCGCTCCGACGCGATCGTGGCGCAGAGCGAGCGGATGCGCTGCTCCAGCACGCGCCGGGCGCTCAGGTCAGCGTGACGGACATCGATCGTGAAGACCACACGGCCCGGCGTGACGTTGACCTGATCCGGCTCCGCGTGGATCTTGCCGACGGTCGCGACGGCGGGTGGGCCGAGCGAGCGCGCCACTGATTCGATCGCCTGCAGCATGGCGGCAGTGCCGGCGAGCGCGTCGTGCCGCAGGTCCATCGGCGTCGTGCCAGCGTGATCGGGGCGGCCCGTCACGGTAACCTCGAGATGCGCTGTGCCGACGATGGCGCCTACCACCGCGAGCGCCCCGCCCATGGAGTCGAGGACCGCGCCCTGCTCGATGTGCAGCTCCACGAAGGTGGCGATGTCGTCGCGAGCCGCGTTGGATATCCTTGCCGGATCGAGGCCCCGCTCGCGCATCGCCGTCGCGATTTCGGAATCCACGCGGGTGATGGCTCCCGTGATCGCGCGTGAGCCCCAGAAGTTCGTGTTGAAGCGCGAGCCCTCTTCTTCGCAGATGGCCACGACTTCCAGGGTGCGTTTCGGCGTTCCCTTTTCTTTTATTAGGGTCTCGACCGCGGTGAGGCCGGCCACGATACCCAGCGCGCCGTCGAGCCGGCCGCCGCGACGCACCGTATCGATGTGTGAGCCGGTGACGACCGACTTGCCGTTCTCGCTTCCTTCCACGCGTCCCCAGATGTTGCCGACGGCATCGCGATGGGTCGTGAGACCCGCGGAGTTCATCCAGCGCTCGACACGCTCACCCGCTTCGGCCCAGGCCGCGTCGTAGAGTCCACGGAACGTTCCACCGTCCGGCTGCGCGCCGATGGCGTAGAGCTCGTCGAGGCGTTGCTCGAGGCGGGAGCCGTCAATTCGCATGGTTCGGCCTCAGGAACTGTCCCCATCCCGGCTCGCCCGCGACGTGCCCATCGGCGAACACCGTTTGCCCCCGGACGATCGTGCGTACGACTTTTCCCGTGAATGCCCGGCCGAGGTACGCGCTCACGCCACTGCGCGTGTGTAGATCGTTGGGCAGGAATGTCCACTGCTGTTCTGGATCGACGATGGCGAAGTCCGCGTCGGCGCCGACGGCGATCGCCCCTTTGCGCGGAAATAGCCCAAAGATTTGCGCCGGGGCCGTGGCGGTGAGATGCGCGATCCGCTCGAGCGACAGTCCGCGCGCGTGCATCCCATCGGTCAGCAGCACCGGCAGCGTCGCCTGAATGCCCGCGATACCGCCCCAGGCCTGCCAGATGTCCCGCTCGCCCTTCTGCTTGTCCGTGGCAGGGCAGGGCGAATGATCGGAGCCAATGAGGTCCACGTGCCCATCGAGCACTTCCTGCCACAAGGCTTCGCGTGTCTCGGCGTCGCGGATCGGTGGCGCGCACTTGAGCGCCGGACCGATGCGGGCGAAATCCTCATCGGTGAACGCGAGATAGTGCGGGCAGGTCTCGGCGGTGATCGCGACACCCTTGTTGCGCGCGGCGTCGATCTCCGCTAATGCCTCGGCGCAGCTGACGTGCACCACGTGTGCCCGCGATCCCTTACCTCCTGCTCCCATTGCGACAAGCAGACGCCTGATCGCCACGACTTCTACGATTGGGGGACGCGCTTGGCACCAAGACACACGTTCGGAGCCGCGTTTATCGGCGTAGCGCTCGAGCAGCTCCTGGTTTTCGGCATGGACGCCAACGAGCGCGCCGAGCCGCGCCAGCACCATGAAACCATTGGCAAGGGTGAAATCGTGAACGCGTTGGAAATCATCAACCCCACTGTCGCTCATGAAGGCCTTGAAACCAACCACGCCCCGTCGGTGAAGCGCCTCAAGGTGTTCAAGGTTGTCTGGCACGAGGCCGCCCCATAAGCCAAAATCGACGAGTGCTTTTTGTGAGGCGACAGCGAGCTTGGCGTCGAACGCTTGGGGAGTGGTCGTCGGCGGGTGGGCGTTGAGCGGCATCTCCAGAACCGTCGTGACGCCGCCAGCCGCGGCGCCGCGTGTACCGGCTTCCCACCCCTCCCAGTCGGTTCGACCCGGTTCGTTGAAATGAACGTGCGCATCGACGACGCCCGGCAAAATCACCAGTCCCTGTGCGTCGATGGTCGCCGCGCCACCGCGCACTTCACTCCCGATGGCGCTAATGGTGCCGCTGGTGATCGCGATGTCGGCGGGACGCTGGCCGGTGGGCAGGACCACCGTACCGCCTCGAATGACGAGGTCGGGAGGGGAAGTCACACTTCTTCGATGGTGATGTCTTGCGCGCCTTCCCAGAGCGTGAGGCGTCCGATCTCCGGCAGTTGCTCCTGTCCTTGCGTCAGCGTGGCGAAGTGATTGCCGGCGAGCTGACCCACTTTGCTGGCGAACATCGTGGATCCGTACGGGAACAGCAGCTCGGTCTCGCTGATCCCGCCGGGATAGAGCAGCAACATCCCGGGCGCGGGGTGGCTGGTGTGATTCTCGAAGTCGAGGCCGAGTTTGCGCTCGCCCATCGGGATCCACGTCGACTCGCCGCTCCAGCGGCAGTGGACTATTTTGGACTTGAGCGGCAGCATTTTCCGGATCACGGCCACCGTGTTCGGCGCGGCCTTGTCTTCGAGGCGTGCCAGGAACGTCAGGGCTCCCACGCGGATCTTGAGCATGTCCAACACTAACCGTCCAACGATTTCGACGCACGTCCTCGACACCACGCGCGGCGAGCCCGCCGCGGGCGTCCGTGTGACCGTATCCCGGGATGGCGCCCAGCCGGTCGCGCTTGAAACCGACGCCGACGGCCGAATCGCCAGCCTCGGCGACGTCAGCGCCGGCACCTATCGGTTGTCTTTCGATATCGGGGCCTACTATAAGAAGAAAGGGACGGCGGCTTTCCTGCAGCGCGCCACACTGGATTTCGAAATCACCGATACCAATCGCAGATATCATATTCCGCTCTTGATGTCGCCGTTCGCGTGCTCGAGCTACAGAGGCTCGTGAAGCTGTTCGAGCGCGCCGGGCCGTTGCTCGACCGCCTCAGCACCGAGTCTCTGACTGACGAGACTGTGCTCAGACGAGCCGCAGAGATTCTCGACTCCATGGACGCGACCGAGCAGATTGCCGTCATCAACGCTCACCCGCGCATCGGCGAGCGCCCGGACCAGCTCTCGGCCGCTTCGCTGCGCGAGCAGGGCGCGAGCACGCCGCCCGAGGTGCGGAAGCGCCTTGCCGCGCTGAACGAGGAGTACGAAGCGAAGTTCGGATTTCGGTTTGTGGTGTTCGTCAATCGCCGCTCCACGGAGGCGATCGTGCCGCTGCTCGAAGCTCGGCTCCGCGGCACGATCGATGAGGAACGGCGTACCGCCCTGCGGGAGATACTGGCGATTGCCGAGGATCGTCTGAAACGGGAGGAAGCGTGATCTCGCGTCGAGCGTTCGCGGAACAGTTGGCGTTGGTGGCGGCAGCGCCGTGGTTTCTTGAAGACCTGAAGCCGGTGCAACAACAACAACAGACGCAGGAGCCTTCGGCTCTCGCCAAAGCACTCGCAGAGGGAATTCGCCTGCGCTATCCCGATCGCTTCACACCCGATGACCTCGCGACCATCACGCGCGGCATCGACGGCCGCCTCCGGGCGATCGAGCGACTCTACCAAACCACGCTGACGAACGCAGACGAGCCTGATTTCGTGTACTCTGTCTATCGCGGAGCCGACTGATGCCGGACTTCGCGTTTCTGTCGATCGCCGAGCTCGGGCGGCTGCTCCGGGAAAAGAAGGCATCTGCGACCGACTTGGCGACGTATTTCCTCGACCGGCTCGAGCGTATCGGCCCGCGCTACAACGCGGTCGTGACGGTCACGCGCCAGCGCGCGCTGACCGAAGCGGCGCAAGCGGATCGGGAGATCAAGGCGGGCAAGTGGCGTGGCCCGTTGCATGGCATCCCGTATGGCGTGAAAGATCTGCTGGCGACCAAAGGGTATCCGACGACATGGGGCGCCGAACCGTACCGGCAACAGCACCTGGACACCGATGCCACGGTCGTCGAGCGGCTGGGAGCGGCCGGTGCGGTACTCGTCGCCAAGCTCGCGATGGTCGAGCTCGCCGGCGGCATGGGTTACAACCAGGCGAACGCGTCATTCACGGGGCCCGGCAAGACGCCGTGGAATCCGGGCTACTGGAGCGGCGGCTCGTCGAGTGGCCCCGGGGCCGCGGTCGCGGCCGGTCTCGTGCCGTTCGCGATCGGCTCGGAGACGTCGGGTTCGATTCTCACGCCCGCAGCCTACTGCGGCGTGACAGGCCTCCGTCCGACCTACGGCCGCGTTAGCCGGCATGGCGCGATGGCGCTGGCATGGACAATGGACAAGCTGGGTCCGCTGGGGCGCACCGCCGAGGACTGCGGTGCTGTCCTCGCGATAATTGCGGGGAAGGATCCGAAAGACCCATCGTCCGTAGCTCGGACGTTCGTTCCCCCTCCCCGCCAGGGGAGGGGGTCAGGGGGTGAGGACGCAAAGCGATTCAAGGTCGGCGTACCCAAGGGCGCGGACAAAGACATCCAGCCCGAAGTTGCGGCGAATTTCCGGGCGGCATTGAACGTGCTGCAGAACCGTCTCGATGTGGTCGAGGATGTCGAACTGCCCGACCTTCCCTATGGTGCAGTGGCGGGAATGATCATTGCGGCCGAAGGTGCCAGTGCATTCGATGATCTGCTGAAGGACGGACGGTTGTCGCAATTGACGGCGCCCGAGGATCGGACCGGGGGTTATGCCGCGCTCGCGGTCAGCGCGCCCGACTATTTGCGCGCCCTGCGGGCGCGGAGGCCAATGCAGCGCGCGCTGGACGATTTCCTGAGGCAGTTCGATGTGCTGGCGGTGCCGACGCGAAACACGGTGGCCTCGCCGATCGACAAGCCGTTTCGCGAAGGCTGGCCCGGCGTCACCGGCGGAGCGAACGTGATCGGTCCAACGAACGTCGTCGGCGTTCCGGGGATATCAGTTCCCAATGGTTTTGGGGTTCAGGGGTTACCGACGGGACTAAGTCTCGTCGCGCGAGCGTTCGACGAAGACAAACTCGTAACGTTGGCGCGGTTGTATCAGGACCGGACTGACTGGCATAAGCGCCAGCCTACGATCTCATAGCGCATGTTCTCACTCATCAAGCTGATTCAATCGCTGATCGGCGCGTTGCACTCCGAGGGCACTCCGGGACAACTCGCGGCGGGGATCGTGCTTGGCTCGTTCCTCGGTCTCACCCCACTGATGAGCCTGCACAATGCGCTGATTTTTGCCGCGCTGGTCTTGCTGAATGTCTCGTTTGCGGGTGGCATGCTGGCGTGGGCCGTCTTCGTGCCGGTCGGCTTCCTGCTCGATCCATTGTTCGACTGGATCGGGCATCGGCTGCTGCTGGCGGAGTCGCTGCGCGGGCTTTGGACGTCGTTGTACAACACGCCGATCGTCCCGCTCACGAATTTCAACAACACCGTCGTGCTCGGCAGCGTGGTCTTTGCGATCCTGTTCGCGGTCCCGCTGTTCTTCGCCACGCGGCTCGGCGTGGTTCGCTATCGAGCAACCATCGGTGAGCGCGTGCGCCAATCGCGGTTCTATAAGGCCGTCATGGCATCGAAGGCCTACAACGTTTACAAGATGTTCCGCCCATGACCGCGCCAGCGCCGCCGCCCGAACGCGGCCGCATCAAAATCTTCCGCTGGAAGGCGGTCGGCCCGCTGCTCGTGCTGTTGGTCATCGGGGTCGTGTTGTGGTGGATCTTCGCCGACTCGATTGCGCGGCACGAATCGGAGCAGGTGGGCACGCAGATCCTCGGTGCCAAAGTCGAGATCCAGAAGCTCCATCTCGATCTGCGCCACGGCAAAGTCATGGTGTACGGCCTGACGCTCGCGAGTCCCCACGAGGCGCTCCGCAATCTGATGCAGGCGGACGAGCTCGTCGCCGATCTCGACGTGCTGCCGCTCACGGAGAAGAAGCTGGTCATCAATCGCATCGCCGCGAACGGGCTGCGGTTCGGGACGGAACGGGAGACCGATGGTCGAGTCGCGGCCACGTCCGGCGGTGGAGACGGAATCGCCGGACGTGTGATGGCCGAGGCGCGCGAATGGGCAAACCAGATTCAGGTGCCCGCGCTGCAACTCGCGACCGGCAAGATCAGCATCGACTCGCTCGATCCGCGGCGCCTTTCCACGCTCCCGGCCGCCGAGGCGCTCGGCACGCGCGCGGACTCGAGTCGCCGAGCCTGGCAGACGGCCTTCGAAGGATTGCAGCTCGGGCCGACGATCGATTCGGCGAATGCGACGCTCGAGAAGCTCAAGCATGCGCGTGCCACCGACGTTGCCGCGCTGAACGAGGGGCGTCAGGCGGTCACCCGCCTCAAGCGTGCCGGCGATCGCGTGAGCGCACTCGAGCGCAACGTGAAGACCGGCGTCGCGGGTTTGGAGAGCGGGCTCGCAGGACTCGACAGCGCGAAGCGCCGCGACTACGCCTTCGCGCGCAGTCTGCTGAAGCTGCCCAGTCTCGATGCGCCGAGTGTGGGCGCCGCGCTGTTTGGCCCGGCCGCGATCAAGCCCTTCGAGCGCGCGCTGTATTACGCGCAGTTGGCGCGACGCTACATGCCACCCGGTCTGCTGCCGCGTGCGGCGACGGGTCCAACGCGCGTGCGGCGTGCCGGTGAAGACATCCGCTTCCCCAAGGAACGCGCGTTGCCGGCCTTCCTGCTGCGCACCGCCGAGCTTTCCTTCTTACTGCATCCTAATTCGGAGCAGCCGCAGCGCTACGCCGGTCGCCTGACGGGGCTGACCAGTGATCCGGCGCTGTACGGCCGGCCCACGTCCCTCAACGCGACGGGACCACTACTCGCCGCAGGTGCGATGCTCAATCACGTGCACGAGATCCCAGTAGACACCGCCGGCGCGTCGTTGGGAGGGATGCGCCTGCCGGCGTTCGACGTTCCCGGTGTGCCGCTGCGACTGGATCCCGGCTCCGGCACGACGCAACTGGGCTTCAATCTGAACGGCGACACGATTCACGCGCGGTTCGCCATCCGCTCGAGCAACGTGACGTGGGCGCGCGATTCGGGATTCGCGAACAGCACCATGGGAGGGTTGATCTGGAGCGCCGTGTCCGGGATCTCCACTCTCGACGTCGAGGCCAGGATATCGGGGGCGCTGAACAGTCCCGATCTCGCCGTGCGCTCGAATCTCGACCAGGCGATCGCGACGCGGCTGCGCGTCGTGCTCGGCGAGCGGGTCGCCGCCGCCGAGAAACAGATGCGCGACCGCGTGGATGCCCTGGTGAACCAGAAGATGGCCGCGGCCCGTACGCAGGTCACGCAACTCGAGACGCAGGCGCAGGCGCAGGTGGCGCAGCAGCGCACCCGGCTCGACGAGGTGCAGAAGCAGCTCGAGCAGCAGCTGCGCAAGATGACGGGCGGTATCCACTTGCCGTGAGCGTCTTCCAAACGCTCCAGCCTCGAACGGCGTCCTAATACTGTGCCTCCCCTGGACGATCTCGTCGCCCGTGCCCAGGCAGGCGACCAGACGGCGTTCCGGGACCTCTACCGCCAACACGCCGGCCGGGTCTACGCGCTGTGCCTGCGCCTCACCGGCGATGCGCGGGAGGCCGAGGAGCGCACGCAGGACGTCTTTGTGCGGCTCTGGGACAAGCTCCGCTCGTTTCGTGGCGACAGCGCCTTTAGCTCCTGGCTGCACCGGCTGGCCGTCAACGTGGTCTTCAATGAGCAGCGCACGACGAGCCGGCGCGAACGGCGCGTGACGCCTGCGGCCGATCCCGCGGTCCTGGAACAGCATCCGCGCGCCCCGATCGAGGTCTCGAGCATCGATCTCGAGCGCGCGATCGCGGAGCTCCCGGATGGTGCGCGAGAAGTGTTTGTGCTGTTCGACATCGAGGGATATGGGCACGGTGAAATCGCCGAGCTCACGGGAATAGCGGAAGGCACGTCCAAGGCGCAGCTGTTTCGCGCCCGGCGACTGTTACGGGAGAAGTTGGAGCGATGAACGAACACGAGTTGCACGACGCCGTCAGCAAGCTGCCGCAGAGCATCGAGCCGCCGCGCGATCTGTGGCCGGAGATCGAAGCGCGGATCGGGGGGGGCCGTCGCGCGTGGACGCAACGCTGGTACTGGGTGCCGCTGGCCGCTGCAGCCGTATTAGTGCTGTTCCTGCTTGGGCGCCGCGAGCGCAACACGTGGGACATCACCACACTGGCAGGGCGCCCGCTCGTTGGTCAGCTGCGCCTCGCGGCCTCCGGCCGGCTACACGTGGGTGATTGGGTGCAGACGGACGACTCCTCGCGCGCCCTCATCGCCGTCGGCAAGATCGGCCAGCTCGAGGTCCGACCCGAGACCCGCATCCAGCTCGTTGCCGCGACCGCGAGCGAGCATCGCCTGGCACTGGCGCGCGGAGCGATCGACGCCAAGGTCGATGCGGTACCACGTCTCTTCTTTGTCGACACGCCGGCCGGCACGGCTATCGACCTTGGCTGCGCCTACACGCTCGAGACCGACTCCCTCGGCAAGGGCCTGCTCCACGTCACCGGCGGCGAAGTCGAGTTCCAGACTGGAGCACGCATGGCGCGTGTGCCACTCGGCGCATTCGTGCAGACACGGCCCGGGACTGGCCCGGGAACGCCGTATGCCGAGGACGCGCCGGCCCCGTTCGTCCGCGCGCTGAATGCCTTCGATTTCGCGCGGGGCGGCGGGAGCGGGAGTGCCCGCGCCGTCCGCAACGTGCTCGCACTCGCGCGGCCGCAGGATGCGCTCTCGCTATGGCATATGCTGCAGCGGGTCGATCCAGCCCTTCGCGGCGCCGTGTACGACCGGCTTGCGGCGCTCGTGCCGCCCCCGCCCGGCGTCACACGCCGCGGCGCCCTCGCGCTCGAATCACGATCGCTCGAAGGCTACTGGACCAAGATCCAGCGCATCCATTTTCGCCTCGTGATCTTACAGGGCATCCGCGAGATCAATCCCCGCACCGGCCTGGCACGATAACGTGTGAACTCTTGATGCTTGCTTGACGGCTCCTCGAGATGCTGGTGCGTCCGAAACACTCGTACCACCCTCACCCAGGGAGCGCGTGATGAAGCCCCGTCTGTTTCTCATGCCCGTCGTCGCAACGCTGGTGGTCGCTTGTCAGGAGCCCGTCGCCGTCAGTCCCGGTTCCGGAAATTGGCTGTCAGAGCAGCGCGTTGGTTCTCCCCGTTCGTCCGACGTGACCGTGATGACGCAGAACCTGTATGTGGGGGCGGATGTCGATCTCGTCATCGGCGCACTCGGTACGCCCGATCCGAGCGACGATTTGCCGGCGCTCCTGTTCGCCATCGAGACCGTCGGCAAGACCGATTTCCCGGCCCGCGCGGA
>DATBFV010000019.1:0-18746 GCA_036558345.1 Gemmatimonadales bacterium | reverse complement strand
AGGACACGCGGCGTCCGGCCACGCATCCATATATATGCCGTGAAGGCGGCGCGATCGGCCGTCGAGCCGGTGGGCGCCGGCTACTGCTCGAGGCCTGCGATGAACGCCTTCAGGGTGGGGCCCCCATTTCGCCCACTCGGGACCGCACGTAGAGCACCTTCGCGCGGATCTTGCCGAAGTCGCGCTCGGCGTCGAACTTCACCGAGGCGCGGCGCAGGGCGACCAGCGAGTTGGGATCGAACTGGCCGCTGCAGCGTCTCGATGCGCATCGCGAGCATGGTCGGGAAGATTCCGCCGCGGTCGTAGTACCAGCCGCCGTTCGGCCGCTGCGCCCGCTCCGGGCAACCGGCATGACTCGCCCGTGCGCCCGCTACGCGATGCCGACGTGGAGTGCGATCGTCCCCAGTCCCAGTCGCCGGTAGGTGACGTCGCGCAGCCCGACGTTCTCCATCAGCTCCGACAGCTCGTCCGGGGTGACGAAGCGATCGACCGATTGCGGCAGGTACGTGTAGGCCTGACGGTCGCCGGCCACGAGCGCGCCGATGGCCGGCACGACGTGGTTGAAGTAGGCGCCGAAGATTCCTCCCCACAGCGGCAGCGCCGGCCGCACGATGTCGAGCGTGATCACGCGCCCGCCCCGCGCCGTCACGCGGCGCATCTCGGCCAGGCCCCGCTCGAGGTTCTCGAGATTCCGCAGGAGGAACGCCGACATCACGCAGGCGAAGGCGCCGTCGCGAAACGGCAGCGCGAGCGCGTCGGCGACCAGGAGCTCGACGCGCGTCACGCGGCGCGCGCCCAGCTTGGCCTGGCCGACCCGGAGCATACCCTCGGAGAAGTCGGCGCCGGCGACGAATCGGCCGGGCATCCGCGCGCGCGCGGTGAGGGCGAGATCCGCGGTGCCGGTGGCCAGATCGAGCAACGGCCCGCCGGGCGCACCGGCGGCGGCGTCGGCGACGCGACGGCGCCAGGCGTGGTGCCGTCCGCCGGTCATCAGCGAGTTCATGAGGTCGTAGCGGCGGGCGATGCGGGTGAACATCGTCCGCACGGCCTCGGCCTTCGACGCCGAGAAGGCTTGTGACGCCGACACTACCGCAGGCCGAGCACGACCGCGGCGAGGACGATCAGCGCGATGTAGCCGTTCACGTTGAAGAAGGCGACGTCGAGCCGCGAGAGATCGCGCGGGCTCACCAGCGAATGCTCGTAGGCGAAGAGCGCCGCCACGGCGAGCCAGCCGACCCAGTAGATGGGGCCGAGCGCCAGCTGCCAGCCGAGCACGGCGAGGGCCAGCGCCGTGAGCGCGTGATTCACGCGCGCCGCGATGAGCGCCGCGCGCACGCCGAAGCGCGCGGCGAACGAGTGGAGCCCCTGCGCGCGGTCCACCGCCACGTCCTGGCAGGCGTAGATCAGGTCGAAGCCGCCGATCCAGGTCGTGAGGGCGAACCAGATCACGAACGCCGGCGCCTCGAACGCGCCTCGCACACCTATCCAGCCGCCGGCGCCGGCGATGCCGTCGGTGAAGCCGAGGACCCAGTGCGAGAGCCAGGTGAAGCGCTTCATGTAGTGGTAGCCGACGAGAAACGCGAGCGCGAGCGGCGCCAGCCGAAAGCAGAGGGGATTCAGC
Organism: Gemmatimonadales bacterium; assembly: GCA_036558345.1. Lineage (GTDB taxonomy): Bacteria > Gemmatimonadota > Gemmatimonadetes > Gemmatimonadales > GWC2-71-9 > 20CM-2-65-7. The sequence continues at coordinate 17,125 of DATBFV010000019.1, read as the reverse complement.
ATCCACGCCGCCACGAACATGAGCACGGCGCCGGCGATCGCGAGCGCGCGCATCTCGCTCACGCCCAGGAGGCCGCTCGGCAAGTGCCGCCCGGCCGTCCGCGGATTTCTCGCGTCGATGAAGCGATCGATCACGCGGTTGGCGGCCATCGCGCACGTGCGGCCACCGACCATCGCGGCCGTCACCCAGCCGACCGTCCACCAGCCGGGCCAGCCGCCGGCGGCCAGCACCATGGCGATGTAGGCGAAGGGCAGGGCGAAGATCGTGTGCTCGAACTTGATCGCGTCGAGCACGCGCTTGAGCTTCGTCAGAGCCCGTACTCCTTCCAGCGCCGGGTCACGCGCTCCCGCACCTCAGGCGACATCACGATCTCGTCGGGCCAGGGCTGCGCGACGTCGTCGAGCGCGCTTTTCTCCGTCGCGTCGACGCCGAGCTTGCCGCCGTAGCGGTGGCGGAGCGCAGCGTGGTCGAGGTCGTCCATCGGGCCCTCGAGGATCATCAGGTCGCGCTTGGGGTCGATGTTGCCGGTGGCGCGCCAGGCGACCTCGGACAGATCGTGCACGTTCACGTGCTCGCTGACGACGACGATCGTCTTGGCGAGCATCATGAGCCCCATGCCCCAGAGCGCCGTCATCACCTTGCGCGCCTGGCCGGGGTAGCGCTTCTTGATCGAGACGATCACGAGGTTGTGGAAGATGCCCTCGGCCGGCATGTTCATGTCGATGACCTCGGGCAGCATGAGGCGGATGACCGGCAGGAAGAGGCGCTCCGTGGCCTTGCCGAGCCAGTAGTCTTCCTGCGGCGGACGGCCGACGATCGTCGTCGGATAGATCGGCCGCGCGCGCCGTGTGACGGCCGTGAGATGGAACACCGGATAGTCGCGGGCGAGCGAGTAGTAGCCGGTGTGATCGCCAAACGGGCCCTCGCGCCGCCGCTCGCGCGGATCGACGTAGCCTTCGAGCACGATCTCGGCCTGCGCCGGCACCTCGAGATCGCTTGTCGCGCAGCGCACCAGGTCGACGCCGCGGCTACGCAGCCAGCCCGCGAAGACGACCTCGTCGACGCCGGGCGGCAGCGGTGCCGAGGCGGCGTAGATCATCGCCGGATCGCCGCCGAGCGCGATCGCGACGGGCATGCGGTCGGGCGATTCACCCTGCTCCTCGGCGACCCGATGATGCTCGGCGCCGCCCTTGTGGGTCTGCCAGTGCATGCCGAGCGTGCGATCGTCGAACACCTGCAGGCGATACATGCCGACGTTGCGCTGGCCCGTACGCGGATCGCGCGTGAACACGGCCGGCAGCGTGATGTAACGGCCGCCGTCGGCGGGCCAGCACTGCAGCGCCGGCAGACCCGCCAGCGACGGGCGCGCGGTCTCGACGATCTCCTGGCAGGGCGCCGTGGTGACACGCCGGGGCCCGGCCTTGACGAGGTCGAACAGGGTGCCGAGCTTGCCCAGGCGCTCGGCGAACGTACCGGGCAGCTTGAGATCGAGCAGCTTCGCGACACGCTCGCCGAGCTCGTCGAGGTGGCTCACGCCGAGGGCGGCCGCCATGCGGTCCAGCGCGCCGAACGCGTTGACGAGCACGGGCATGTCGAAGCCGTCGACGCGCTCGAACAGCAGGGCCACGTTGCGGTCGGGCGGGCTTTTCGAGACGCGGTCGGTGATCTCGGCGATCTCGAGATCGCGCGACACGGGCGCGGTCACCCGCTTGAGCCGCCCGTGCTTCTCGAGATGGTCGACGAACGCGCGGAGGTCGGTGAAGCTCACTCGTGATTGAAGACGGAGACCAGCCAGCCAGCGAGCACGGGAAACGCGAGACTCGGCACCACCCGCGCGACGACGAAGCGCCAGCCCATGAGCGGTGCTTCCCACGCGATGATGCGCTGCAGGCCGAAGAGCGACCAGGCGGTCATGTAGGCGACCAGCGAGGACAGGGCGGCGCCCGAATTGGCCAGCGCCACCATGAAGGGCACGGTCACCATCGGGCCGCCGGGCGTGACCACCCCGGCCACGGTCGCCAGCACGAGCGCGCGAACCCCACCCCCCTGGCCGAAATGCCGCGAGACGAAGTCTTGAGGGACCAGCACCTGCATGAGGCCTGCCAGAATGATCGCCACCACCATCCGTGGTATGACGAACGCGAGCATCGAGACGCCGTTCTTCACGCCGAGGATCGGCAGCCCCGGGTCCTTCAGGTACGCGAGGATTGCGAGGACCACTGCGACGGCGGCGAGGATGAGTGTCGAGGTGTCCAGCGGCGACCGCATCGCGTCATTATTGCATAGGGCCCGGGGGTCCGGTCATACTCGGAGGATGGCGCGCGTTCCCAAGAAGCACGAGGGCGTCAAGGGACTCCTCGACAACCTCAGCGAAGCGCTCGTCATCCTCGATCCCGCGCTGGAAGTCGTCGAGTGGAACCCGGCCATGGAGCGCCTGACTGGGGTGCGATCGGCCGACGCGATCGGCCGCAGCGCCGCCGCGATGCTGCCGCTCTTCCGCGATACCACCCTGGTGCCGCTGATTCGCCGGGCGCTCGCCGGCGAGACCCCCGATGGGGTCGACCTGCCGCACACCGCGGCCGGCGACGATCGGGTCCTGTGGCTCCGGGCGCGCTGCGTGCCGTGGCGCGACGATGCGGGCGCCGTCACCGGCGCCGTCGCGTTCTTCAGCGACGTCAGCGATCACCAGCGGCACGCGCTCCTGCTGCTCGCCATGGAAGCCATCGGCCAGTCGCTGACCTCGTCGCTCGATCTCGACGAGGTGCTCGACACGATCGTCCACAAGGCGCTCGAGGTGATGGGCGCCGAGTCGGCGATGGTCGTGCTGGGCGACGCGCAGGTGTCCGAGTTCCGCGTGATGCGCGCCGCCGGGCGGCTCAGCACGCAGTACGCGAAGATCGGCACGATCCCGATCGGCGGCGGACCGATCAGCGTGGCGGTGCGCGAAGGCCGCACGGTGACCACGCGCAACATCCTGACCGACACGCAGCTCTGGCTGGCGCCCCAGCGCCGCACCGACATCGAGCGCGAGGGCTTCAAGGCCTCGGCCGCGGCGCCGCTCGCCGTGAAGGATCGCATCCTCGGCGCGCTGGTCGTGCACTACTGGACCGAGCGCACGTTCGGCGGCGAGGAGACCGCCGCGCTCGAGTTCCTCGCCAAGCAGGCCGCCATCGCGATCCGCAACGCCTCGCTCTACGAGGCCGAGCACGCCGAGGCCACGCGCATCCGCGCGCTGACGGCCGTGAACCGCCGCATCTCGAGCGCGCTCGAGCTCGATACGCTTCTCAGAACCATCTCCGACTCGGCCGCCGAGCTGACCGGCTCGAAGCTGGTCACGTTCTGGCTCGCCGACGAGGAGCGCCGCACGCTCTCGTTCACGAGCAGCACGGCCCCCGAGATGATGGCGTCGTACTCGCCGACGATCATGACCTACGAGCAGGGCGCGACGGGCTGGGTGGCCCGTCACCGCGAGCCGCTGGTCGTCGACGACATGCTCACCGACGAGCGCCTCGTGAACCGCGCCTGGTCGGAGCAGTGGGGCATGCGCAGCTACGCGGGCTATCCGGTCCTCGCCGGCGACGAGCTGCTCGCGGTCATGGCGCTCGCCCACACCGAGCCGCTGCGCTTCGGCAAGGACAAGCTCGATCTGATCGACCTGTTCCTGGCGCAGGCGGCCATCGCGATCCAGAACGCGCGGCTCTTCCGCGACGCCAAGCGCCGCCGCGACGTGGCCGAGGTGCTGGCGCGCCTGGCCCGCGAGCTCACGTCGACCCTCGAGGTCGAGCCGATCGCCAAGCTCCTGGCCAAGGGCGCCGCGGAGCTCGTGAACGCGCGCGCCGCCGGTGTCTTCCTGGTCGAGCCCGAGGACGGATCGCTGCGCGCCACGGCCGCGTACGGCGCGGACGCCGACATCATGCGCGAGCTGATCTTCAAGCCGGGCGAGGGCGCCGTGGGCCGCGCCATCGTCGACCGGCGGATCGTCATGACGGCCGACGTGCTGTCCGATCCGGCGATCCAGCTCGCGGCGTGGGTGCGCGAGCGCATCCGGTCGAGCGGCTACCGCGTCGTCGTGGGCGTGCCGCTCCTGACCCACGACCGCGTCATCGGCGCGCTCGGTCTCGGCGCCGATCCGGGCAGCACGTTCTCGCGCGAGGAGCTGCAGACGCTCGAGGCGCTCGCCGACCAGGCCTCGCTCGCGTTCGAGAACGCGCGCCTCTACGCGAGCGCGCGCGACAGCCTGGTGCGCCTGGGCGAAAAGCAGGTGCAGCTCGTGCAGGCGGCCAAGATGTCGGCGCTCGGCCAGCTCGTCTCCGGCGTCGCGCACGAGCTGAACAACCCGCTCAGCGTGATCGTCGGCTACGGCCAGCTCCTGCTGGCGCGCGAGGTACCGACGGCCGTGCTGCGCCCGATCGAGCTCATGGTGAGCCAGGCCGACCGCATGGCGAAGATCGTCAGGAATCTCCTCCTGTTCGCCCGCCAGCGCCCGGCCGAGCGGACGACCGTGAACCTGAACGAGGTCATGGAGCAGACGCTGGCGCTCCGGATCAACCAGCTGTCGGTCTCGGGGATCGCCGTCGAGAAGAAGTTCGCCCGCGGCCTGCCGTCGGTCATGGCCGACCCGCATCAGCTCGAGCAGGTGTTCCTGAACCTGCTGCTGAACGCGGAGCAGGCGATGCTCGAGGGCAAGACCGGCGGCCGCATCGTCTTGAACACGACCGTGAGCCGTGACGGCCGCATGGTGCACGCCGAGGTGATCGATGACGGTCCGGGCATTCCACACGACGCGCTGCCGCACGTGTTCGAGCCGTTCTTCAGCACCAAGCCCGTCGGCAGCGGCACCGGCCTGGGGCTCTCGGTCTCGTACGGCATCGTCGAGGAGCACGGCGGCCACCTGGTCGTGGAGAGCCGCCCGGGCCGCACGATCTTCCGGCTGGAGCTGCCGGTGGCGCAGTCCACGGCCGCCCAGCGCGCCGCGCCGAAGGGCTCGCCCATGATCGTCACCGGCGAAGGCCGCATCGCGCTGGTCGTCGAGGACGAGGCGAGCGTGCTCGATCTGATCGTGACGATCCTGAGCCAGACGGGCTGGCGCGTCGACGTCGCCACCGGCGGGCGCGAGGGGCTCGAGCGCGTGCGCCAGCAGCGCTATCACCTGATCGTGTCGGATATTCGCATGCCGGACGGCGACGGGGAGACGTTCTACAAAGCGGCCGTTCAGGACGATCCGGCGCTCGGCCAGCGATTCATCTTCATCACCGGGGATACCGCCAACCGCGAGGCGTTCTCGTTTCTGAAGGACGCGGGCGTGCTGATTCTCGAGAAGCCGTTCCAGCCGACGTTCTTCCTCGACGCCGTGCGCCGCGTCACGTCGTAGCGCCGTTCCGCTCCGCGGTCTCTGCACCTTTCTTTGCGCGTTCTGGCGCGTTTTGCACCGCGCCTGACGTCCCGAGTCGTCTCGTCTCACGTCGCACCGCGTCCGGACGCACGTCGTCATTGACACCGCTGCCCCGGCACGCTAGTAGAGGGAGCGGGGCTCACGATGATCGGGACTTCACGATGACCAAGGCCGAGATCGTCGCAATCATGGCGAAGACCACCGGGGGCTCGAAGATCTCCGCCGAACGCGCCATGAATGCCTTCGTCTGCGGCATCGTCGAGTCGCTGCGCCGCGGCCGCCGCGTCACGATCTCCGGCTTCGGCACGTTCGTCGTCACGCGCCGCGCGGCGCGGAACGGGCGCAATCCGCGCACCGGCAAGGAGATTCAGATCCCGACCGCGAAGGTGCCGCGCTTCCGCCCGAGCCGCACCCTCAAGTCCGCGATTCGCTGAGTTCGGTATGGTAAGGTTGGGTCCGTTGGTGGGGGATCGTCTAGTGGTAGGACGCGTGGCTCTGGACCACGTAGCGGGGGTTCGAATCCTCCTCCCCCAGCCAACAAATTTCGTGTAAGTTGTCGGCGCTCGCCGCGGTTACCACGCGCGGCGTCGCGCTCGACGCGGTTGGGCGGCCCCATCGTCTAGAGGCCCAGGACACGGCCCTCTCAAGGCTGAAACACGGGTTCGAATACCGGTGGGGCCACCATTTTGATTTCGTTAGCGTTTTCCCTCCGAGTTTGAGGACATCTCGCGAAGGTCCTCAAACACGGAGACCACACCGCTCGATTTGATCCTCGTGTTTCCGTGTTTGATGCTCGTCTCCCCCGCCTGTCGCTTCTAAAAACTCAACCGACGCGCTTAATTTGCATTCTACGGACTGATCGCGCTATCTGAAGCTCATGGTCCGATGGCTGGCAATCCTGTTTGGGACGCTGAAAAGCTCTCTTCGCACGCAGCGCGAATTGGCGCTCGAGAACCTCGCGCTTCGACAGCAACTCGCGGTATGGAAGGCCCGCGAGCCGCGCCCGCGGTTGACAGAGATGGACCGACTGTTCTGGGTCTTCCTATCGAGGGTGTGGGCGACGTGGCGGTATTCGCTGCACGTGGTGCGGCCGGAGACGGTCGTCCGATGGCATCGGCAGGGATTTCGACGCTATTGGACATGGAAGAGTCAGCGTCGATCGGGTCGGCCTCTCATCAGTATGGAAGTCCGAGATCTGATTCGGCAGATGAGCACCACCAATCCGCTCTGGGGGGCGCCAAGGATCCACGGCGAGTTGCTGAAGCTCGGGCTGGTCGTGTCGCAAGCGACGGTTTCCAAGTACATGCTCAGGCCTCGGCGGCCGCCGTCGCAAGCGTGGCGCACGTTTTTGAAGAACCACGCGAAGGACTTGATGGCGTTGGATTTCTTCACAGTACCCACGGCGACGTTCCGGGTCCTGTTCGTGCTGGTGGTGCTGAGCCACAGCCGGCGCCGGCTGGTACATGTCAACGTCACAGAGCATCCCACGGCAGAATGGACAGCGCGGCAATTGCTCGAGGCGTGCGGCCCGGAAGCGCCCCGGTACCTCATCCGCGACCGCGACCAGGTCTACGGCGAGCGATTTTCGCGTCAGGCCAAGACGCTGGAGATCCGGGAGGTAGTCATTGCGCCGCGCTCACCATGGCAAAACGCATATGCCGAGCGGGTGATTGGCTCGATTCGCCGAGAATGCCTTGAGCACGTCGTCGTGATCGGGGAACGCCATCTTCGCGAGATCCTATCGAAGTACGTCGACTACTACAACGCGACGCGGACACACTTATCGCTGGCGAAGGACGCACCCGAACCTCGCAGGGTGCAGCTGCCGAGCCAAGGCAGGGTGGTGGCCATACCGCGCGTCGGCGGCCTGCATCACGAATATCAGCGGTGGGCCGCCTGAGTCCGATTGGACGAATAAGTGGAAGCCACACCTTCAGGATCCCGTCGACCATCCGCCGCATCGGTCGCAACGGATGGTCCTGCGGCACTCGGGCTTCGGGCGAGACGTAACTCCACATCGCCCCCTGTCCCTGATCGTCACCCCGCATGCGCGCCTCCTCGAGGAGAGTTACGCGCATCGTACTCGAACCTTCACCGTGACCCGGCCATCAAAGTCGGGTTTTTCCACAGCCTGCTAGGGGAATGGCGCAGCGACGCAGAAATTCAACGGTATCGTCGACACTGCGGTATGGTTTTCAGGTCACTTCCTTGGCTACCGCCGCAACGCTCGCGTAGTCTTCAAAGATCACCTGCGCGTCCGAGATAACGGCTGACTTGGCGAGGAGCCGCGCGGTCTTCCAACGCTCAGGCTCAGCGGCCGCCAGGAACGGCTCCGCTCAGGGCTCTATTGGCGGCAGCGGCTCGTGTTCCAGCACCTTCGCCGACACGCCGGCGTAACAGTTGGCCGAACGCGTGACTGGAAAGACGGCCGTCACCCGCGCGAAGTACACGACATCGGTGCGCACGATCGCCTGAGTGACCGCGAACCCGTCGGTCGAGTCGACTTGGCTGTGCGGCGGCACCGATTTAATACCCGCCGGGCCCTTCTGGAAGATGTCGACGATGAGCCGGCCCAAGCTGGGATCCTGCACCGGCACTCTCACCTCGACGAGGAAGCCAAGCGCCTGGGACCCGATTTGCTGCGGCGAAAAGGTGATCGCGTACCAATCTTCTTCCGAGTTCAGCGTGCTGGAAAACGCGTGGATGCTAAGATCGCGGTCGCCGGTGAACGACACGGTGCTGTGCAACGTGGGGGCAAGCGGAGCAAGTGGTAGCGCGGTGGCGGCGGTGTCATTTTTTGAGAGCCTTTCCGCGGCATCCCAGCCCCCAGTGCAAGGCACGAGCGGGTCCAGCTTGGCTCGGTGGCGCGCTTGACGAATGAGCTCGAGAAAGTCGAGATAGCCCTTGCCGTCAACGTTCCCATTCGCGCTCGGAGCGCAATTCGTCCCGTCCATCCGGCGCGGATGTCGGCTTGAGCAGGTCGAACTCACGAGCACGTTGACGACTTCGCCGTTGGTCAATGTGGGAGCGATTGCTCGGACCACTGCCAAGGCGCCGCTGACGAGCGGCGCGGAGCCACTGTTCCCATCGAACACAATCGGCGCAGAGGTCGAATCAGGCGGCACCGGTGTGACGAACAGCGTTCGCGGCGCCCACACTAGCACGGAGGGCCCGTATCCTGTGTTGTCCGCCACGGTCACGCCCTTTGTGGCAGCATCGACCTTCAGCCCCGAGATGCACACCACGTGGCTGGACACACATGGATGAATCGAGGCATCGTCGACGTCTTCATCAACGTTCGAGGCGCCGGCGACGATGACCGCGCCGCCGCTCGTGTAGGCGCTGTTGATCGCGCCGTGCAGCACGCCGATATGGGTGGCCAGCGCGGCCAGCGCGGCCAACTCCGGACAGGCGTAGGTACTCAGGAGCGGAAAGATCAGCGGCAACAGCGTGCACGAAGTGCCGGTGAGAATCGCGTTGGTCAGCGGATCGCAGACATCGAGCCAATCGAATCCGAGAAGCCGACACCGGATACCGAGGCTGAGATTGATAATCTTGGCCGCGGCACCACTCGGCGGACTCATTGCCTCGCCCACAGCGGATCCGACGGCGTAGGCGTTTACATCCGTCTTCATCAAAATCGGCGTTGCTGCTTGCGAGCCGGGACCGGCCGATCCGAACCCGTTGTGCAGCTGGGCCGCCCCCGCACTCCAGACCGCCGTGCCATGCCATTTACACAGCGATTGGGACGGATCGTCACAACCCCCTGAATTCTCTCCCGCGGCCGTTCCCGGGCCACACGTACTGAACCCGGCCCAATCGATCGAGCACTGTGGAATGGTGTTAAAGGGCTGTCCCCAGTCAGGATTGTCGAACGGTGGCGGCGCATAGTCGTTCGGTCCGGCGAAACCCGCATCGACGATCGCGAGGGGCACCGGGCTCGTCATTCCTGGCTTGACCAGGATGCGGGCCAGCGACATCCCTTCACCCATTCGCGGGAGCTGATCTCCGCCGGTGCTTTGCGGGTTGAACCACTGGCCCTTCGAGAAGAAGTCGCCGCCTTTCGTCCCCTCATTGGTCACGGGTACTGCGAGCGGCTCGAACAACACGTCGAGTTCTACGAACCGGCCGCTCGCTTGCTCCTCCATGACCAGCGCCAGCAGCTCGAGCGCCGCTTTCGATGAGAAGCGCAGTTCGCCTTGCGCCTTCGTCCAGCGCTCCACCAGCCCAGCAAATCCATTGACGTCGGCGGTCGTAGAGTCGACGGCCACCAGATGGTAAGTAATAAATGTGTTCGCTCTTGAGGTTTCGTCGCGCGCGCTGAGCACGCGGGTGCTGAGGAGCCGGCCTTTCCGTCGAATCATGAAGCTCGTGAGGTCGCCGGGGCGTTCCTCGCGCAGAATCACTCGATGGAGGGCGAACCGCGTTCTGCTGTCGCCCGGACCGGCCACGGCGCCGACGTCGGCCGAATTCCTGAGCTGCTTGGCCATCGATGAATCCACAACCGGCCGGAAACGATGCGCCCCAGCGGCGCCCCCGACCGTCGCAAGTGCCAGGGCTATCGGGCGACCTGTGGTGTCGACGGCCATTGCCCCGAGTGCATCACCCGGTTGGACATGCAACGCCCGCGAACCTGAAGTCGTCAGGCGTACGCATGCGGCAGTCCGAAATCGTCCTGAATGCGGTGGATCTTCATGCACCGGTACTGTCACCGCTGCAGCGCGTTGACTATTCCGGGCTGCGGCCACCTCAATTGGTGGCAGTCCGCTCCCGGAGAGCCGAAGGGCGTCCAGCGTCAAGTTCGCGCAGCCTCCGACCGAGTACACCGCTTGATCGAAGCGCAGTGTCGCGGGTGCGATGCTCGCCTCCGCTTCGACCGCGATGGGCTTGATCGTCGCCAAGGAAACGAAAAGAGCCAGCACGAGCGCTGTACATCGATGATGAGGACCGGAGGCTGTCATTATCGTATCTTCCCGCGTTTTCCTTCCCTCGTTCGAATGCCGGGAGGATAGCTCTTTCAATCAACAGCTGTCCACGTCGAAGCGCCGTTCGGGACGTTTCCTGTTCGGCTCCCGACTGGGAGGCTGCTTCGTCGTGCGATTTGCGCCTGAGGAGCAGGCGCCGCCCATACTCGTTGCAACGTGTCGTCGTGCCGGTTGAGGGCGCTGAGGCAGAGCCTGATTGAACAGACTATGAGGACTGAACAACGTGGCGGCCAACCTGCGCTACAGGCTCAAGCCCGTTTCACGCTGACGCGCTCGTTGGCTTGTCCCTTCTGAACAGCCGTCCGAGGCCATTCACTTGCGTTCTGCAAGCTGATCCGGTATTCGGCGGCTCATGGTGAGATGGCTGGCGATCATCTTGGGGACGCTCCGAAGCAATGTTTGCACGCACCGTGAGTTGGCGCTGGAGAACTTGGCGCTGCGGCAGTAACTGGCCGTGTGGAAGTCGCGCCAGCCACGCCCACGGCTGACGGAGATGGACCGGATCTTCTGGGTTCTCGTGTCGCGGGTATGGAGGAACTGGCGGCAGGCGCTGCACGTGGTGCGGCCGGAGACCGTAGTCGGCTGGCACCGGGCGGGATTCAGACGCTCCTGGACCTGGAAGAGCCGACGTCGAAGCGGTCGCCCCGGGGTCAGCATGGAGCTACGAGAGCTGATCGGACGAATGAGCCGCGCCAATCCTGTCCCTTCTAAAAAGTCGTCCGGCGCGATTAAGCTGCATTCTGCGGACTGACCAGCTATCTCGCCGGTCATGCTCCGATGGCTCGGAATCCTCTTCGGAACAGGAAGAAGCTGTCTTCGAACACACCGCGAGTTGCGTTGGAGAATCTTGCGCTACGGCAGCAACTCGCCGCGTGGAAGGCTCGTCAGCCGCGGCCGCGGCTGACGCAGATGGACCGGATCTTCTGGGTTCTGCTGTGGGGCGGTGGACGAGTTGGCGACATTCGGTGCAGGTGGCGCGGCTGGAAACGGTGGTCGGCTGGCACCGGCAGGGATTTCGACGGTACTGGGCGTGGAAGAGTCGGCGGCGGTCCGGTCGGCCCATAGTCAGTACAGAGCTCCGAGATCTGATTCGGCGGATGAGCATTGACAATCCTCTGTGGGGTGCACCAAGGCACGCCAACTGCTCGAGGGGTGTGCACTGGAGGAGGGGCCGTACCTGATTCGGGACCGCGACCAAGTTTACGGAGAACGATTTTCGCGTCAGGCCAAGGCGTTGGATATCCGGGAGGCCGTCATTGCGTCCCGCTCCCCGTGGCAAAACGCGTACGCCGAGCGGGTGATTGGCTGGTTTCGCCGGGAATGCCTTGACCACGTCGTCGTAATCGGCGAACGGCATCTTCGCCAGATCCTGTCGAAGTACGTCGACTACTACAACGGGACGCGGACACACTTATCGCTGGCTAAAGACGCGCCCGAGCCGCGCAGTGTGCAGCAGCCGAGCGAGGGTAGGATGGTGAAGGTGCCGCGCGTCGGTGGACTGCATCACGAATACCTGCGGCGCTCGGCGTGAGTCGATCCGGACGAATAAGTGGAAGGCACACCGCTGCCCGCGCATTACTTCGTGAGGTCGCGCCGCGGTATCCGATTGCCGTGACGCGCGACCTGGGCCGCGCGAGGGCCTGGAGCCGGGCACATGCTCGCGGCTCAGAGCGATACGGTCTCGTCGCCTCGTCGCAAGCTCAACGACTCAAACCGCATGCGATCGATGTCCGTGTGAACGTCGATCCCGTCCAGTGGTTCCTGAACGACCGACACGATACGCGATCGAGCTATTACCTCGAGGACGCGGCAACCGAATTCCAGGTTCAGGGTCTCGAGCTGGATTGGGTCTGCGTGACGTGGGATGCCGACCTCCGGCGCCACGCGGACTCGTGGCGTTATTAGTCTTTCCGGGGAGATGCGTGGACGGCCATTCACAAGGAGGATAGGAAGCGGTACCTGCTGAACGCGTATCGTGTCCTGCTGACCCGCGCGCGACAGGGAATGATCGTTTTCGTTCCGCCTGGTGACCCGTCGGATCCGACGCGCGCGCCGTCGTTCTACGACGACACGTACCAGTACCTCATCGGCCTGGGTGTTGCGGACGTCTGACTGATCCGTACTTCGAGGTAGAATCGGGTGCGGCGGCGGAGCACATCTCCGTCGGAGCCTGGAGGATCGGAATGGCGACCACGGTGTACACGGCGATCATCGAGAAGGAGGGGGACCTGTACGCCGCGCTGTGCCCCGAGCTGGACGTGGCCAGTCAAGGTGCGACGGTCGAGGAGGCAACCTCCAACCTGCGAGAGGCCGTCGAGTTGTTTCTCGAGTGTGCCGAGCCCGAAGAGCTCAAGCGTCGGGTCCGGACCGACGTCTTTATAACGAGGATCGAAGCGAAGCATGGGTAGGCTTCGCGTCCTGTCGGGACGCGAGGTCTGTCGGATCCTTCAGCAGCACGGGTTCATCGAGGTACGCCGGCGCGGAAGTCATATCGTCATGCAGCGCCACACGGACGCCGGCAGTGTCACGGTTCCTATTCCAGACCATCGCGAACTCGCGATCGGAACGCTCCTATCGATCATCAGGCAAAGTGCGGTGCCGCGAGCGGAGTTCGAAGAATGATCTGAAGCGTGTTTCAGTCGCGTGAAATTGCCGGATCATTCCTCTCTCGTAACTCCTCTAACGCATTGGCGAAAACGTGGCCGGACTCATTCTACGGGTTCGCGTCCCGAGTTCAACTCCGGTCCGGCAAGAAAGGAGACCTCCTACCCGGAGAACAATCCTGGGGAGCACTCCGCGAAGATGCGACCGACGTCGCCCTGAAGACGCACGCATCGGGATCATCTGAAATCAACCTGTCGTACCTTAGTGAACGCCGGCGGCATCGAGGCTTCTGGGATTACCCATCTGCGCGAGGAGAGATGCCGCGGACGCGCGGTGGCTCTCGTGTTCTCGGCGTCCGGTCCTCTCATAGAGCCACGCTAGCCCGAGATGACACCGCGCGGCGAGAGGCCGCATCTCGCGCTGCTCGGCGATCGAGAGAGATTCCGTGAGATGGTGCTTGATCACTTCGTATTCGGTCGGTTCACGGAGTCTGGCGATTTCTCCAAGAAGCGCGTGAGCGCCCGCGACCCCAGCTGGATCGTCGTGATCCTTGCTCCAGGACAGCGCTTCAGATGCAGCCCGAGAGGCGTCCTGAAGGCGGCCGGCGGCCATGAGAGCCCGACCGAGATGAAGCATTAGCTGTTCGCGAAAAGTCTTGGAGCCGATCTTGTCTTCCTTTGCTGCGTCGTTCTCGAGACGCTGGAGACCCTTGTCGATATGCCCGGCTAGGGCATAGGCGAGCCCTAAGCCCCAGCTGAGGGGCCGATAATAAGGTCCGTGGCAGTCCTCTCGGTAGCTATGAAGCGCGATTTCATACGCGCGCACGGCCGTATCGAAATCGCCGATTGCGTTGTGGAGCCTTCCGCGGGCAATGTATGCCATGATACGCGACGTCCCGAGCGCGTCACGCGTGTTCGCGGTTTCTCGCAGCCATTCTTCGACAATGCGCATTCCGAGCGCGAATTCCCCGAGCTCAACACAGTTGACGACGATCCAGTGGCGGCTTGCGGCCCTCACCCCTTGAAGCCTGTCGACCTGCGAGAGAAACGGGCCCTTCAGATCGGGCCCAGGCACGTCGGCGTCCAGCAGAGACAGGAGGTGCTCGAGCGACTGGCGGTACATCGAAACGTTGTTTTCCTCTGCACCCAGAACGAACTTTGCCACGCATGCGAGCGGACGATCCCCGATCTCTCGACTGATCTCCAGCGCACGGCGGCCGAAGCTGAGTGATCGCTCGTGTGCTGCTCCCGCGCGTAGCGAGTTGCAGAGTGCAGCCGCAACGAGACCGTCCCAGCGTCGATCACTGAGTGTCTTTGCCAGGTTTTCGGCAGCATACAGATGCTGCCGGCCCCGTTCGTAACTACCGATTGCCAGATGTGCTCCATTGATGGCGAGCCGCAAATGCACGTGGAGCGCACGCCAATGTTCCGTATCGGGCACGAAGCCGATCGCATGCAGGGCACTTTCGAAGCAGGCGAGCGCCTCACGGCCGGCGCCGCGGTTCCAAGCCTGGAACCCGGCTCGCGCCAAATAGTCGGCCGCCTCGGGCCACACGCTCGCCTGCCGATAGTGAGCGCCGATGGCTGCGCAGTGCGGGTCGAGATCGCTCATGTAGACGGCTTCCAAGGCTTGCGCGACCTGAAGATGCAGTACGCTCCGGCGCGGGCCCATGAGACCCGCGTAAGCTGCCTCCCGCACACGATCGTGCCGGAAGTCAAAGCGTCCTTCCAATTCGCGGAACACTTGCCGGCGCACCAGCTCCTCGAGCCCGACCGCGAGCTCCATTTGAGTGAGGCCGGCCGCTCGAGCCATGAGAGGTACGTCGAAGTCCCGACCGATAATCGCGGCCGTATCGACAACGCGAGCCGCGCCATCACTCAGATGAGCGAGCTGGCGCACTGTCAACGCCCGGACTTCGTCGGGAAGCGCCAACGGTACATCGCGAGCTGCCGTGCTCCGCTCGCGTAGGGCTCGCGCACACTCGAGCACCACGAACGGATTGCCCTCGCTGAGTTGCCACACGCGTTCAGCCAAAGGCATCGAGAGATCCGCCTCACGGGCCGCGAGCACCGCACGGAACAATTGGAGCGCTTGCTCTCGGGGCAGGGGGCCCAATGTGGTGGACACGCATGACTCGTCGCGCTTCAGCACCTTGAGGGCCGCGCCACGTCTCGATGCCTCCGACAGCTCCTCCGGGCGAGCCGTGCCGATCAGGACCACTGGCTGGCCGCCAAGCCGTCTTGGCAGGAACCTGAGCAAGCGCAAGGTCATATCGTCGCACCAGTGCAGATCCTCGATAACGACGATCAAGGGTTGCTCCGCAGCCAGCAGCCGAAGAAGCTGCGCCACCGCCTCGAAGATGCGCGGGCCATCCTCGATTCCACTCGGCGGGGGAATGGCACCGTCCGCCACCTCAGGAAAGAGACGCGCAAGATCGAGCCGGGTGATCGGGGTGAGTCGAGCGAGCAGATCCTGGCTCAGGACGGGGCGAAGAGCCTCGACCCAGGGACCGAACGGCAGGATATCTTCGCCCTCGCGACCGCGCCCGAACAGAAAATCGGCCTGACGAAAATCGTCGTGTGACGCGAGCTCCCCGACGAACCGGCTCTTTCCGATGCCCGCTTCGCCGAGCACGAGCGCAAGCTGTGGCTGTCCATGGCGGGCACGCTTCCACAGTGTCGTGAACCACTCGAAGTCACCGCCACGGCCGATGAGGGGCGTCGCCGGTTGAGGTAACGAACCGCGGCGGCGCATTCCACGTGCGCCCTGCTTCCGAACTCCTCGTGAGGTCGCCGGTGCTTTCGGTCGGGTTCCTCGCTCGATGAGCAGACGCTGGTACAGCGCTCTAGTTGCGGCCTCGGGTTCAACGCCGAGCTCGCGCGCGAGAACGTCGACGCACAGCTCGTATTGCCGCATGGCGACGTTGGGACGTCCGCTCTCCGCGTAGAGTCCCATGAGTCTCCGATGGATCGCCTCGTCGAACGGTTCGAACGTCAGTAGCCGGAGTGCGACCTGAACTGCGAGATCCGTGGCCTTCGCACGCACATGCTCGGCGAGCAACTTCCTCAAGGCTCCGATGGCTCGGGACCGGAGCCGCTCACGGTTGACCTGTAACCACTCTTCGAACGCCGGATCCTCGAGACGAAGACCCTCGAGGAGATCACCCTGATAGAGCGCCATCGCTTCGTTGAGCGCGCCGACGCCGTTCCGGGCGGTGAGTTCCTCAAAGCGGGCGGCGTCGACCACGACCCGGGATGGATCCAGAGCGAGGCCATCGCCCTCGCTGCGAATTGCCTCGACACCGGCCTTTGCGAGCGCGTGGCGGAGGTCTAGGAGGCACTGTCGCAAGCCGTGCCGGGCCGCGTCATCTGTTTGCGATGACCATAGGTATGCCGTGAGGCGCTCACGGGGCACCTGCCGACCAAGATCGACCGCCAGAATCGCGAGGAGAGCACGGCTCCTCCGGCGTTCGAGGACCAGGACATCCTGGGCGCGGGGACCAGCGACCCGAAACCCGCCGAGAACATTCACGAAGATAGCACCCGAAGTGCGGCGGCCAGGGCTCATGGGGCCAACACTGTGAATAACTCGCCTAGTGCATTCCCGCCGCGGCCAGATCTACGATCCCCATCTCTTCGCGCAGTGATTGGGCGATCGCGCTGTTTCGTCGTTGTCCTGCTTCATCGCCCTTCCGCTCTGAGAGCCACGCCAAGCGTTGATGGCATCGCGCGACTAGCGGACGCATCTCGAGTTCCTCGGCCAGTCGCAGCGCGGTCCGCAAGTGCCGTTCCGCAATGTCGTCGCTCCTTGGAGACCGAAGCGCGGCGACCTCAGCAAGAAGCGCATAAGTTGCCGCCTCCGAACCGCGTGCGCCGATCTTGCGGCTCACCGTCAGTGCCTCGTCGCACGTCCGAGCCGCGTCATCAAGCCGACCCGCCTCGAGCAGGACGCGGGCAAGGTGGACGAGGTAAGTATCCCTGAAAGCGCTTGAACCGAGCGCCCGCTCGGTCGTGTCGTACTGCTCGAGCACCCGAATTCCATCACTGGCACGACCGTTCAGCGCATAGGAAAGCGCGAGGTCCCACGACAGTGGCCGATACCAGGGTCGATGGCAGTCCTCTCGATAGAGCGCGACCGCATGCTC
>DATBFV010000018.1:0-9257 GCA_036558345.1 Gemmatimonadales bacterium | reverse complement strand
AAGTCTCCACCGACCGAGGCGACACGTTCCTGGCTCGCCTCGCCGGCGGTGATCAGGTTGAGGTCCTGCGTGGCATTGGCGGCCATCTTCTCGAACACCTGCGTCTGCTGCTTCCACACCAGGTAATCGCCGCGTGACGCGAAGGTGTCCTGTCCGAAGTGTTCGTTGTACGGCGCGATCCACACGAGTCGCTCAGGGTGCGGGTACGGCAGTGGGCGCAGCAACACCGCATTCACGAGGGTGAACACAGCGGTGTTCAGACCGATGCCGATGGCAAGCGTCAGGATGGCGACGGTGGCAACGAGAGGCGACCGCACCAGCTGGCGGAGTCCGAATCTCGCGTCCTGGACGAGTTGGTCAAGACGAAGCATCGTGGCAACCTTCCGCCAAACGAAACCGACTATCCCGATCTTAGATCCCGAAACTGCGAGTCGGATCGGTAGGTTTTTGGGTCCCGAACTTGAGACCCTTACTCGCCGCGGAATCGAAGAGTTGCGTGAAAGCTGCGCAGAATCGACTCCGCCAGGCGTGCCTCCTGAACAACTGGCTCGTCCATGAATCACGCGACGTCGAATCCCGGTGACGCGTTCAACGACTGCGCGTGATTCTGGCTGGATGACACGGGTCGATGACGTATGCTCGTCAAGTGACGAGCGGACGAAACGGAGTTGGTATCACTCCCACTCGATCGAAGGGCAAGATGACGGTCGACATGCTCGCGCGGGGTCTGGAGGCCTTTCTGCGGCGGGCGTGGGCGGACGCTCATGCGCAGTTGTCGGCCGCCGACCAGCATACGACGCTCGAGCCCGAGGATCTCGATCGGCTCGCCATAGCGGCCTACTTGATCGGGAAGGACACCGAGAGCGTCGACGCCTGGGCACGCGCCCATCAGCTGTTCTTGAATCGCAATCAACTGCCACGAGCCGCCAGGTGCGCCTTCTGGCTGGCGTTCGCGCTGCTGAACAGAGGTGACCGGACGCGCGGCGGCGCATGGGTCACCCGAGCCCGCCGGCTGCTGGCCGACGGTCGCGTGGACTGCGTGGAGCAGGGCTATCTCCTGCTGCCCCTCGCGCTCCAGTCGATCGCGGCCGGCGACATCGCGGGTGCCCACGCGACGTTTTGTGAGGCTGCGGAGATCGGCCACCGTTTTGGCGACCCGGACCTGATGGCATTCGCACACCACGGGCAGGGCCGGACGCTCATCCGGATGGGACAGGCTCGCGAGGGCGTGACACTCCTCGACGAGGCGATGGTCGCGATCGAGGCCCATGACGTGTCTCCACTCGTCGTCGGCGCCGTGTACTGTGGCGTCATCGAGGGGTGCCTGGAGATCTGCGATCTCCGCCGGGCACAGGAGTGGACCGCGGCCCTCACCGACTGGTGTGAGTCTCAACCCGACCTGGTTCCCTTCAGGGGTCAGTGCCTCGTGCGTCGCGCCGAGATTTTGCAGCTGCACGGCGCGTGGGCGGAGGCCCTCGACACGGCGCAGCGGGCGTGCGATCAATTCCTTGGCGGGACCGGTCATCCGGCTGGAGGCGCGGCCTTCTACCAGCGAGCCGAGATCTACCGGCTGCGCGGCGAGTTCGCCACGGCGGAAGAGGCGTATCGAGAAGCGAGTCGCTGGGGGAAGACGTCAGCGCCCGGGCTTGCCCAGTTGCGGCTGGCGCAGGGTCAGGTGCGAGCGGCGGAGGCAGCGATTCGCCGGGCCGTTGACGAAGCGCAGAGCCGGGCGACCCGCTCCAGGCTCCTGCCTGCACACGTGGAGATCATGCTGGCGGCGAACGATCCCGCCGCCGCCCGCGCCTCGGCGAACGAGCTGGCGACGATCGCCGCCGATCTCGACGTGCCTCTCATGCACGCAATCGCGGCGCAGTCGCAGGGAGCCATTCTCCTGGCGGCCGGCGACGCGCGTGCGGCGCTTGCTTCGCTCCGTGGTGCGTGGACCATCTGGCAGGATATCGAGGCACCGTACGAGGCCGCACGTGTTCGGCTCCTGATCGGTCTCTGCTGCCAAGCACTCGAGGACCGCGATGCTGCCGAGATGGAATTCGATGCCGCGCGCTGGGTCTTTCAACAGCTCGACGCCCGGCCGGACCTCGCGCGCGCGGAGAGTCTCTCCCGCGCCTTGCGTGGCAAAACTGCGACGGGCCTGACCACACGCGAGACCCAAGTGCTTCGCCTCGTCGCGGCCGGCAAGACCAACCGCGCGATTGCCGATCAGTTGTGCATCAGCGAGCGAACCGTCGAGCGGCACCTCAGCAACATCTTCGCGAAGCTCGACCTCTCGTCCCGATCGGCCGCGACCGCCTACGCCTACGAGCACCAGCTCGTTTGAGCACTGCGTAGAACTACCCACACCGGTCTCACCTGAAAATTGCGCGGTCTCACGGATGCGCGATCTCCCCGTCCGCTCCTAACGTTGCAGAAGCAGGCCAGAGAGGAGGGCGGCACGATGAGACCAATAGAGGCACCTTGCGGCTGGGTGATCGCGACGGCGATCTTGACTATCGTGCTCGAACCGCTGACGAGCCCGGTCGCTGCTCGGGCGGCTCCCCCGCAGAGCACCGAAGTCAACCAATCGCAGAGCGGCGAGATGCGAGCGCGTCGGCCCAATCCCGTCATCTTTGTCCATGGCTGCCCGCCTCCGCCGCACACAGACGCGGAGAGCCTGGCATTCACTCGTCCGATGATGGAGTTCTTTCGGGCCCACGGCTACCCGAGCCACTATCTCCGGACCTATTTCAACTCCGGCCCGGTGTGCGACTCCTCCATCACGCAGGCCGGGCAACTCGCCGGCCTCGTCGATCACGTGCGCGCGGCGACCGGCGCTCGGCGGGTCGACATCGTGGCTCATTCGATGGGATCGGTCGTGGCTCGACTCTACCTCGCTCGTTGGGGAAGCACGTCGGTGCGCCACTTCGTCGCGTTGGGCGGAACCTTTCACGGCAGCCGCTTCGCGAGTGCGGCGGTCGAATGGCAAGCCGCGTTTGGGTACCCGGCATATGAAGGTGCGAAAGAAGTGTACCCACCCTACGCGTGCAAGGGCCAGACGGTTCAGGCAGCCGACATTCAGTTCCTGCTCAATGGATGTCTCACGCTCGAGGGCCGCACGGTGTTCGTGGACGAAACCACGACCGGCGTGGAGTACCTCTCGATTCGAAATACCCGGGACGAGATCGTCGACCCGGTCGCATCGTCCTGCCTGAACCAACGCTTCGAGAACGACTGCTCCGATACTTCGGTCAATGTCGAGGTGACAGTCGCGGCAGGTCCGGGACCATGCGGCCCGAACGGTGTGCAGGACGGGTGTCCGGCCCACGTCACGATGATGTGGGATCCGTCCGTTATTCAGATGACCTACGACTTTCTCGTCGGCCACGCAGGGAGGAATCGCCATGCGGCCAGGTAATCCTGCGGCCGACCCCGCGCCGCCTGCAACGACGCGTGGCGACCCGGCAGGCGCCGTCGACTCGCTCACGGAACTGATCCGAGCGGAATGCCGCGACATGGACGTGGCTCGCAAGGTCCCGCGTCCGGTCATCGACGCGCTCCAGCAGGCGGGCGTTTTTCGGCTGATGGCGCCAACGTCGATCGGTGGCAGCGAGATCGACCCGATGACGTTCCTGAACGTCGTCGAGGCGGCGTCGTACGGCGACGGCTCGGTGGGGTGGTGCGTCATGATTGGCGGGTGTTACGCGACGTTCGGCGGGATGCTTCCCTTCGAAGCCGCCCGCGAGATCTATGGCGACCCCGAGACCATCTCCGCGGGTGCCTTCCGCCCCGGCGGCACCGCGGTCGAAGCGGATGGCGGCTTCAGGATCAGCGGACGCTGGCAATTCGCCAGCGGGTCGAGCCACGCAAACTGGTATGTCGGCGGCTGTGTCATACAGAAAGACGGCGAGCCGGTCATGGGTCCGATGGGGCTCCCGTTGATGCGGGAGTTTTTCTTCCCCGCCTCCGCGACCGAGATCATCGACACCTGGGACTCGACGGGTCTTCGAGGCACCGCCAGTCACGACTATGCCGTGCGCGACCTGTTCATCCCCCGATCCCGCACGATGTGGTTTCAGGAGCCGCCCACCAGCGACCGGCCGCTGTACCGCATGCCCCCGATCGCGATGTTTTCTACATTCATTTGCGCCGTGCCCCTCGGTATTGCTCGTCACGCGATCGACGAGTTCGTGAAGCTTGCCGTCGCGAAAAAACCGGAGCTCTCCAACAGCGTCCTGGCTGACAAGCCAGGAGCGCAACACCGGCTCGGTAGGGCTCACGCCCTCGTCGCCGCCGGCCGGCGCTACGTGAGCGGGACGCTCGATGACCTCTGGCAGAAGGTGCGGTCGGGGCACGCGCCGACGATGGCGGATCGGGGCGCACTGTGGCTCGCGGCCACCTACGCCGCCCATGGTGCTCTGGAGGCGATCGATCTCCTGTACACCGGCGCCGGTGCGAGCAGCGTCTACGCCGGCTGCGCGCTGGATCGTTGCATGCGGGACGCCCGCACCGCCGTCCAACACATCTGCACGCAGGAAGTGAACTTCGAGCTCGCAGGCCGCCAGCTGTTCGGACGCGAACACGTGCCCAGCGTCTGGGCACTGGATTATCGGAGCGAAGACTAGACGGGGCGGCGTCGAAGCCGTTGATGGCGCAACGGCAGGCGGGGAGGCCCTGTTTATGCTGTCATCGATCGCTATGCGGCGGAATCTTAACGGCGTCCAAGTACACGGAATCTACCGACGCGACGACAACGTTGTCGGGGCGAGCAACGAGTTCGCGGTGAAGAGACGCCGGAGCGATAGTGATGACCGCATCCTCGGTCCCGTTTGCCGCGAATGCATTCGTGAACAAGAACACCGCCCCGCGCTCAACTGCGAAGTCGCGATTCGCAAGTTGCAACTGCAATCCGAGACCGGCGGCGATCGCCCACATATTCTCGCCGATCCGGAGAAGCGGTCGACGGGTGCCCGTCCTCTCACAGTAGTCTCGTAGATTGTCAAACAGCGTGCTCACTTGTCTCTCCTCCCGTGACAGGCTCTCGGGAGCTCGAGTTGGGACCTGCCCGACGATCGTGCCGTAGGCTGCGAGAAACATGCTGCAAATCACCGTCGTCGTCCAGCTGGGGCGAGAGCGGCCCATCGGCTGCCCGGTGAAGAGGTCGACGCCGGCCGCACAAAGCGTTGCGGTGGCAAGCAGTCCAATCGCCGTTATCCATACGATCCCATATGCGGGGATTGTCTCCACGATTCTGGTGACGGACCAAAGGGCAATGGTCAGCGCGACCAAGACAACGCCGGCAAACGCCGCGTTGAAACGGTGGCCCTTCGCCCTGAACAGGAGAATGGTCGGAGCGAGCAAGACGAGTTGAAGCACCGCTCCGACCACTGGCCAAGATTCCCGGCTTGGGATCACACCAGCGCCGCCATCGAATCGGAAGTTGGGCACGAGTGGTCCGGTAACATTGACCGCCCACGCGACAAACGCGTCTCTCATCGGCGGTCTTGCGTGTGACTCACCAAAAAAACGTACGGTCTGCGTGAGGTTGCCAGGGCTATTTACCATCTGCTCGGCAATCGGACCACTCCAGAGGAGGATGAGCAACCAGGCGGTCAGATTGACCGCACGCCTGGTGCGGGCATCGATCCACACACCGCGCTCGAGACGGGACGTTGCTGCCGCGGAGACAATGGCGATCGAGCACAACCCGGCTGCACAGGGCACCAGGCCGATATAGGTTTGGGCGATGAAGCTGGCGAGAAAAGCCGCCACTGGAAGCAGCGCAACTTCGCCGCAGGCAATTGCCGCGCAGACGAATGTCAGTGCCATCGTCGGAAGAATAGGGACATGCGGGTTCCACGTGCTGACGAACATCTCCCTGGCTCGCCACAGATATCCGACAATTGCAACGAAAAACGCGGCGATCAGTGCCGGCGATGCGAAGCGCGCGGCGATCCAGGCGGCGATGAGCACCGATGAGGCGTTGATGCAGTCAACGGCAACATGAATTCCGGAGCTCTTGAACTTCGCCAGCGCATAAAAGGGAGCCGCAAGCCAGAAGTAGAGGGGCCCGGGATGATGCCACCCGTAACGGGAGTACGGACCGACGACGAGTCTTCTCTGCGTCGCCATCAGCGTGTAGCTTTCGATGAGTGCAGCGTCGCTTCTCGGAAAGGTTCGTCTCTGGCTCCCCGCGGCAACCTCCATTGTGAGGAGCGCCACTCCGATAAGAGTGGCACAGGCGGCATAACGAATGGCTCGACGATGCCAGCCCAAGACCATGACGATTCCACACAACATGGCAGCAACCTGAGCGGCGCCGATGACGTCATGCGGGCGAATCATTCGGAAACCGACGAACACCCGTCTCCGGACGCCAGAAACCAAGAGAATGACTGCGGTCAAATCGACAATCGCGAGCGTCGCTGCGGCGACAAGCAGGATCGGACGCACTCGCCTCAGTGTTGCTGGAAGCCTGACGAGTCTTCGTGTCGCGCGGTCCAATTCCGCTCGCATCGGCGTCATCGAACGCCACCGCCCATGCCATCGTGACGGGAATTCGGATTCACCGGCTTGGATGGTTTCGGTTCGGCCATTTCGACTCCGGTTCAGGGTGCACTGTCAGAAGACCTGACTGTTGCGTCGGATTCATGCCGCAGGCGACCATCGGTCATCGACTATACTGGACGACGCGCGTAGGGGCGCATCCAGTCCGCGGAAAGGGCCAAGCCCGCCCGACGGTCATTCGTTGCGAAGGCAAGCCGCTTCCTCGCCTGATGCTGCGGACTTCAGGCCGCCAGCCCGCTCCAGGCGGGCGAGGAGGTCGCTATGCCGACGCGTCCGCTGCCCAACAATCCGTGCCTCGAACATCTGCGGAAAGAAGCCAAGCGCTTACACAACAACGTGCGTGACGGCAAGGGCGACGCGCTGGCGCGGGTAAAGGAATTCCATCCGCGCGCAACCGGTCCGGGCGCTCGCTGGACGCTTGCCGATGCGCAGTTCGTTACCGCGCGCAGTTACGGCTTTGCCAGCTGGATGAGCCTGAAGGAGTACCTCGCCGCCATCGAGCGGTTCGTTTGGAGCACGCCCCCGCCGCCGGACCCAGGGGCGTCGCGCGCTGACGTCTTCGTTCGGCTGGCCTGCCTTGTCTATGGCGACTGGCAGCGGACGAATGTCGCAAAGGCGCGGCGGCTGCTGGCCGATCATCCCGAGATCGCGAGCGCCAACGTCTACGCCGCCGCTGCGATCGGAGATGTCGCGAATGTGCGGGCGATGCTCGATCTCGATCCCGCGCTCGTCAAGGCCAACGGCGGTCCGCTGCGTTGGGACCCGCTGCTGTATGCGTGCTACTCGCGGATGGACGATGGCGCAGTCGGGCGATCGACGGTTGACGTCGCGCGGCTGCTGCTCGAGCGCGGCGCTGATCCGAACGCCGGCTTCCTGTGGAATGGCAGCTACGCGTGCACCGCGCTCACCGGTGCGTTCGGCCGTGGCGAAGACACGATCAACGAGCTCGCGCACCCGCACGCGCAGGAGCTCGCGACGCTGCTGCTCGGCGCGGGCGCCGATCCCAACGACTCGCAGACGCTGTACAACCGCCATTTTGAAGAGACCGACGATGTTCATCCAAGAACGCAAGACGTCCGACTCCCTAAACGGACAGAGGCAGAAGCGATCGCCGATGCGTACCTGCCCGCTCAGCGCGCGACGAGAATCGATCCGTTGCACGCGCTGCGCGCCGACTGAACTGACGTAGTATCGTCGGCGTCATGCTGAACAGACGTCGATTTCTCACGCATCTGCCGCTCGGGTTCGCCAGTGCTGCCATTGCCTGCTCGAAGAGTGCGCCGGAGGCGTCATCAATCGCGCCGGCACTGGCACAAGCGGTTGATGCCAGTCGTCCTACGCCGCTGTTGACATCCGTTCCCGCCGGTTCGGCCACGCTCTCGTGGACGCCGCAGCATTCCGATCTCGTGTACACGTTTGGCGGCGCGGCGCCCAGGCATCGCATCAAGTCCGGCACGCGCATCGTGACGTGGACCGAAGACTGCTACGACGGCGCGGTGAACACGTCGAAGGACCTGCCGTCGAAAGTGATGACGCCCGGCCACGACAACCCGCAGACCGGTCCGTTCTTCATCGAGGGCGCAGAGCCGGGCGACACCGTAGCCGTGCACCTTCTGAAAGTGGAGCCGGCGCGTGACTACGCCGTGTCATCGTGCGGTCCGGGCTGGGGCCTCCTCGCCCCGACGGATCGCACCGCCATACTCGGACCGGACCTGCCGGAAGTCGTGTGGCGCTACCAAGTCGATGCAGCGAAGACGCGCGCGCGCACGACGTCGCAGGATGGCAAGCACACGTGGGAAGTGCCGATCGCGCCGTTCCTCGGCTGCCTTGGCGTCGCCCCCGCGATGGCGGAAGTGCGCAGCACGATCGTGCCCGGCCCCTTCGGCGGCAACATGGACTGCTGGGAGGTGCGCGCGGGCAATACCGTGTTTCTGGGTGTCAACGTGTCCGGCGCGTTGTTCTCCATCGGCGACGGCCACTACGCGATGGGCGAAGGCGAAATCATGGGCGCCGCGATCGAAGGAGCGATGAACGTCGAGCTGTACGTCGAGGTGCTCAAGGGACAGGCGACGCCGGTGCCGCGGATCGAAAACGCCGCCGAGGTGATGTTCGTCGGATCCGGCCGGCCGCTCGAGGACGCCGCACGTGTCGCGTTCAAAGCCATGGTCCGCTGGGTGCAGCGCCAGGCCGGCATGAGCGAGCTCGACGCCTATCAGTTCGTCGCACAGAACTCGCGCGCGCCGATCGTCCAGCTCGTCGATCCCGAGTACACGGTGCTGGTGAAACTGGACAAGGCGCGCCTGACGTCACGGGCGTAGCGGCCCTCTGGTTACGGCAGCTGGACGGCCTGAGCGTTGGCCACGACACGATCACTCAGGCGCCAAGCTGACGCATCAATCCGGCTTCATCGAACACGCCCAGGAGTTTCGTCACCCGGCCGTCCGCGACGTGGAGGATGACGTTCGCCGCGGCGGTGATGGACCGATTGGTGGGCGGCATCCCGAAGAATGCCCCTGTGTGCGTGCCGTGCAGGACGAAGCGGACGGCGACGCGGTCTTCGGTCGCGAAGACTTCCTGAATCTCGTGATGCAGGTCGGGGAACGCGCCGTAGAAGGCCAGCGCAAATCCTTCGTGGCCGGCGCGGTCCATCGGTGGATTCCCGCCGATCACCGCGAGGTACTCCGGGGCGCACAGCGCCT
>DATBFV010000017.1:0-13990 GCA_036558345.1 Gemmatimonadales bacterium | reverse complement strand
CTAGGTCCGTAGCTCAATTGGTAGAGCACCGGTCTCCAAAACCGGGGGTTGCAGGTTCGATTCCTGCCGGGCCTGTCTCAAAACTGAAGACGCTCGTCTCTCCTGAAGTTGCCCCCTTGACAGGCTGAGTTAGCAATTGCTAACTTGCCCTAGATGATCACTCTGCCTTTCTACATCCGCGCCGACGACCCGCCGGCCAAGCAGGAGATCCTCCGGGCGGCCCTCAAACTCTTTAGTGAGCGTGGTCTCGAGGGGACCAGCATTCGGGACATCGCAAACGCAAGCGGCTACACGAACCCCGCCCTGTACAAGCATTTCGCCAGCAAAGAGGCACTGGCACTTCACCTCTTCGAGACGTGTCACGCGCGCGTCTGGCAGTCATGCGCTGATGCGCTCGCATCAGGGCGGGGCTTCGGGGCAAAGCTTGACGCATTCGTGGCGTGCTGGCTCGAGCTGATCGATGACCATCCCGACGTGATCGCGTTCCTGTCGGATAGCGCCCGGGTGCTCTGGCCCAGGTCCGGTGCGAAGGTTCGACGCAACACCATGATCGGACTTGCGCGATCGCTCGCCCGAACGGGCGGAGCGCCGCATCCCGATTTGGCTGCCGCCGCGTTGCAGGGGACGCTGGCCGAGGTGGCTCGAATGATCCAGGTAGGCGTCCTCGCCGGCCCGGCGAAACGCTGGAAAGACGCATTGGCCGCAACGTTCAAACGGCTGGCTGGATGATTTTTTTTGGCCGCGCAGTTAGCAGTCGCTAACCATTACCACGGGAGATCACAATGTTCGCTGTGGACCACGCCGCGACCGCCTTACTCATCAAGCGTCGCTACCCCTCTGTACCGCTCGCCCCGATGCTCGTCGCGGTGCAGGCCATGGAGCTCGCATGGGTGCTCCTGAACTATCTCGGCGTTGAACGGACCAGCACAGAGCCAGTGGTTCGGAGTGTAGCCGACATTCATCTGGCATACATGCCCTTCTCGCATTCCGTCCTGACCGCCGCCGGCGCGGCTGTCCTCGCGTGGCTAGTGATCGAGAAGGGATTCGGTCAACAGTTCTTGGGCCGAGCCGTCGGACTCGGGATCATCTCACACTTGATCCTCGATCTCCTCACGCACGCCCACGATATCGTGCTCTGGCCTGGACGGCCCAGCCCCGCTCTTGGATTGGGGCTTTATGGAGCGGCCCCGTTCGGTGCGTTCGTGCTCGAGCTCGCGTATGGGGTCTTCTGCTGGTGGGTGTATCGCGGCGCACGTGGCCTACTCGCGCTCATCATCATCGGGAACGTCGCCAATCTCTCGCTGCTCTCGCCAGCCGTGCCGGGACCCGAAGGGCTCCTCGCCGGGCGGCCCATCGCGCTGGTCACCGTGATTTTCGTGCAAATCGCCGTGACGCTCGTGCTGATGGGAATTCTCGCGCGACAAAGAGCAGCGCAGCGCTACGGTTCTTTCACCGCCGCGCTCGCCACCGTCGTCCGCGGTCCTGGCGATCCCGCAAAGCCGCTCCGCCCTCGCGATCCATCGAGACCTGCTGATCCGTCGGCGCCATTGTCGCACGGCTGATTATTGCTGTCGAACATTCCCGCGCCGCCTCGGCCGGCGGCACCACCATGCCCGCCCTCTCCGCCGGAGCCGCCGCTGCCGCCCCAGCTCACCGTCTTCACCAGATTCGCGAGCTCCGGCCGATTCGGAGGAACGACGATCGTGATGCGGCCGCCGTCACCGCCGTCCCCACCTGCGCCGCCGTCGCTGCCGTTCGTTCCGTTACCACCTCGTCCTCCGGGGCATCCGGCTGAGCCGGGGATGCCGTCGATTCCATTCGAGCCTGCCCAGCCATTGCCGCCATCGCCACCCCGCGACTCGACGACCAGCCACTCCGTCAGACCAATCGCACTCGAGTCCGCCAGGACATACATGGGACGCGCGGCGCCGGCCTGGATCTCCGCAACGTACAGCCTTTTGTAGAACGGCGAACGCTGCACGTCGAGATGGACGGTTACATCCGGCCCCTTGTCGCCACTGAAGCTCCCCACTCCTGAACTGCCCGAGAACGCGAACCGATGGTCCATACAGTCGTACGCGGGCGGGAGCACGATAGTGCTCGTGAGTTTCGGATTGACGCGCAGGGCGGCCGTGAGACGAAAGCCGGTGGACACAGTGGCGAGCGGGTTGGGCTCCGCCGCCCAATCACCGTTGTCGCGCGCGACGGCGTCGGGACTCCGGCGCTCGAGAAACTGCACGTGCAGCTCGGGACGCTGTTTGTTCTTGTAGGACTCCGCGAACGGAATTGTCGAACCATCAGCGAGGACTGCCGCGTAGTCGGCGTGGATCGTCTCGCCGGGGCAGGCTCGCGGGTTTTGGGGGATGATTCGGATCTCACGGATCTGCTGGACCAGACTCGCTGCTGGAGCGAAATCGCTCGGAGGCTGTGGCGCGCATGCAATGCCTAAGAGTGTGATGCAGGCCGAGAATGGACGGGTCATAGACTCTCCGCTTTCTCACTAAATCATTTTACGCCCGCCGTGTGTCTGATGTTGCGGCCTCTTCATTTTCCGGGAGATCGTAGCCGCCGTCCGCTCGGAGCAGCCAGGCATTCGGCGTCGCCAGCTCGGCGGTCAGGATGGCATCCAGACGTTCGCGCGCGGCCGAGTCGAATACCGGAGCCAGAACCTCCACCCGTCGCCGCAGATTCCGCGGCCGCCAGTCGGCTGACCCGATGTAATACTCCTCCTCGCCACCGTTGCCAAAGTGATAGATCCGCGCGTGTTCGAGGAAGCGGCCCAGAATGCTGACGACGCGAACGCGCTCGGAGAGCCCCGGGACTCCCGGTCGCAGCGTGCAGATCCCGCGGACCACGAGATCGATCGTGACGCCGGCCTGCGAGGCACGATACAGCGCCTGAATCACCGTGGAATCGGACAACGCGTTGAGCTTGGCTCGAATGCGCGCCGGACGACCGGCACGGGCATGCTCGGCCTCCCGATCGATCCGGGCGAGCACCCGCTCCAACATGTCGGTCGGCGCGACCAGGAGATGCGGTAACTCGACCTGCGGCGCGTGACTCGACCCGGTCAGCTCGTTGAACAAGGCATGGGCATCGCCGGTGATGCGCGGATCCGCGGTAAAGAGGCCGACATCGGTATAGACGAGCGCCGTGCCGGCGTTGTAGTTGCCGCTGCCGATGTGGGCGTATCGGCGCACGCGTCCGTCTTTGGCGCGACTGACGACCAGTGCGAGCTTGGCGTGCGTCTTGAGACTCACGAGCCCGGTCACGACGTGGATGCCGTCTCGCTCCAGATTGCGAGCCCAAGTGATGTTTCGTGCTTCTTCGAAGCGCGCCTTCAGCTCCACGACGACCGACACGTCTTTCCCGGCCGCCGCCGCGCGGCGCAGCGCCTCCGCCAAGGGCGACGTCTCGCCGAGGCGGTAGAGCGTCAGCTTGATCGCCTGGACGGCGGGGTCGTCCGCGGCTTCCGAGATGAACCGCTCCACCGTGGCGGGAAACGAATCGTGCGGATGGTACACCAGCACGTCGTGGTGATCGAGCTGCGCGGCGATCGGCCGGTTTGGCGCAAACGGATCAGCCGGCGCGATCGGCGGATAGTCCGGCAATCCACCATCTGCGGCAACCTCGAACAGGCCGCCCAGATCGATGGGACCATCGGCGATGTACACGTCGGCCGGACTGAGCGTGCTGTCGCGCTCGCTCTCTTCGAAGCGCAGCTCACGTTGCAGCAGGTCGCGGAGTGGCTGTGGCGTAGTGCTTTCGAGCTCGACGCGCAGCACAGGACTCTGCTTGCGACGGGCGAGCTCTTCTTCGATCGCCTGGAGGAAGTTGGCGGTCGTCGTTTCGTCGAGCTGCAAGTCGCCGCTGCGCGTCAATCGAAAGGCGTGCGCGCCGGCGATCGTCCGTCCCGGATAGAGCAGGTCGAGATTCGCCCGCACCAACTCTTCGGTGGCGATCCAGCGAGAGGCGCCGAGCGGCAGGAACCGCGGCAGGGCGGTGGGCAGCTCCACGATCGCGTAATGGACCGGATCCGCGGGCCGGTCCCGCATCGCCACCAGCAGCGCGATGTGACGGTCGCCAATGAAGGGGAACGGATGACCAGGCGCGCGAGTGAGGGCCTTGGGACCGACAAACGGAATGATCTCGTTCGTACAGCGCGCGCGCAGTGACGTGCGCTCCACATCGGTCAGCGCATCCCATTTCACGATGCTCGGACCGCCGGCGGCGGACAGATCGTGGAAGATGCGATACTGCCGGGCGATGAGTGGATGCAGCCTGACGGCAATGGCGTCGAGCGTCTCTTGCGGCCGGAAGCCGCCGCCGTGGGCCGAGCGCGCATTCTTGCCGGCGGCAACGAGCTGTTTGAGCGCGCCAACACGGGTCATCACGAACTGATCGAGATTGCTCGAGAAGATCGCCAGGAAGCGGATGCGAGCGGCCAGCGGCGTCTTCGGGTCCTCGGCGAGCGCGAGCACCCGGCCGTTGAACTCGATCCACGACAATTCGGGATTCAGGAACTGATCCGGCGTTTCACGTGCCGGGTCTTTCGACTCCTCCGACGGCAGTGCGGCACGGAGCTCCGTCAGCGTGACGCGGCTCGCGCGCGCGACATCCTCGGGCGCGGCATCAGCCTCGTCGCCGGTGTCGAACGCCGCGCCCGACCATTCCGGTAGCAGCGGTGAGCGGGCAGCGACCGTGAGCGCCGCCAGGGTACCCGGGTCGCGCAACATGGGTGACCCAACGCGCGCGAGCAGCTCGGCCGGCGCGAACCATTGGAAGTTGCCGGAGGTCGAGTTGCGGTGCAGTCGTCGCGCCGTCCACACCTCGAGCGGCACGCGATCGCCTGAGCGCGGCACGACGCCGAGGAGGCGGAGTTGTCCTTCGCCACCGCCGGCGAGCTGGCGCAAGGCCGCGCGACACGCCTCTTCGCCGCTGCCTTTGGCGATCGGCAGCCGCAGCTCCGCGCCGGCGCGCCAGAGGCCGATGCGACCGTGTTCGACGGCGACGAGCGCCACTTCGCGCTCGCCGCGCAGCTCGCGCGAGATCGATTCTCCTTCGGCCGCATCGAGCGCAGCGCGTACGCGCAGCAGAGGATCTGTCCCGCTCACCGGCCGGAGCCGATAGGCGTCTTCCAATTGCGCGCCGGCGCGCCGCGCGATGCCGCGCCCGAAAACGCTCGGCCGAATCGAAATCTGATAGACGCGCGCGGTCAGATCGCCACGGCGGGCCGTGATGCAATCCGCGACGAGATCTCCCGACGGCAGCGGAATGACAGGCAGGCGGAGCGTGCGACACGTCCGCTCGACCTCGCACTCGAGCCACGCCGCGAGCCTGCCAGGCTCTGTCAGGGCGCGAAGCGCGCGAGCAGGGCGCGAGTCGCCGGCGAGCGCGCGGGCGACGTCGACCTCTCGCACGCGCTCGTCCAGCACGGACCCATCCGGGAGCGAGACGCGTAGCCGCTGTTCACCATTCGGAGCAAACCGCACGCGGCAGCGCGCTCCGAGTTGCCGTAAGTCCCCGGCACTCGTATCGAAGTAGGCGTCACGGAAAAAGACAGTACGCGGCGCGCCGAAGAAGCGGATCGACTCGCTCACGACGCGCCGGAGCGTGTCTTTGTCCGGAGCGTCCCAGCGCAGTGTCACGGGGGTGGGGGCGAGGAGGAGCCCTGCGGGACGAAGCGCGCGCTCGTCACCTGGCTGCTGGGTTCGTTACGCACGTCAGCCACCAGCGCGTCAGCACTCCCCTCACGGAAGAGTTGGACCGCAAAGGTGAGGGCGGTGGGCTCGGAGTGAACGAGCTTCCAACGTTTGGCATGCCGTTCGAGGATGTTGGCGACTGCCGGCTCGAGTCCCGGCGCCCACGCCGCCTCGACGATCAGGCGGCCCCGGAAGCTCTCCAGGGTAGGCTCGGTGCCCACGTCGTAGCGCCACAGCACGAGTATGACGGCGAGAAAGATGACCGTGACCACGAAGCCCACGGAGAACGACTGGACACCGGCGGCCAGTCCCACGGCAATCGCGAGAAAGATGTAGACCGCGTCTTTTGTGTCCTTGAGCGTGTTGCGGAACCGGACCGCGGCGACGATCCCAGCGAGGCTGAAGGCGAGCGCGATGCTGTCACGCACGATGAGCACCACGCCCGAGATCACCACCGGAAGCACAATGACCGTCTGCACGAGCGAGGCGTCGTAGCGGACTTTGGGTTTGGTGCGCATGTAGGCCCACGCCACCGGACACATCAGCGCGAGTGCGCCGAGCAGGGCCACCGCGGCCGCGCCGGGAGTGCGCTCGGCAAAGTACGGTCCCCATTGCGGCAGCGCTCGTCCCACGAGCCGGGCCACTACCGCGAGCACGAGGTAATAGCCGATCAGCCTGATCGTCACACCGAACGCGCGGCGCTCGCTCATTTCGGCATGGGCCGGCACCCGCGCACGAATTCGCGGTTCACGGTGCCGGGGTTGCCGAGCACCAGGTAGAACTGATCGAAATACCCGAGCATGCCTTTGGCATCGCCTGGCGGCAGGTCAGGGACCGCACGCACGGCTGCATAGATCGAATCTTTGGCCGCTCGAAAGCGCGCGAGTGCCAGCTGCAGAATGCTATCGGGCTGGCAAAAGCCGCGATACACGCGCTGCCGCACCGATTGAATGTTGAGTTGCGGCGGCGGCACGGCGTATGGCGCGTTCACGGCACCGGAGAAGTCGTAATCGTACGGCACCGCGATGAGGGGCTTGGGGTCTTCCTTCCGTTGGAAGATGGCCATGTTGTGGCGCTGCCAGACGGACCAGTCGTTGTTGCCGATGAGATACTCATAGACGGCGACGAGCGTCATGTACGACGGCTCCATCACCGGATCGTACAGATTGTCGGCGTTGACTCGATCGGATGCGATGCGGCGCGCCAGCGCGACATCGGATTCAACCAGGAACCCGTAGCGGGTCACGGTGTCGTGGCGTGCGGAATCGACGTACGTGACATGCGCGAGACGCACGCGGAAGCTCGTGTCCGTCACGGCGTTGAACACGCGATACAGCGCGTACTCCTTGAGCAAGTTGCGCTCGTACAAGCGGTCGCTCTGACAGTGCGTAGCGAGCTTGAGCCGGTCCTCACCCTGGAACGGTGTGTCTTTCACTTTGTGCGACGGCAGATCGAGACGGATCGGCGGAAAGCTGCAGTTCTTCAGCCGGTAAATGCCACGCGTCCGGAGCTGCACCGGCACACTGCCCGTATCGGCGCCGGTGCCAAAGCGCAGCACGCCGGGGTGCTCTTTTGGCTCGGTGCCGCGATCGCCCTTCAGTGCACGGAGGTCGGCTTCGATCCGCAGCGTGAGCGGCGTGCTCTCGTCAAAGAGGTGTGAGGGCAACGGCGTGTGCGTCGCTTTGGGGGGGCCTGGTGTCTGCTGCTGCCCCCCCAGGACGGCGCAACAATAAAGAAGAAGGATCACGCAGCCGAAGCTACGTGGATACGCGGTTTCGGCCAGCCTCCTTGGCCCGATACAAGGCTTTATCTGCCGCTTGCACGACCTGTTCCGGCGACGCATTCCGCTGATTCCGCTCGGCGACACCGATGCTGACCGTGATCATGATCGCGTGACGGCTTTTGCGCCCCTTGTCCGTCTTGGGCTTGATCCGCGGTCGGAAGCGGCGCCGCATCGTGAACTTGCTCGTCTCGACCGTCTCGCGGAGTTCCTCGAGGTGGGGAACGCACTCGTCCTGGCCCTTGCCGGGGAAGACAAGCGCGAACTCCTCACCGCCATAGCGGTAGGCGGTGGCGCCGCCCGGTGCCTGCGCCAGTCGCGCCGCGACGAGGCGGAGGACGTGATCGCCGGCGTCGTGGCCGTAGGTATCGTTGAACCGCTTGAAGTGGTCGACGTCGACCATGGCGACGCTGAACTGACCGGAGAGCCGCGGGAGCGCTTCATTCAGCGCGCGCCGGCTGGGTAACTCGGTCAAGCCGTCGCGGTAGGCCATCATGTAAGAGGCTTCGATCACCGCGACGACGAGAACGAGTCCGCCGGTCGCGAGCCAGATCTCCTGGCCTGGACCCGCGGCCGGCCACGATAGCGCCGCAAAGACGGCGGTGAGGGCGTAGAAGTAGCCGCGCACCGGTGACTGCGGCTCACGCAACCACGCCAAGCACAACAGTGCAGTAATCGCCAGGAAACAAATGATTGCGGGTTGTCGCAGCGGCGTCCAAGCCGTCAGGCGCCGCGGCAGGAGATGCGCGCTCAAGAAATCCAGCGCTTTTTCGGGAAACGATCTTGCCAGGAAGACGATCAGCAGGACCTGGACGGCGAGCATCACCCAGCGCATAAGCCCGGCCGGGGTGAGGATGCCCCGCTCGGGCAGGAGCGCCACGAGCGCGAGGTTCACCGGCAGCAAAAACGTCATCGCGTGGAACAGCACGCGATCGTATGAGGTCTCAACCGGTTGCACCAGGATGTATTCGGTCAGCGCGAGCAGCGCGATTGCGAAGATCAGTCGCGAGCGATTGAAGCGCCACCCGAGGAGGAGGGCTGCCGCGACAACCGCGAACGGGAACACACGGTCGAGACCGCCTGCGGCGGCCCGCAGCGCCGGATGCAGCAGAAGCAGCGCCGCAGCGCCGAGAATCAGAACTTCAGGAATGAGCTTGGAGAAGAGGCCCTTCATCGGGCCACTAATCTAGACGCCGAGACGCTGCGCCGCCGAGGGCGGGTTGACCATGTCCGCGCGGGTTGGCGATATTCACCCGCGCCCGCCGATGGCGGTATCGTCTAGGGGACTAGGACGGAGCCCTCTCAAGGCTCAAACACGGGTTCGAATCCCGTTACCGCTACTCGCTCCGCCTCCATCGTCTAACGGCTAGGACACCACTCTTTCAAGGTGGGAACAGGGGTTCGATTCCCCTTGGAGGCATCCCCCGATTCCTACCAACCCACAGTCCACTCGTTCAGCTCCGCGATAGCGTAGTCGCTGAAGTGAGGGATGTTGTATGTGAACGACTTCTCCACGAGCGACTGGGTCGCCCCGAGCTCAGTCCAGGAATGCTTGTGGTCTTCGCGATAGAACAGGTCGAGGTCGAGGTCGTCGGTATCGGTCGTTGTATCGGCGCCGCCATACCAAAGAGTCAGCGTGGCGGGCGCCCCGAACTGGAGACCAGTCGGCTCCAGCGACACCTTCAGTTGCCTGGTGTCCACCTTGACGGCGATGAGCACCGAGTCGCCCATCGCGAGCCAGCCGATGTCGGGCACCCATCGCGGATCGGTCGTGGTCAGCAGCAAGAAGGGCTGCGAGGTGGAATCGTGGGATGTTTTGTAGTTGATCTGCACGGAGCGGGACGCCCCGCGAACTGCCCAGAACTTGACGTATGTCTGCTCGAGGTTCAGTGGAGCCGACATGAACGCCGCGCCGGTGCTGTCGGTACCCGGCTGGCTCACGCTCGCGCTGAAGACCACGGTCGGGTCCCAGTTGAGAAGCCGAGGGGCCGCCGGGTGCGGCGCTGTGGGTTGATCCCCGCAACGCGCGACCGAGATGGCGAGGGCAGCGACCACGAGCGAACGACGAACGAACCTGAGGGTGGCCAGGCCTACTCCTCCGACTCGTACTCGCGTTGGACGACGCAGTTACCGCCCGAATTCTTCGCCGCATACAAGGCGTGATCCGCGACCAGCATCATCTGCGCGGCTGATGGCTGTGTGGCGTCGCGAGGCAGCTCGACCAGGCCCCCGCTGACGGTGACCATCGTAGAGGCGTTCTCCACGAGGTTGCGGCGGATGCGAGTCGCCACGATGAGTCCGGCGACCGCGTCGGTGTCGGGCAGAATGATCGCGAATTCATCGCCGCCCAGGCGGGCCGCGATGTCGGTACCGCGGAGGCTCTTCTGGATGGCCACGGCGACGCGGCTCAGCGCCTGATCGCCGGCGTGGTGGCCCCAGCGGTCGTTCAGCAGCTTCAAGCGATCGACATCAACGAGCAGCAATGAGAGCGGCACACCATAGCGGCGGCAGCGCGCGATCTCGCGCGTCATCGTCGCGTCGAAGTGGTAGCGATTGAAGAGCCCGGTGAGCGGATCCGTGACTGAGCGGTGTTCCAGCAGCTCGAGCGCTTCGTGCTCCACGATGGTCGGGGACACGAGGTCGCCGCTGATGTTGAGCAGGTAGTCGACTGCCGCGACGACCGCGCCGACGTTGCGGCCCAAGCGCGTGCCGAGCTCGCGACGGTGTGCCTCGATCGCGGCTGCGCGTTCTGCCGCTTCACTCTCGGTCAGGCGCGCGTGTGGGAAGACGCGCTGCAATGGCATGGCGGCTGTCTCCACGTCGGTCGCGCCCCGGCGGTCGATGCCGGATCGCCGCTCGAGCCCGCTGCGGCGGTCCTCCATCGGGACCTGGGCGGCTGGGGGCGCCTGATTACCAGCCGATGGCATAGTTCGAGAGCTTGCCGCGCTGGAAACTCATGCAGTCTCCAGCAGGTCATCGAGCCGGTCGACTTCGGCCCGCGCGTTCAGGCGTTGGAAGATTGAGCGGGCGTTCTGCGCCGCGGCCTTGCCCGCCACGACGTCGCCGGCATTGATCAACAGGACTGCGAGATCGCGCTCGGCCATCGCGTGGAGCAGGGGACGGCCATGCTCGCTCGCGCGCTCGATCACACTGCGCAGGATAGTCTCGGCCTCTTCGCGGCGACCAAGCAGGCTCAGGGCGCCGGCCTTGATGCGCAGGTCTTCGGCTTCGCGCACCGGGTCCTTCATCTCGCGGTGCGTCGCGATGGCGCGCTCGGCCTCAGCCAGCGCCTGCTCGCCTTCCCCGCGGGAGACATGGATCTCGGCCAACCCGGCGACGGCCTGGCCGGTGAGCTGCTGGTCGCCCAGCGCGTGCGCTTCCTGAATCGCGGTCCGCGCGATCTCGAGGGCGCGGTCGAGCCGGCCCTGCGCGCGGCACACGATGCCGAGGTTGTGACGGGCTTCCGCCACGCCGCGGCCGAAGTGCGCCTGCTCGTACGACGCGATTGCACGGGTGTACGCGATGACGGCGCGCTTATAGTCGCCCTGCATGTTCGCGATGATGCCGAGGTTGTTGGCGCAACGGCCCACCGTCGCCATGTCGTTGTCGTCGGTCGCCTCTTCCTGGGCGCGCGTGAAGAAGTACGTGGCTTCGTCGATGCCGCCGCGCTCCAGCGCGATGGCACCGCAGACGTTCAGGGCACGGAGTTCCATCATCCGGTCCTTGAGCGAACGGGCCCGCAGCTGCGCTACCATGGCCCACTGCTGGCCTACCTCGAGACGGCCGAGGCGGCTGTGGGCGATGCCGAGGAGCAGCGTAAGCAAGGCGGACTCCTCGAGCTCGTCCTTGGAGCGCTGCTCGAGGTACGTCAACAGTTCGGCGTAGCGGCCGGCGTCGGCGAACTGCTGCGCGACGTGGACCGGAGCGAGCGAGCCGGAGAGCTGCGCCGCGAACACCTCGTCCCAACCCAGGGCGGCGAGCTTGCGGATTTCGCTCTCGGCGCCCATGCGGGCGAAGATGCCCTTGGCGGTCTGCGCGGCAGCTTCGGCTTCGCCGGTGCGGCCGGTGAGCAGCAGCACTCTGGCGAGATCGCGCGTCGCTTCACCCTGCAGCAGCAACCGCTCATGCAGCTCGGCGCGGCCGATGACTTCGCGCAGCGATTTCTCGGCGCGGGGCAGCTGGTTTTCGACGATCAGCGCGAGGGCCAGGATGCGGAGATCTTCCGCTTCGGCGACGGGATCGGGCATCTCGCCGCGGATGACGCGGATGCGGTCGAAATCGCGGCGGGCGAGCTCGGGCTCGCTGCGCGCGATGCGGATTTCGGCGCGCCCACGGAGCGTCGACGCGTACAGCGTCTGATCCTTGGCCGCTTCAGCGAGGGCCACGGCCTGATCGGCGGTCGCAAGCGCCTTGTCGAACGCGCCCTGCTCGCGATAGGCGTTGGCCAGGTTGTGATGGCAGTCGGCAACGTTGACCTGCATCCCGGCGCGGTGCGACGCGGCGGCGGCGATTTCCCAGGAGGAAATGGCCTCGGCGTAGCGGCCGCGGAGATGACTGATGATGCCCATGTTGTTCGAGGCGCGTCCCGTGATCGCATGATCGCCGTCACGGCTCGCGGCCATCAGGGCCTGCGTGCAGTAGTCGGCGGCCTCTGTGAAGTTGCCGCTCACGAGGGCGATGGCGCCGCGGGCGTTCAGGGCGTGGCGCTCGACCGCGCGGTCTTGCTGCGCGCGGGCCGCGGCGAGGGCCTTATCGATCCACTTCAGGCCCTGCTCGTGCCGGCCCAGACGCGCCTGCGCGATCCCGTACAGTAACCCGAGGGTCGGGTCCTCGAGCTCACTCTGGTCTCGGCTGCCCAGGAACTCGACGACGGCGGCATGATGGCCGGCGGCCGTGAGTGCGCGGGCTTTCGCGATGACCGGAGACGCCTCGTTGAGGCGCTGGCCCGAGAGTTGATCTTTAGACATTGGCGGCGATCCTCTCTCTTACCAGCCTACGTTCCACTCCATCAGGGCGTCTTCTGCGATCGCGTATTCGCAGAAGTGCGGCAGGGCGTACGTGAACGACTTCTCGTCCACGGACTGCGACGCCCCGACCTTGCTCCAATCATCGTTCTGGCCTTCGCGATACCAGAGGCCCAGCAGCTGCACTTCGATGCTGGCATCGGTGCTGTCGGCCACACCATCGCCGTTCAAGTCACCGCCGGCGCCACCGTACCAGACCGTGAGCTGCGCGGGTTCACCAAACACCATACGACTCGGCTCGAGTCTGACGCCGATCTTGGTCGTATCGACCGTGACCGTAATGAGGACGGAATCGCCCACTGCCAGCTCGCCGACGCCCGGCACCCACTGCGGATCGGTCGTCGTGAGCATGAGGAACGGATGCACCACGCTATCGA
Source organism: Gemmatimonadales bacterium (assembly GCA_036558345.1). Taxonomy (GTDB): domain Bacteria; phylum Gemmatimonadota; class Gemmatimonadetes; order Gemmatimonadales; family GWC2-71-9; genus 20CM-2-65-7. The sequence continues at coordinate 1,107 of DATBFV010000017.1, read as the reverse complement.
TACTGCTGCTGTAATTGATCTGGACCGACCGCGACTCACCGCGAACCGCCCAGAACGACACGACGTACTGGTCGAGGCTCAGGGGAGGTGTCAGCGCCATCGCTCCGGAGCGGCGCGGGTGAGCATCGCTGGTGCGCGCAGAGAACTGAGGTGCGTCCGCCCAGCGCAGGAACTGGGGGCCCGCGGGAGCTTTCACCGCCGTGGGTTGATCCGCGCAACGCGCAACAGACAGCGCGAGAGCGGCGACCATGAGGGAGCGGCGAACGAACATAAAGTTCTCCAAGGGCTGGGCGCTTGACTGCACTCGACTAAGGCGTCACCTTCAGGACGTATTTGGTCCCTAGGTCGCCATACATGGACACCGAAAGTAGGCAAATCTTGTCACCTGTCAAGCCCGAAACAGGCCCGAAACGGGTCCCCGTAGCGAGTCGGCTGGGCGTGCTCCTGGACGTCTTCAGCCCTTGGGAAGGTATCTCCTTGAGTTACCGGCAGTTCGCCGCAGCGCTAGGCGGTGGTGTAACTGAAGCAGCTATAAAGAAATGGCCGCATAGGGAGAAATTCCCGGCGGACGTCGCCCGCCTGATCGTGACCAAGGCGAAAGAGCTTGGGATCTCCGATGTTACGCTCGAGTGGGTACTCTGGGGCGAAGGCGAAGGTCCCCAAAAGGGGACCAAAAAGGTTCCAGTATCACAGAGCCAGCACGCGCAGGAGCACGAGGAGCTCGCTGCCAGTATCGCCGAGGCGCTTCGGACCGACCTCGCGCACAACGATTTCGGGCAGTGGTCCTCGGTCGAGGTGCAGCGAACGGTCATTTGGTCGCTCAAGGATCTCGCGCGCCGGCTTTGGGTGCTGCGGTTTCCGATGAGCGAGACGTTCAAGCTGACCGACGAGTGGGGCGCCAGGATCGGATTGCCCAGTCGTTCCCTTGCTTCGGCTTCGGGGCCTGATGATTTTTCCGCCTCTCCCCCCCCGGGCCGATAGCTCAACTGGCAGAGCAACTGACTCTTAATCAGTAGGTTCTCGGTTCGATTCCGAGTCGGCCCATAAGCTGCAGGTCCACAAGCGCAAACGGTCCCAGAGAATTCTCTGGGACCGTTTCCCATCTCA
>DATBFV010000016.1:0-43774 GCA_036558345.1 Gemmatimonadales bacterium | reverse complement strand
CGATAGAGATCCAGCGATGGGCCGAAAATCGAGATCGCCCAGCACGAGCGTATAGACCCCGTGGGTCCGCTCCGAGATCTCGGCTACCGCCCACTGCCCGAGGCTGGTCTCGACGTAGCGATCCCACCATTGGAAGTACTTGGCCACGCCGAGGGCGAGCAGGATCGCCACGGCCGCGACGATCAGGGCTCGCCGGTGCCATTTTGTCACGTCCGGAGGCTACCCGGGGTGACGCGCGTGACTATTGGACTTTTGTGAGAGAAGCCCCCCCCTTGCCCCTACCGAAGTACCCGTCCGGCCTCCATAATCGCGTTATGACCGTCGAACGACACGTCTATTTTTTCGGCAATGGCCGAGCCGATGGCTCCGCCGCGATGCGCGACATTCTGGGTGGCAAGGGTGCCGGCCTCGCCGAAATGGCCAATCTTCGGCTTCCCGTTCCACCCGGCTTCACGATCTCCGCCAAGCTCTGCATCGAATACGTCGAAGAGGGCCGCTTCCCGCCGGCGCTGCGCGCGGAAGTCGACCGCCACCTCAAGCATCTCGAACGCGTGACCAAAAAGGGCTTCGGGGATCCCAAGAATCCGCTGCTGGTGTCGGTTCGTTCGGGCGCGGCGGTGTCGATGCCCGGCATGATGGAGACGATTCTCAACCTCGGCCTCAACGACAAGACGGTCGAGGGATTGATCGCCGGCTCGAAGAATGCGCGGTTTGCGTACGACTCCTACCGGCGCTTCGTGCAGATGTACGGCGACGTCGTGTTCGACCTCGGCAAAGATCCGTTCGAGGACGAGCTTGAGAAGGCCAAGGCGCGTCGCAAGGTCAAACGCGACATCGATCTGCCGGCTGACGACCTGCACGACCTCGTACACGATTTCAAGACGATCGTCAAGAAAAAGACGGGCCATCCCTTCCCTGACGACCCGCAGGAGCAGCTCTGGGGCGCGATCGAAGCCGTGTTCAAGAGTTGGAATACGCGTCGAGCCAAGGACTACCGCCAAGTGCACGGCATTCCCGACAGCCTCGGCACCGCCGTCAACATCGTGACGATGGTGTACGGCAACATGGGCGACGACTGCGGCACCGGTGTCGCGTTCACGCGCGACTGCCGCACGGGCGAGAATGTGCTGAATGGCGACGTGCTGACCAACGCCCAGGGTGAGGACGTCGTGTCCGGCGCGCGCACGCCCGAACACATCGAAAAGATGAAGAAGGGAAAGTTCGCCAAGATCTACCGCGAGCTCGAACGGATGGCGACGAAGCTGGAGAAGCATTTCAAGGACGTGCAGGACGTCGAATTCACGTTCGAGCACGGCCAGATGTACATGCTCCAGACCCGCCGGGCACAGCGCACCGGGATTGCGGCGGTGCGGGTCGCAGTCGAAATGGTGGACGAAGGGCTGATCACCGAGGACGAGGCGCTCCAGCGTGTACCGCCGCAGGATCTCGACCAGCTGTTCCATCCGATGGTGGATCCGAAGGCCGATGTCACCGTGCTCGCGAAGGGGTTGCCGGCCTCGCCCGGCGCCGCGACCGGTGAAGTCGTATTCGACGCGGACGAAGCGGAAGCGTTGAAGAAGAAGGGTCACGACGTGATTCTGGTGCGCCCCGAGACCTCACCGGAGGACTTCCATGGCATCGTGGCGGCGCGCGCGATCCTGACGGCGCGCGGCGGCATGACCAGCCACGCGGCGGTCGTCGCGCGCGGCATGGGCAAGACGTGTGTGGTCGGCGCCAAGGAGCTCGATGTCGATCCATCCGCCGGCCGGTTGCGCGTCAACGGGCGCGTGGTGAAACGGGGTCAGATCATCACCGTCGACGGCACCAGCGGCCGCGTGATCCTGGGCGAAGCGAAGCTGGTCACGCCCAAAGTCGGCAAGGAGTACGAGCGGCTGATGGGCTGGGCCGACAAGAAACGCCGCCTGCGGGTGCGCGCCAACGCCGACATCCCGGTCGATGCCAAACGTGCCCGCGAGTTCGGCGCTGAAGGGATCGGGCTGTGCCGGACCGAGCACATGTTCTTCGAGGGCGACCGCATCACGCTGATGCGGGAGATGATCGTCGCCGCGGACGAAGTTGGACGGCGCAAGGCGCTCGCCAAGCTGCTCCCGATCCAGCGGACGGACTTCGAGGGGATCTTCGAGGTCATGGACGGATTGCCGGTTACGATTCGGCTACTCGATCCGCCGCTGCACGAATTCCTGCCGCACACGCGCGAAGAGATCGCGGCGCTCGCCAAGCACGCGAAGGTCCCGCCGGCGCAGCTCACGAAGCTGATCGAGTCGCTGCGCGAAGCGAACCCGATGCTCGGCCACCGCGGTTGCCGGCTTGGCATCACGTATCCCGAGATCACCGAGATGCAGGCGCAGGCGATTTTCGAGGCGGCCGGACACGTCGCAAGTCGCGGCAAGAAGGTGACGGTCGAAATCATGATCCCGCTCGTCGCCGATGTGCGCGAGCTCATGAACCAGACGGCCATCGTCCGGCGGGTGGCGCAGGAGGTGTTCCATCGCGAAGGCCGCGCGGTGCCTTATCTCATCGGCACCATGATCGAGCTGCCGCGCGCCGCGGTGACGGCCGACGAGATCGCGAACGAAGCGGAGTTCTTCTCGTTCGGCACGAACGATCTCACGCAGACCACATTCGGCCTGTCACGCGACGATGCGGGCCGATTCCTGCCGTTTTACGTCGAGCACGGCCTCTTGTCGGAGGATCCGTTCCAGTGTCTCGATCAGGGAGGTGTGGGTAAGCTGGTCGAGATGGGCGTGAAGCTCGGCAGGAAGACGCGGCACGATCTCAAGGTCGGGATTTGCGGCGAGCATGGCGGTGAGCCGAGCTCGGTGAAGTTCTGCCACCGGGTGGGAATGAACTACGTGTCGTGCTCACCCTTCCGGGTGCCGATCGCCCGCCTCGCCGCGGCCCAGGCGGCCCTCGAGGAGGCGGGCGTCGTCAGTCGCACGAAAGCTACGGTTTAATCTGTCCCCAGTACACGACCCCACCTTTGCGGGGCTCGGTGATCATGCAGCCGCTGATCTCGAATCGCGTGGCTCGGTAAGCAGGAAGCAGTTGCGTCAGGACGTCGACACAGGACGCCCTGCCGGGCGCCTGCGTCCCGGACGCGTGGGCGAGAAGCCGATTCTCTGAGTCAATGATCAGCGCGATGGCGATGTGGGACTCAAATGCCGCGGGTTCCGAGCGTCGAGCCAATTCACGCAAAGTCTCATCGCGCTGCTGCCAACGCAGTTGTTCGAGCCTGTCCTCGAGCTGCCGCACGACACTATCGTCTGCATGGAGAAGGCTGAGGGCCCCGTTAGGCTCCAATCGCATGGCGTCAGGCTGAGGCTCCTCGAGGAGAGCCCGCAAGCTCGGCATCGTATCCTGCGGCTGCGGATCGTGATGTATCGGGATCACGCGCACGTTGTTGCGCACGATTCCTTGCAGCGTTGCGGGGTCCACCATGGTCCAGTCGTCGTGTCCTGAGTCGTAGGCCGGGAAAACTCGCCTGACGTCGGCCGTCGTGATCGCATCCCGAATACGTTGCGTCAGCGTGGCCTGGTAAACGTGCAGGCGCGCGTCATGGATCAGGTAGGCAGCGAGCGGCGGACCGTTGGAGTCGCCCAGCGTCGGAAAGAACTGGCGCACATTCTCGCGCACCCACGCCGCTTGCTGTCTCGTCATCGGACTCGCAGGTTCCTGCGCGAGTGCTGCCGGTACGAATGGGCGCGGCGCCTCACAAGCGCCGACGATCGCGACTGTGGCCACGACTACGGCGGCCCCGACGCCCGCCCAGCGCCATCGCGGCACCCTCGCGATCATGCGCCGGATACGAAACTCGAGGAACGAAACCGGTTCACCGAACGCCGCCACGCGGAGGAGTTGCGCACGGCGCTTCGTCCCCACGCGCAGCAACAGATCGCCGTAGGCGGCCATCGAGCAGCCCTGGCGTAGCACCCGCGCATCGCAATCCCCTTCGACAGCAAGCCGCAGCCGCCGCCATTGCCACCATAGCGCGGGATTCCACGGGGCTAGGGCGAGGAGCGAGAACGCCAGAGCGTTTAGTATCGGATCGGCAGCGCGCATGTGCTGCTCTTCGTGCGCGAACACCAATTCGCGCTCGTGCGGTGGGAGCTGCAGTACCCAGTCCGGCAGCACGATCCGCGGAATCCACACACCAACAACGGCGGGGCCGAACTTCGGCGAGATCAACACGTCGCGGCCATCGACGTGGGCTCGCCTCCAGCCGCGCCGCAGTAGTACGAGACGCGTCGCACCGACGCCGATTGATACGACCAGTACCAGCGACGCGAGCATCCACGCCCAGCGCAACGGTTGATCGAGATCACCGAGAGCAAGGGACCGTTGTGGAGCTTGGCGGAGGATGGTGGCGTTCGGCGCGGTTGTGATGTTCGATGAATGCGTTGCTGATTCCACGGCAAGCGGGGCCGCCAAGGCCGGAGGACGCAACCACGCCGCCACTGGAACCGCGTATGAGCCCGCCAACGCGATCACCCAAGCCCAGCGCGTGGGGAGTCCGGCGTAGTGAAGGCCTTTGTCGAGCGCAAATCCCACCACGGCAAACGCCAGACCGACTCCAACGCAATACAGCATCCAGAGGGCAATCACTTGGCACCTCCCTTGAGGCGCGCTTCGAGAAGCTTGCGGATTTTGCGCAGCTCCTCGTCGCTCAGATTCTTGTCGGCAACGAGATGGGTCATCAGTAATTCGGGCGAGCCCTGGAAGACTTTGTCGAGGAGCCGCCGCAGCGCGTTGCGGCCCGCGGCCTCCCGTTTGACAAGCGGGTGGTAGCGATGCGCGCGCCCCTCTCCGGTGTGCTCGACGAATCCCTTCTGCTCGAGCGTACGGAGGACCGTGAGCACTGTCGTATAGGCAAGTTTGTCGGCGAGCCGCTCGCGGACCTGGGCGACCGTTGCGTCACCTAAGTCCCACAGCACGCTCATCACATCCAGCTCACGGTCTGTAAAGACAATGCGCATCATGGGCCTCGACTACTAGTGTTATAGTAGTTATACCCGTCGGGTTCCATATTGTCAACTATAGTTCTAGTATTATGGGGATATGTCGCCCAATGCGATCGCCCGCCTCGCCGCGGCCCAGGCGGCCCTCGAGGAGGCGGGCGTCGTCAGTCGCACGAAAGCGACCGTCTAGGCTACCGCGGCGACAGCGAAGCGAGCCCGCCCGCAATCAGCAGGCTAATTACGAACGCGACAATCGCGATCGTGTAGCCGGTCCCCTTCGACGTGCGCTGCGTCGTGGTGACCCCGATCGCCGTCAGCACGACACCCCAGACGCTGAAGGGATTGATGGCCTTCAGCACGGCACCCACAAACCCTTTCGCGCCCGGCGCCAGCAGATCGAGCCCCAATGCGGGCTGCATATCCTGCGGCGATGTGAGGCCTGACTCCCCCCGCATGTGCAGGACGATGGTGCCGACGATGGTGAGGAGAATCGCCGACGGCACCGCGGCGTAGACGACGACGCTGAGGAGCGTGCCGTACTTCGCTTCGCCACCCCCGAGAACGGACGCCAACACCCATAGAATGAGGCCTGACAACAGGAAAATAACGGTCAGCACGATGACGAGGCCGATCAGCCCAAAGGCCGCGAGCATCCCTCCACTCGGAGCCGGCCGGCCCTGCGCGGCCGTCGCCATCTGCGCCGCCACCGCGACCTTCAGGTACGGCAGATTCACAAAGAACAGAACGCACTGGACGACGATGATGACCAGGAATGGGACGAGGAACTTAGGACGCTCGCGCACGCGCTCGAACACCGCACCTGGTTCGTAGAGCACCTTGAGTATGTCGAGCAGCGCGTTGCTACCCCCACCCTGCGGCACGGGGGCCTGCTGAATTCCCTGGCCCATTCCCCCTCCCGTCTAAGGTTGTTAACAGAACCGCACAAGCGGCGCCAATATAGAGGCGAAACGAGAAACGGGGAACGCGGCCCGTGCTCGGGATCTGCCCTTTGGTTGCAATCCCCTTCCCGGACGGCTCGGGACGATGTAGGCTACGGGTGGAGGTCCGAATGGTGCCAGTTCTTGTGGTAACCGCAGCGCTCCTGATCCAGGCCCCGAGTAGTCCAGCACCGGCGCAGGCTCCCGTGCGCGTCTTTCGTACCGATTCGACACTCTACGTCACGCTGCGCCAACCCGGCCATCTCCTGCTCATGCATGTAGATGCCATCGGCAGGATCGATGTCCTCTTCCCGCTGATCCCCGACGATGGAACCGGTATGCCAGCCGATTCCACGCTCGCATTCGACTTGTCGCCGGTCGCCGAAGGCAATCCGGCCACGTTCATTGCCGTGCGGTCCCGCTGGCCGTTCAACTTCAGCGTCCTGCGTACGCACTCCGATTGGGACTACGACGCCTTGCTGCTCCAGCCCACGGCTGGCGACCCGCTCGCGGCTCTACTGGATATCGCCGATCGCGTGACCGACGGGCGACCGTACGACTACGGCGTCGCGCTTTATTCACGGGATGGGGCGGTCATCGCACGCACACAGCCCATTCAGCCGGACGTCTGCCTGGGTTGTGTTCGCCGCGCAGAACCGATCGCCGCGGCTCCTGCCGCGCCGGTCACGAACTCCGTGGACTGCTCGAACGCATCACTCACGAACTCCTTCTGTGGCATTTCCAGTGGCAGCGTCTCGATCTCGGCGCCTGCCCCGGCCAGGTCCGCGGGGGCCGACGCGGCGACCGTGTACACATACACGCCGTACTATCCCGTCGCATATAGCCGGGCCCGGCAACTGCTCGGTTTCCGTGACTTCCGGGCGCCTCCCGCCCCGGCGCCGCGCGCGAGCCAGGGTGTCGCGTATCCAATTGCGCCGCGGCTCATCGTGCCGTCCAGCGGATCATTCGGCGGGGGCGGCGGGCGAAGACATTAGGGAAAACCGACACGAACGAAAAACGGGACACGTTACGCGTGTCCCGTTTTCGTTTATGGAGGCGCGGGGAATTGAACCCCGGTCCGAGCATGACTCCGATACCGCTCCTACGTGCGTAGACTCGGGCTTATGGTCTCACCGCCTCGGCGCCCAGTCAGCCCTGGCAGTGACAAGCCTCTGCAATCTCTCGCGGCACTCGTTGAGGCCCCAGGTGCCGCCAGCCCGACTTTGCGATACGTGAGCGCCGCCTCAGGCGGGCTGCCACTCACGCAGGTGCGTGAAGCCGAAGCTTACGCAGCCAGAGCCAGTTCAGAGTTGGCTTGTGTGTCTTCCCAGTTGATTTACCAGGTGACTGAGAACCTGGGCACGCAACAGTACCCTCGCCAAACCCGTCGAAGCCTGTCGCCCCCGTTTTATTGGGCCTATGACTCTAGTTAGACCGGCTCGCTTTTTCAACCCGATTTCGGCCCAGTTCCTTTGCGCGGTACAGCGCCGCGTCGGCGGCCCCCTGGAGATTCATCACATCCCCCACCAGCTCCGGATACGACGCGATGCCGCAGGACGTCGTGAGTGGGTACACCGAGCCGCTCCACGTCAGCGGCTTCTCCGCAATGGTGCGGCGAATGCGCTCGGCTACTTCCACTCCGTCGCGGAGCGGGGTGCGGGGCAGCCAGACAGCGAACTCCTCGCCGCCGATGCGCGCCACGAGATCGCCATCGCGCACCGCGGCCTCCAGCAGCCGAGCGACGTGCTTCAACGCCGCATCACCCGCGGGGTGGCCCAGTGTGTCGTTCAGCTTCTTGAAGTGATCGAGATCGACGTAGATCAGCGTCATCGGCTCCTGCGCACTCAAACCGCGGCCGACGTTGCCGAGTGCGCGTTCCAGCTCGCGGCGATTGCGCAGGCCCGTCAACGGATCCACGACGGCGCGGCTCTCGGCTTCATGCACGGCGCGTGCGGCCGCGATCCGAGGGCCGAGGTCGCTGAGCAACGGGTTGAGGTCGTCGAGCATGGGTGCGTCAGCCCTGGGCGGCTCTCCGAACAGCACGAACGCCCCGACGACGACCGAACCATCGAGCAGCGGATACGCCGTGCCCGTGCGATCGCTCCGCCGTCGCTCCGGCACGCCGGGACCGAACAGGTCCTCGTGACCGCGCGTCGCGACCGGAATCCCGGAGGCGATCGCGCGCGCGGCCGCCGAGTCGGGTACGACTGCAACGCCCGTCAGACGACGATCCGCATTGCCTGACACCGCGACGATGCGTGCCTGGTCCGCGCTCCCGACCACCAGCGCAACGGGCCGCCCTGTGAGCTGCACACCCACCTCTACCGCCCCTCGCGCGATCCCCTCCACTGTCTGCGCCGCTGCAACGACTCGCGAGACCTGCCCCGCGACGATGCGCGTGCGGGGCGCACTTTGTTCCTCGGCAAGTCGCATCCCCGCTACATAACGGCGCAACGCGCTGGCGATCGATTCAGTCAGCGTCTCCGAGTGGTCCGCGCCGTCGAGCACGAGGCCCGCGCCATACGGAAAGTCCCCGACCGCTATGTAGGTGGCGTCCGCATCCCGGACTTCGTGGATGCGGCCGTCCATCGAGGCCAGCTGCACCAGGGACGCACCCCGGTGTCGTTGATCCTCCGTGGCCTCGGGGGCGCCGAGCACCTCGAGTTTTCCTTGAGCCCCGCCAACGCCCCACCCACCCGTCGCCCCATACGCGTGGCGCAGCAACTCGAGGGCGTCCCCCAGGCCGAGCGGTGGCGGCCCGCGCCGGCGCAGCCGTCCGGGCCGCCAGCGAATCGTCCACCCCAGTGTGACGGCGATCCCAGCGGCGGCGGCGATGAGCGCCCACATACCGCCGCGCCACGCCGCGACGCCGAGGGCCACGAGCCCCGAGAGTTGGAGCGCGAGCGCGATCCAGCGCCGCGCCGTCGCGCGATTAGGAATGGTTGATGCGGCTCGCCGCGGCGGCCGCGCCAAATCCGTTGTCGATATTGACCACGGTCACGCCCGATGCGCAGGAGTTCAACATGGCAAGCAGGGCGGCAAGGCCGCCGAACGAAGCGCCGTATCCCACGCTCGTCGGCACCGCGATGACCGGCACCTTCACGAGTCCACCGACGACACTCGGCAAGGCGCCGTCCATACCCGCGACAACGATGATCACGCTCGCCGACCGCAATACGTCGGTCTGAACCAGGACGCGGTGGATGCCCGCGACACCGACGTCGGTGAGGCGCTCGACTCGGTTCCTGAGGGCGCGCGCGGTCACGGCCGCCTCTTCGGCGACGGGGAGGTCGCTCGTGCCCGCAGTGCAGACGAGAATCGTGCCCCGCCCTGACGGTGCGGGCTCCGGATCCGGCGGCAGGTGCACGGTCCTGCCGAGCGCATTGACGAGGGTGCGTGGGAAGCGTGCCTCGAGCGCGGCCATCTGACCGGGGTCGGCGCGCGTCGCGAGGAAGCTCCCGCTCTTCGCTTCCAGGCGCTCCGCGATGGCGACGACTTGGCCGATGGTTTTGTCCGGACAAAAAATCACCTCCTGGTGCCCCTGGGTGATGGGCCGGAGGTGATCGACGGTCGCAAATGGCAGCTGCTCGAACATGGTTACGCGGCGATCTCGATCCTCGCACTCGCGAGATAGTCGGCGAAGATGGCTTCGGCCTCCCCCATCGATTCAATCGCGAACAGGCGCTGGCGCAGCTCGGCGCCGTCGCGCAGGCCTTTGGTATACCAGCCGAAGTGCTTGCGAAACTCGAGGGCGGTCTTGCGAGTGTTCCCCTGAAGCCGCAGCGCGAGCCGGGCATGATCGAGCGCTGTGGCGAAGCGCTCGTCTGGCGTCGGATTGGGACGCCTGGTCCGGCCGTCGAGCAAATCACGCGCCTGCGCAAAGAGCCACGGGTTACCGAACGAGCCGCGCGCGATCATGACGCCGGCGCACTGCGTGTGCAGGCGCATCGCGAGCACGTCTTCGGCCGTCCTGATGTCGCCGTTGCCGATGACCGGAATCGTCAGCGCCTGCGCCACGGCAGCGATCTCGTCCCAGTTCGCCGACCCCTGGTACATCTGCGTGCGCGTCCGCGGGTGCAGCGTCAGCGCCAGCGCACCGGCGTCCTGGCACCGCAGCGCGATCTCGACCGGGTCACGTTGTGTCTCGTCCCAGCCGCTGCGGATCTTCACGGTGACGGGCAGGTGTGTGGCCGAGCGGACCGCGCGAATGATGCCCTGCACCAGGCCCATGTCCTTGAGGCAGCCGGAGCCGCCGTTGTTGCGGACCACCTTTTTGACCGGGCAGCCGAAGTTGATGTCTACGAAGTCAGGCTCGAACAGCTCCGTGACCATGCCGGCTGCCTTCGCCATGATCTCGGTGTCTGCACCGTAGATCTGGATGCCGATGGGGCGCTCGACGGGCTCGAACCGCATCTCGGCGAGCACACGCTCGATGCCGAGAGAGATGCCGACGGAGGAGATGAACTCGGACACCACGACGTCGGCCCCAAAGCGGCGGCAGATCTGCCGGAAGGGCGATTCCGACACCCCCGCCATTGGGGCGAGGAAGAGCGGGAAGTCGTGCTTGACCGAGTAGGGGAAGTGCATGCGCTGGAACGTAATAACGCGTTGCGCACCGAGCAACCAACATTTACCTTTTGCGCGCGAATGCGGCTACGCGAGTTCTTCTCCGAAGACGCCATCAAGCTCGAGCTCGAGAGCGGCACCAAGGACGGGGTGCTGAAGGAGCTCGTCGGGCTGCTCAAGCTCGACGACAAAGCACAGGCCATGCTGTTCAAGATGCTGAAGCGTCGCGAAACACTGGGCTCGACCGGTATCGGCCAGCACATCGCGATTCCGCACTGTCGCTCGCTGGTGGTCAGCCGGCTGCGCTGCGCGTTTGGCCGGAGCGTGAACGGCATCGACTTCAAGGCGATCGACGATCAGCCGGTCAGCTATGTCTTCCTGATCGTTGCGCCGCCGCTCGAAGTGTCCAACCAGTACCTACCCGTACTCGGCAAGATCGCGCAATTCGCAAAGGAGTCGGACGTACCCGCACGACTCGCCAAGCTAACAACGCCTGCGGAGTTTCTCGCCCTTCTAGAAGAAAAGAATATCTAGACGCAGCGCGGCTCCCCCTCCTTCGCCGCCGGTGCGAGTGGAGTGGATCCCGAATAGACCGCGCAGGTCTTCGTCGTTGCTGTATGCCCGACCGTTGCCGTCCACCCATCTCCGGTGAGCGCAATCGTCGGTCCTGTGACGCCCGTGCTCGTGCGGTACGCCGTCCCCAGATTCGTCGTGTACTTGATCGAATCCGCGAAATACGACTCCTGAGCCGTGACCAGGTTACGCAGGTCCGACTTCATCGACGTGATGTACGCTTTTTCCTTCGTGTTTGCGAACTTCGGAATCGCGATCGACGCGAGCACGCCGACGATTACCACGACGATCAGCAGCTCGATCAGTGTGAAGCCCTGGCGGTTCATACTGAGTTCCCTTCCTGAAGTGTTCTAGGGGGGCGTATTAGTGATTCTAATCTGGCGGCGCGCCGCGTCCTGTGCTACCCGAGCCGCCGCCAGTGTGTCGCCGGCTCCGACGAGCGCGTGATGGAGACCATCCCAGGCTGGGGCAAGTGTACTGTCGAGCGCGATTGCGGTGCGAAATTGAGCGATGGCTGGAGGCCAGAGCTTGGCACGCGTGTAAAACAGGGCCAACTCCACCCGCGGCCCAGTCAGATCGGGCGCGAATGCAATCGCTTGCAACAGCAGGCGCTCCCCGCTTCCCCACCGACCCGCCGCGAATTCATCCCGTCCCTCGAGCCACAGTACGCGGTAGGACGCCGGCGCCTCCCGCCTGAGCGCCTGGTAATGGGTCTCGTCGTCGTGCCACGCGGGGACACGGGCAACGCTGCGGGCCGCGCCGGCAACCACCGCCACTGTGACAAGCGCGTTACGTAACGGCAATGATCGCAGCGCCATCGCGGCGCTCGCGATGGCAAAGACGACACCGAACGACGCCAGATACAGGCTTCGTTCCGCGATCAGGAATTCGCTCGGCATGACAATGTTGGCAACCGGCGAAATCGTGATCAGAACCCAGACAAGCCCGATGGCGATTCCGGGAATGATGCGTCTCGTCCTCCATGCGAGCATTCCGAGCCCGATCCAGACCAGCAGCCCAACCAGATGCCACACAGTCAACCCTGTCGACACGATGAGCTCGCCAGGCGAGTAGTCGGCTGAGAGGTGTGCTGGAAAGAGGAACAGTCGCCACCATTGGAGCGACAGCGCCACCATCGCCCAGGTGCGCTGGAACAGGTTCAGATGCTCGAGGCCCACGGCGAGGCCGCCGCCGTAGAACGTGCGAATGCCTACAAAGCCGTGGACGATGAAGTACACGAGAATCGGAAGCGTGGCGGCGACGGCCGGACGCCACGCAGCACTGAGCGGCGAGCGTCGTGCCAGGTACATCAGCAATACCGTTGCCGGCAGCGTCACCGCGATCTCTTTGGACCCGATCGCCACCGCTGCTCCGAGGGCGACGCCGACGAGATAGCCGCGGCGTTGTTCCGCGCGAACTGCGCATACCAGCGCGAGCGCGTACCCCGCTGCCGCCATCAGCTCCGCCCTGCCGACTACGTTCGCAACGGCCTCGACATGTACCGGATGCACCGCGAACAGCAGTCCGGAGATCAAACCAACCGCGGGTCCCGCCAACTCGCACGCGAGCAACGCAAACAACGCAGCGGCGAGCGCTGCCCACACGATGTTGATCGCGTGAAACCAATGCGCGCTGGACGAGACACGGTAATCGATGGCCCAGGAGGTCATCACGGCCGGTCGCCACATGACGCCGCCAAACGACGCCGGCCAATACGGCTCCTTGAGCACTGCAGCAACAGATGGGGGGTGTTCCAAAACCGGTCGGTTCGCCACGACCCATTGGTCGTCGGCGACGAAACCGTTGCGTATGGAGGGGGCGGCGACGAGCGCGGCGAGAAGGCCCGAGAAGAGGACGACCTTTCGGGCCGTTATTCCCACTCGATCGTCGCCGGAGGCTTCGAGCTCACGTCGTAGGCCACGCGGTTCACCCCCCGCACCTCGTTGATGATGCGGTTCGAGATCCGGCCCAGCACCTCATGCGGGAACGGGTACCAGTCGGCCGTCATCCCGTCACGGCTGGTCACGGCGCGGAGCGCGACGACGTTGTCGTAGGTGCGCCCGTCGCCCATGACGCCCACCGACTTGACGGGCAGCAGCACCGCGAACGCCTGCCAGATCTGGTCGTACAATCCGGCGGCGCGGATCTCTTCCAGATAAATCGCGTCGACGAGGCGGAGCAGATTGAGGCGTTCCTCGTTCACGGCGCCGAGGATGCGGATCGCAAGCCCGGGACCGGGGAACGGATGGCGTCCTACGATCTCATCCGGCAATCCCAATTCGCGTCCCACCTGGCGCACTTCGTCCTTGAACAGCTCGCGCAGCGGTTCGATCAATTTCCAGGGCAGATTGGGCCGCAGGCCGCCGACGTTGTGGTGCGTCTTGATCGTGTGGGAAGGGCCGCCCTTGGGCGATGCCGACTCGATCACATCGGGATAAAGCGTTCCCTGCACCAGGAAGCCCACGCTGCCTTCGACGTGTCGCGCCGCATCCTCGAACACGTCGATGAACGTGTGGCCGATGCGCCGCCGCTTCTCTTCCGGGTCCTCGACGTCCTTCAGTTCTTTCAAGAACCGATGCGTGGCATCCACCACGCGTAGATCCATCCCGAGGTGCGCGCGGAACGTGTGCTCGACTTGCTCGCGCTCACCCTTGCGCAGGAGGCCGTGATCGACAAAGACACACGTCAACCGATTCCCAATCGCGCGATGGACCAGCGCCGCTGCCACCGCCGAGTCTACGCCTCCGGAAAGGCCGCAGATCGCGCGGCCGTCGGGACCGACCAGGCTGCGGATCCGGCCGATTTCCTGATCGATGAAGTGCCCCGGCGTCCAGTCAGGCGTGCACTCGCAAATGTCGAACAGGAAGTTGTGGAGGATCTCGTTGCCGCGCGGCGTGTGCGCGACTTCCGGATGGAATAGCACGCCGTAAATCGGTTTGGTCGCGTGCTGCATGCCGGCGACGGGCGCGTTGGAGCTCGTAGCGGTCACGCGAAACTGCGGCGGCGGCGAATCGAGGCGGTCGCCGTGGCTCGCCCACACGATCACCTTCGCATCCGGCTCGAATCCCGCAAACAGGCCCTTGTTGTCCTTGACCGACACCTCGGCACGCCCGTACTCGCGCTCCGGCGCCGGCGTCGCCTTGCCGCCGGAGAGCTGGGCGATGAGCTGCATCCCGTAACAGATCCCCAGCACCGGGCGCCCCGTGTCGAGGATGCCGGGGTTCACCGTGGGAGCGCCGTCCTCGAACACCGAACTGGGCCCGCCCGAAAGGATGATTCCTTTGGGGTCGAATTGGCGCACGAACTCGAGATCGAGACCGCGCGCCGCGGGATGGATCTCGCAGTAGACGCTGGCCTCCCGGATGCGGCGCGCGATGAGCTGCGTGAACTGCGATCCGGCGTCGAGGATGAGAATGCGATTCACGCTTTGTACCAGGTGGTCGGTTCTGCCGTTTCGCCGCGGACCAGATCGTCGAGCGTTTCCCGCTGGCGTGCCACATAATAGCGATCGCCATCCACGAGCACCTCCGGTGCGCGCGGTCGCTGATTGTACGTCGAGCTCATGACGAAACCGTACGCTCCCGTGCCCAGCACCGCGAGCACCTCGCCCGGTCCAACGGCGACCATCTTCCGGTCGAGCGCGAGGAAGTCCCCGCTCTCGCAGATGGGGCCGACGACGTTCACCGTCTCCTCCGGCCGGGGGGGCTTGCCATCGCGCAGCGGCAGAATCTCATGGTGCGCATTGTAGTGGCTCGGTCGCACGAAATCGGACATCCCGGCGTCGACGATCACGTACTCCTTGCCGCCCGAGTGCTTGCGATAGAGCACGCGCGTGAGCAGCACGCCGGCATTGGCGACCAGGTACCGGCCCGGTTCGCAGAGGAGTCCGAGACCTGCGGCGCCGATGGCTGGGACAACGGCCTCCGCGAACGCCTTGGGCGACGGTGCCCTCTCGTTGTGGTAGCGAACGCCCAGCCCACCTCCCACATCGAGCGCTTCGAGCGTGTTGATGCCCGAGGCGCGGATCGCCGTGACCAGCTCGATCAGCTTGATGGTGCCGCGATGGTAGGGCGAGACGTCCGTAATCTGCGACCCGATGTGCATCGCCAGTCCCCGCAGCACGAGCCGCGGCTCTGTCGCGATCCGCTTGGCCACGGTGACCACTTCGTCGAACGGGATACCGAACTTGGCGGTCTTCTCGCCGGTCTTGGTGTACGGATGGCTGTCGATCGCCACGTCGGGGTTTACACGGATGCCCACCCGCGCGGTGATCTTGCTGTCGTTTGCCACCGAGACGAGGGTCGCCAACTCGCTCGGCGACTCGATATTGATGAACCCGACGCCGGCACGAATGGCTTCAGCGATTTCGGTTGCGGTCTTCCCCACTCCCGAGAACACCACGCCGTCGGGATCAAAGCGTGCGAGCAGAATTCGCCGCAGCTCCCCGACGGACACGATATCCGCGCCGGCGCCAAGCTGTTTGAGCACCCGGAGCACGCCAAGGTTGCCGTTCGCTTTGACGGAATAGCAGATGCGATGCTTGATGCCGTGCAACGCGTCGTCGAGCGCGTTGTACTGCGCGCGGATCAGATTGGCGCTGTAGACGTAGGCGGGCGTACCGATTCGATCCGCGATGGCCTGCAAGAGGCCGGGATCGAACCCTAGTACGCCTGCGCCCACACGGCCTCCGCGATGCTCGGCGCACCGCACCACATGCAGTTCCTGGGGGCTTCCTTGCTGCGGAATTCGGGGTCGGGCAGCACGCGGATCGTCGCGCCGGTCTGCGCCTTGATCTCGGCCTCGCAATTGCCATTGCCGCAGAAGCCGCCGTAAACGAAGCCACCACCGGTCGCGAGCTGCATCAGCTCGAGGAACTGCGTCTTGGTGACGCCACGCGTCGAGTTCTTCTCTCTCCGCGCCCTTGCCGAATCGAACAGCGACTTCTGGATCTCATCGAGTGCCTTCGTGACGGTCGCGGTGAGACCCTGCAGCGAGACGGGCGCCTTGCCGCCGGTGCGCCGGGCGAGCACGGCCTGGCCGCTCGCGAGATCGCGCGGGCCGATCTCGAGGCGTACCGGCACGCCAAGTGCCTCCCACTCGAAGTACTTCGCGCCTGGCTTCATCCCTTCACGAATGTCGAACTCCACTCGCACACCGGCCTTCTCGAGATCCTCCTTGACCTGAAAGCCGGTGTTGGAGAGCTGCAGTTTCTCTTCGTCGGTCTTCCAGATCGGAACGATCACGACCTGGATCGGAGCGACCCTGGGCGGCGCGATCAAGCCGTTGTCGTCGGAGTGCGTCATGATCAGCCCGCCGATGAGCCGCGTCGTGACGCCCCAGGACGTATTCCAGACGTACTCGAGTCCACCGGCCGCGGTCTGATATTGCACGTTGAACGCCTTGGCGAAGTTCTGGCCGAGGTTGTGTGACGTGCCCGCCTGAAGCGCCTTGTTGTCCTGCATCAGCGCTTCGATCGCGTACGTGCGCAACGCGCCGGCGAACTTCTCACTGTCCGTTTTCACGCCGGTGATCACGGGCATCGCCATCCACTCTTCCGCAAACCGGCGGTAGACCTGGTCGAGAATGGTCCGCGCTTCGCGCTCGGCACCGGCTTCATCGGCGTGCGCGGTGTGCCCTTCCTGCCACAGGAACTCGGTCGTGCGCAAGAACAGGCGCGTGCGCAGCTCCCAGCGGACTACGTTCGCCCACTGGTTCAGGAGCAGCGGCAGATCGCGATAGCTCTGGATCCACTTCGCGAACATCGCGTAGATGATCGTCTCGGACGTGGGCCGCACGACGAGCGGCTCCTCGAGCGCCGAGGTCGGATCGACCGCGATCGCGTCTTTTCCTTCCTTTCCGGTCGCGCGCAGGCGCGTGTGCGTGACGAGCGCCACTTCTTTGGCGAACCCCTCGACGTGCTCCGCTTCTTTGGCGAGAAAGCTCATCGGGATGAACAGTGGGAAATACGCGTTCTTGTGGCCCGTCGCCTTGATCAGGTCGTCGATTGCGCGCTGCATCAGCTCCCACATGCGATAACCGTGGGGCCGGATGACCATGCAGCCGCGCACCGGCGAATAGTCGGCGAGCTGCGCCTGCATGATGACGTCGCCGTACCACTCGCTGAAGTCCTTGGCGCGTGGCGTGATTTTCTCAGCCATTAATCGAAATATCCGTTGAAAAGCTGTCGCAGCGGTACCTTTGCCTCGGTGCTGGTCCGGAGATCGCGGACCACGGCAAGTCCCGCCGCCCGTTCATCAGGGCCCACGATCACCGCGCGCGCCGCCCCGCGGGCCGAGGCGAGCTCGAGCTGTTTGCGGACGCCGGAGTGCCGCAGTCCGTATTCGACGGCGATGCCACGATCCCGGAGCGCATGGGCGAGCTGCAGCACCGTCGGCAGGTCCTCGCCACCGACCGCGATCAAAAAGGCGCCGATTTCGATCGACGCCTTGGGGCCTACGTCGCGCTCCTTGAGGAGCTCGCCGAGTACAACATCGCCCATGCCGAACCCCAGGGCCGGCTGATCGAGCAGTCCATCGTAGCGGCCGCCGCCCGCGATCGCGCGCAGCTTCTTCTGGACGTCGAACAGCTCGAACACGATGCCGGTGTAATACGCCAGCCCACGCACGATCGTCATGTCGATCGAGACAAAGTCGCCGAGTCCCATCGCCTGCAGTGCCTGGACGGCCTGGCCGAGCGGCTCGGCGGCATCGCCTGCCGCCTTGAGCGCATCAGGGCCCCGGAGCGCGGCCACATCAAAGACGGCCGCCGACGCTCGGCCCCCGATTCCTGACTCCTTGAGCATTTCCTCCAGCACGTTTTTCGGAACCCGCTCGCTGCGGTCGATCACCGCGAAGGCCGTGGCGAGCTGCCCCTCGGTCACACCCCGACCCAGCAGCAGGCTCCTGATCACGCGACGGTCAGAGACCCGAAGCTGGACGTCGCTCGCACCGAGCCCAAAGGCGCGCATGATATCCACCGCAGCGGCCATCAATTCGGCGTCGGCCAGCGGGCCTGCTTCGCCAATGATGTCCATGTTGAGCTGAAAATGCTCCCGTAACCGACCGCGCTGTTGGCGCTCATAGCGAAAGAGCTGCGGGATCGAGAACCAGCGAATCGGCTTTCGGAGCGCCTGCACGCGCGCGGCCACCATGCGCGCCAGGGTCGGCGTCATCTCGGGCCGCAAAGCGACCTCGCGGTCCCCCTTGTCCCGAAATGAGTACAGCTGCTGCACGATCTCGTCGCCGCTTTTCTTCGTATACAGCTCGAGCGCCTCGAGCGGTGGGCCGTCGTATTCCTCAAAGCCGTAGCGCCCGGCCACGCTGCGCCAGGTGGCAAAGATGTGATTTCGGAGGCTCAGGTCTTCAGGATAAAAATCGCGAAAGCCGGGTAGGGCTTTTCCTTGCATTGCAACAACTTAACCGACGGGCGCGAAGCCCGGCAAGCGAGCCATCGCATCTCCGACGGTGTGAAACGATCCGGTCACGAGAATCGTCCCCGCTCCTTCCTGAATGTCCTGCAATGCTCGCTCAAAGTCTGGTTCAAACCACGCCGAGGCGGGATCGAAATCGGCGATCGACCACCGGTGCATCAATGGAATGGACGGCGGGACGGTCAGAATGAGCTTGTCCACGAGCGGGCGGAGCGCGGCAAGCATCGGTCGCCATTCTTTGTCGTTCCGAATCCCTACCAGCGCGTGCAGCGGCCGGTGGATCGACTTCGCCGCCTCGGCGAGCGCTTGCGCCACGACCCGCATGCCGTCGGGATTGTGCGCGACGTCGAAGATCCACTTACCGCGCACCTCGAACCGACCGGCGATGTAGGCGTTGGCAAAGCTCTTCGGCATGTTCTTGCCCGAAGAGCCAAACGGCGCGGGCAATGCGTTAAGCACGGCGTGGGCAACCAAGGCGTTGGCTACCTGATGACGTCCCCGGAGTCCCAATCGCGTTTCTTTTCTTGGTTTCAGCGTCGTGTCCACGGTGATGATCGGGTCCGCGCCGCGGCGCTTGGCCTCCTTGACCAGCTCGGCCTGGATGTCGGGGTTGGCCTCGCCGGTCACGAATGGCACGTTGGCCTTGGCAATCCCGGCCTTCTCCCGAGCGATGCCCTTCAAGTCGCTGCCGAGATACTCGACATGTTCGAGCGCAATCTTGGTCACGGCACTGACCAGGGGCGTGACGACGTTCGTCGCATCCAGTCGCCCGCCCAGGCCGACCTCGATGACGGCGATGTCCACGTCTCGGGCGGCGAGATCGGCGAACGCAATCGCGGTCGTGGCCTCGAAGAAGCTCGCGTCGAGGCGCTCGATGTGGCCCCTGAGCTGCGAGGTCCATTCCGCAAAGGCCTCTTCGCTGATCGGCACGTCGTCGACAGTGATGCGCTCAACGGGCGATACGAGGTGTGGCGAGGTGTACAATCCAACGCGCCAGCCCTGCGCCTGAAGCTCGTTGGCTATGAAAGCGCAGGTTGAGCCCTTTCCGTTCGTGCCGCCGATGTGGATCGAGGGAAAATGGCGCTCGGGGTGCCCCAACACGTCGAGCAGGCCCTCAGTTGGGCCGAGGCTCCACTTGATGCGACCGGCTTGTCGGGCGAAGAGGTACTGGACGGCGTCTTCGAAAGTCAGTCGGCGGCCTCAGCGGGCCAGGCGCCCGTCATATGTCGCAGCAGCTGCGCCGCCGTATCCCGCAGCTCGCCGCGCGGGACTACGGCATCGATCATTCCATGATCGAGCAGGAACTCGGCGGTCTGGAATCCTTCGGGCAGGTCCTGCCCAATCGTCTGCTTGATGACGCGCGGTCCGGCGAACCCGACGACCGCGCCGGGCTCTGCCAGGATCACATCGCCCTGCATGGCGTACGAGGCCGACACGCCCCCGGTCGTGGGATTGGTAAGCACCGACATGAACGGCACGCTGGCACCCTGTAGCTCGGCGATGACGACGGACGTCTTGGCCATCTGCATCAGCGACAGCACACCTTCCTGCATCCGCGCGCCGCCCGAGGCAGAGACCACAATCAGGGGAGTGCGCTTGTCGATGGCGTGGCGGGTGAGCCGGGCGATCTTCTCGCCCACCACCGATCCCATCGAGCCACCCATGAAGCTGAAGTCCATGACGCCGAGACTGATCGGCATGCCGTGGAGCCGTGCATAGCCGGTCCGAATCGCATCGAGCGGGCCGGCCTTCTTCACGGCGGCCTGCACGCGGTCGGTGTAGTTCTCGAATTTCAGGGGATCAGCGGATTTCAGCGAAGCGAACAACTCGTGCCAGGAACCTTCGTCAACCAGGAGGTCGATGTACTCCTGCGCGGTTATGCGTCGGTGGTAGCCGCAATTCGGGCAGACGTTGAGCGCGCGAACGAACCGTTCGCGGATATCGACGTGACCACACTGATCACATTTTTCCCAGGCGTCGGCCGGGATCTCGAGCTTGACGCGCTCCGAGGTCCGTGGCTTACGTTCCTTTTTGAACCAGGCCATTCGCGCCATAGAGGTGACGAAGCGCACAATTTGTGACCGCGGATGGGGCGACGCCAGTCCTGGAGAGCTAAGCTATTGTGCTAATTCGGCATAGCCGGACTGACGGGACTCCCGCGCAACTCGCAGCGCAATCCCCACGCCAATCGAGCACGCGAGCAGAAACGAGCCGCCATAAGAAAAGAACGGCAGCGGAATGCCGGTGATCGGCATCAGGTTGATCGTCATGCCGACATTTTCGACGATGTGCGTGAAGAGCAGCGCGGCGATCCCGAAGACGCACAGGCTCGAGAAGGGATCCGTTGCCTTGCGGGCGATGCGCAGCAAACTGAAGAGCAACCACGCAAACAGGCACAGCGCGGCGAGCACGCCGACGAATCCCAGCTCCTCGCCGACGACCGAGAAGATGAAGTCCGTGTGCTGCGCCGGCAGGAACGCGAGGCGCTTTTGCGTGCCTTCGGTGAACCCCTTCCCCAGCAGTCCGCCGGAGCCGACCGCCACCTTCGACTGAATCACGTGCCACCCCGTCGCGCGCGGGTCCACCTCCGGGCTCAAAAACGCGAGCAGGCGATGCTGCTGGTAGGGCGCGAGCCGATTCCACATCGGGAACGCGACGATCCCCATGCCCAGGTTGATGGCCATCACCAGCACGCCTTCCCAGAGATACGGGCGCCACCACAGGAGCAGCGCCATGAGGATTGCGATCCACACCGTCCAGGCGAGAGTCGAGAAGGCCAGCGCCAGGGCGATCACGGGTGAGGCGAGGAAGACGAGCACGGACGGCTTGGTTCCCGCCCAGAACAGCATGAAGAAAAGGATCGCGACGAAGATGATCGCGCTGCCCAAATCGTGCTGTAGGACGACCAGCCCGAACGGCACTCCTGCGATGAGGAGCGGCACGATCAGCTGCCGGAGCGTGGTCGGCGGCTCCCGCAGGGCGGCGAGCCACCGTGCCAGCATCAAAATGACGGCGATCTTGGCGAGCTCAGCCGGCTGGCCGAGGCGGTGTCCTGCGACGGTAATCCAGGACTTCGTCCCCGCCGCCGTGCCCGCGCCCGTTCCAATCGCCAGCGTCAAGAGGAGCAAGAAGATCGCGATCGCATACACGAACGGTGTCGCCCACTCGAGCATGCGCGGCGACGTGCGGAAGGTGAGCCCTCCGACGACGAGTCCAACGGCCAGCCAGACCAGCTGGCGCTGCCAGATCGTCGCGACGAATGACGGGACATCGGTCTGGCCGGCCGAGTACAGTGTGGCGAGGCCGTACAACGCCAGCGCCACGACCGCGGCGACCAGCGGCTTATCGAGTTGGCGGACGCGGGAAAACACTGTCGACGCGGGCCGTGGTCGTGTCAGACGCGGTTGAGTCTGGCAACGTGGGGAGCTGGAATGGGGTCGGTGCGGAATCGTTGGGAATGGTCACCCGCATGGTCGCCGCTGACCGCTCATCGATCCCGAGATAGTGGGCGATAGCGCGCGTGACGACCGGAGCCACCGCCGTGCCGTGCCGCGCGAATTCGATGATGGCTCCGACGACGATCTCCGGCTTATCGGCCGGAGCAAACGCAATGAACCAGCCGTGATCGAGGCCGTGCGGATTCTGCGAGGTGCCCGTTTTGCCCGCGATCGTGAGGTTCGCGAGCCGCGAACCGCGCGCCGTGCCCTGTTCCACCACCGCGATCATGGCGCTCCGCAGTATCGCCAACTGATCGCCACTGACATCGAGCGACACGTTCTCAGTCGCTGTCGTCGCCGCGGGCCGCACCACAAACGGAACTCGCAGCCGGCCGTCACTGGCGAGCTGCTGGTAGAGCCGCATCATCTGCACGAGCGTCTGGGCGTTTTCTCCCTGGCCAATCGCGAGGTTCAGCGCCACGGCCGACGTCCAGCGCCGGGGACCGTAGAGGCGATCGTAATACTCTGGGCCCGTCGGAAACTCCGACGGAATCTCCCCGGGCAAGTCGATGCCGGTGCGGCCGCGGAAACCCCAGGCGTTCGCGTCCTCCAGCAGCGAGGAGACGCCGAGCTTGATCCCGAGCTGATAGAAGTAGACGTCGCAGCTTTGCGCGATCGCTTCCGTGAGCGTCAGGTCGCCGTGGCCATGCGCGTCCCAGCACCGGAAGAAGCGATTGCCGTACTGAAGCCCACCGCGGCACGGGATCGGCATTCTGCTGCGCGGTCCCACGATGCCGCGCTTCAGGGCCATTGCTGCCACCGCGAGCTTCCAGGTCGAGCCTGGCGGGTAGCGAGCCTGAATCGCGCGGTCGAGCAATGGGTGCGCGGGACTTTCGTTGAGCGCCCGCCAGTACGGCGCTGGGATGCCGCCCACGAACGCGTTGGGATCGAACGAGGGCGCGCTGTAGAGCGCAAGGACTTCTCCGGTGTTCGGGTTCAGCGCCATCACGGCCCCGCGTTGCCCGGCGGGAAAGATTCCCGCGATGTATTTCTGCAGATCGAGATCGATCGTAGTGTGCAGGTCGGCACCCGGAGCCGGCGGGACATTGGCGGCAGCTTCCGCGTCACGGACCATCTGACCGCGTGCGCTCACTTCCACGAACCGCACACCCTCGGAGCCGCGCAGCGTATCGTCGTACTCGCGCTCCAATCCGTCTTTGCCAACGAGTCCACCCAGGCGGATGTTGGCGAACCGCCTCGTGCCGCGCTCGGCCTCGGTGACTTCACCGACGTAGCCGAGGAGATGCGCGAGCACGGCGGTATCGGGATAGTAGCGTTTGGGCTCCGCTTGAATGAGCAGACCGGGAATCGCGACGCGCCGTTCCTCGAGTGCCGAAATGACGCCGAATGGCGCATCGCCCAACACGAGCGCCGGCTGATAGGGAGCGCGACGCGCGCGCTGCAGCACATGCTCGATGTCGGCGCTGTCGAGATTCGCAATCGAGGCGATTCGCGCGAGTGTCGAGCGCAGGTTTGCTTCGGGACCCGGCAGCAACGACACCGTGTATCCCGGCACGTTCTCGGCCATCACGTGGCCGTTGCGGTCGTAGATGATGCCGCGCGGCGCCGGCAGCGGGATGGGCCGCAGGCGATTGGTCTTGGACTGAAGCTGATATTTGCCGTGTCCCAGGATCTGGGTGCGGAAGAACGCCATCACCATGATGCCCAGCACGATCCACACCGCGGTCCGCGCCGTATCGAGGCGGCGGTCGAGTAGGTGCGGATGGAACGCGTTCACGCCGAGACCCCAATGGCGCCCGGCCGGCGCGGCGAGAGCCAGCCGCGGAAGAACCATAGCACGGTCACGCCGACGAGCGCGGTCGTCAGTCCCTGGAGCGGCGACCAGACGAGCAGCTCCCACGCGACCTGCGAGCCCTGGAGTTTACCGGAGACGGCAAGGATGATGAAGTTGCGGAGCCACGTGCCCGCGAAGAAGAGGCAGCCCCTCACAAATACGTGCTCCGCGAAGAATACCGCCTTCGCCCACGACGACGCAAAGCCCACGAGCGTGTGCGCCAGCGCGCCCGCGCCGAAGCTGGCCACCGTCATCGCATCGCGCAGCAAGCCGATGATGAATCCCGCCGCCGCGCTCTTTCCCGGCTCGGCGCGAATCGTGTAGATCAGCAGCGCGAGCAGCAAAAAGTCGGGTGCCACACGATCGCCACCCAGATGACTGCGCAGCGTGAACTGCAGCAGCACGAGCACGGTCATCATGATCGGATAGCGGTAGCGGTCGGAACGTCTCATCGCGGCGGCTCGCCCGGTGGCAGACTGTCCTGTGGTACCGTGAACGCGTTCCGTAAGTCAGACCCCGCCTGCCGCGGCGTCGTCAAAATCATTACGTGCGACAGCTCGGCCGGATGAATCGCCGGACGCACGAGGTAGGTGCGTCCCCAGCCCTGCTCCACGGCCGCTGTGTCGATCACGGTGCCGATTGGGATTCCGCGGGGAAACACGCCGCCGAGTCCGGAGGTGACGATGACGGTGCCGTTTGGCACCCGCTGCCGGTACAGCACTCCCTGCAGCTCGAGCAGCCAGACCTTTGGCCCCTCGGCGCCGTGCGGTGCGGCAATGCCCACCACGCTGCCGTCGGTCGCAATGGCGCTCGCGCGGAATTCCGGATGCGCCCAGCTCAGCACGACGCTGGTGTGCTCGTCCACCGAGGCGACCAGTCCGACCAGGCCCTCCGGGCTGACGACGGCGGACAGCCGCCGCACGCCCTCTTTCTTTCCGGCCGAGACAACGAAGCTGAGCGGATTGGTGGGCTCGGGCTGATGCAGGATTTCGGCTGAGACATAACCGCCGCCCAGGCGCTGGCCGAGCCCCAGGAGGCTGCGCAGGCGGGCATTCTCGCTGCGCAGCTCGGGCAGGAACGTCGCCGCAAGCGCCACGGAGTCACGCTGCGACACGACCTCGTCGTAGCGATAGCGAGCCGCTGCGAGCAGCTCGGTCTGGCGTTGCAGAAAGAGGAACGGCGCGAGCACGCTCTGGCGCAGGCCCTGCGCGAGCGGGTCGCGCCATTGATCGGGGAGACTCAGCGCCGCGATCGACAGCCCCACGCAGGCGAGAAAGAGCAGCGTGTCGGCGCGTGAAGCGTAGCGATCCGTCCCGATCGCCATGCGCCTAGGTGGTCAGAACGTTGCGGTATTTCTCCGGAGCGTCGAGGATGCGCCCCGCCCCACGCACCACGCAGGTCATGGGGTCTTCGTCCAGGTGGATCGGCAACCCGGTTTCTTGCTGCAGCAGCAGGTCGAGCCCGCGAATCAGCGCCCCACCGCCCGTCATCACGATGCCGCGATCGACGATGTCCGAGGCGAGCTCGGGCGGCGTGATCTCGAGCGCGCGTCGCACCGCATCCACGATCTGCTGGATGGGCTCCTGCACCGCCTCGCGGATCTCGCTCGAGTGCACGCGTACGATTTTGGGAATGCCCGACACGAGGTCGCGGCCCTTCACTTCCATCTCCCGCTCTTCGCCGATCGGTGCCGCCGAGCCGATCTGGATCTTGATCTGCTCCGCCGTCGGCTCGCCGATGAGCAGGTTGTAGTTCTTGCGCATGAACTGCACGATCGCCTGATCGAGTTCGTCGCCGCCCGTGCGAATCGAGGTGTCGGACACGATACCCGACAGCGCGATGACCGCGATTTCGGTCGTGCCGCCGCCAATGTCGATCACCATGTTGCCGGTCGGCGTCTCGACGGGTAGCCCCACGCCGATCGCGGCCGCCATCGGCTCGGCGACCATGTACACTTCCTTCGCTCCGGCCGACTGCGCCGAGTCGCGTACGGCGCGTTTTTCGACTTCGGTGATGCCGCTGGGCACGCAGACGATCACCTTGGGACGGACGCGAAACAGGTGTCGATCGATGATCGTCTTCAGGAAGAAGCGCAGCATCTTTTCCGTCACATCGAAGTCGGCGATGACGCCGTCCTTCAACGGACGAACGGCGAGCACGCCGTCGGGTGTGCGCCCGAGCATGCGCTTGGCTTCGAGGCCAATGCCTTTGACTTTGCCGGTAGCTTTTTCGATGGCGACGACGGAGGGCTCGTTGAGCACGATCCCTTCGCCGCGAACGTAGACGAGTGTATTAGCGGTACCAAGATCGACGGCGATTTCGTTCGCCGGACTCCAGGCACCCATTTTCAAATTCAGCCAGCGTGGCGGCACGTGAATCGTCGGTAAAAGAGTTGGGCGGCGGGACTCGGAACGGGCACAAGGTAATGAAATGCGTAACTCCAATCAAGCATGAAGCTTGACGGCCTTAAGCCACCGGACTAGCCTTTCGCCCATGCGGCGCGTGACGCCCGACACAATTGCCGTCGTAGACCTCGCGGTGTGCGACCGTTGCGGCCTCTGTCTGCCGCTGTGCCCGCCGGAAGCGATCCACCTCGAAGAAAACCTGCTAACCGTGGACGACGCAGCCTGCACCGGTTGCGAGAAGTGCATCGCTCCCTGCCCGGTCGGGGCGCTCGCCATGATGGCCTATGCCTGACGTCGATGTCCTCGTTGTCGGAGCCGGCCCGGCTGGCGCCGTCGCGGCGTGGCACGCCAAGCAGGCCGCTCCGGAGCTGGACGTGGTGTTGCTCGAACGGGACCGCGCGGTCGGCGTGCCGGTGCGCTGTGCCGAAGGGGTCGGCGATGCGGGACTGCGGGAGTTTGCGAATCCAGATGGGGCCGACTGGGTCTCGCGCCGGATTACGGATGTCATCCTCGAAGCCCCGGACGACACCCAGGTCGTTCTCGCCAATTCCGGGCTCGGCTGGGTTCTCGATCGCACGCGCTTCGATGCCTTTCTCGCCGCCGAAGCGGCCCGGGAGGGCGCGCAGGTCCTCGTCGGCGCGGAGGCGACCGCTATGTCGCGCAACGGGGACGAGCGCTGGCATGTGCGCGTCAGGGAGCGTGGCCGGGAGGACATCTATCGGGCGCGGGTGGTCATCGGTGCCGACGGCGTCGAGACGATGGTTGGGCGCTGGGCGGGACTCGACACCCGCGTGCCGGCGCGCGACATGGAATCCTGCGCGCAGTACGTGCTACAAGACATCGACTTCAACCCCGACGCGATCTACCTGCAGTTCAGCGCGGCGATTGCACCGGGCGGCTACGCCTGGATCTTTCCCAAGGGCGTCGGCGTCGCCAACGTCGGACTCGGCATCGTGGCGTTGAAGGCCGATGGGCGCAACGCGCGGCAATATCTCGACGACTGGGTGGCGCGGCGGTTCCCGAGGGGGATTCGCATCGGCTACACGGTGGGCGGGGTCATTGTGCATACCACGGTCAAGAAGACGTACGGCGACGGCGTGATGGTGGCGGGCGACGCGGGTCACATGCTCAACCCCCTGTCAGGTGGCGGCATCAACAACGCGATGAAGGCTGGGCGCTTGGCAGGACAGACGGCGGCGGCAGCCATTCGGGCCAACGATACGAGTGAGCGCCGGTTGTGCCGGTATCATGCGAAATGGATGGGGTTACTCGGCGAGGATCACCTCAAGTACTACCGGATCAAGCAAGCGCTCGAGGACATGGATGACGAGTTTCTGAATTCGTTGGCGCGCACCGTCACCAAAATTGCGCCCGAGAAGCGCACGCTGGGCCGTGTACTCACCCATGCCGTTGTGAGGCATCCACAGCTGCTTCCGCTGATAGCCAGGTTTTTCGTTTGAGGCCCAGCATCACGCTCGTCCCCACCGCACAACGATTGCTTGCATCCGCAACGAACCGGCCCACGGCGCCAAGGGCATCGGTCCTAAGGCCAAACGGCACGTCCCCACGATCCCAGAAGTAGACCGGCACACGCGGCTGGTTGAGCGCGTCGCCGGTGCCTCGAACACCGCTGAACCCCAGCTCGTATCCGGCCTGTTTGGCGAGTCGCGTGATTCGGCTATCGACGGCACCGAAGGGATAGGCGATTGCCCGTCCTGCGTCATTACCCAACCGAGCGACCAGAACGTCCCGGGACCCCCTCAGCTCCGTCTCGACGGTCTCGTCATCGAGCCAGGTCAGCCGCCGATGTGTCGCGCCGTGGGACGCGAACTCGAACCCCCGCGCACGCCAATGCTCGATCTGACTCCAGCGAAGATGCACGAGTCGATTCCACGTGTATCGCACATCCCACGTATTGGTGTTCCCCACGTAATCGGTGATCAGGAATGTCGTCGCGGTGAAGCCCAGGTCGGCCAGA
Organism: Gemmatimonadales bacterium; assembly: GCA_036558345.1. Classification (GTDB taxonomy): domain Bacteria; phylum Gemmatimonadota; class Gemmatimonadetes; order Gemmatimonadales; family GWC2-71-9; genus 20CM-2-65-7. Next base: position 15,617 of record DATBFV010000016.1, on the reverse strand, counting down.
ATCGGGTACGCGTGTTGAGCGAGGGATTCGTAACCGTCGTCGAAGGTCAGTAAAAACGTGCGTCGTGCGTCGTGCGTTGTGCGTCGGAATTCGTCCAGCGAGAGCGTATGCCAATCGGCGCGCGCCAGCGCCGTCATCTGCCGAGCAAAGACCGACCGGCCCACCCGAGTGACGCCGAGTTCGAGTGCGCCGCCGATGCGGTGATAGCAGAGAACAGGTCGCTGAATCAGCGCGGCCACATCCAGGTAAACACGGCGCACGTTACGATCGCGAATATGATCCCGTCGAACGTGGCCTTGAACGTCATCGACCACGCCCGCCTATACCAGATCGACATCTGCCAGAGCGCGAGCGTATAGCCCAAAAACGCCGTGATTCCGGCGAACCGGCATACCGCGCTGAATGGCGGGGCACCTGGAGGAATTGCCGAGCCGGCGATGAAGGCGACGAAAACACTGACCACAAGACAATAGGCGAACCACTGCGATAGGTTCGACACCATCGAGCCGCTCCACGGCGGCATGACGGTCATGACCACCATCGGCCCGCGCTTCATTTTCTCCTGAAATTCGGGCGATCGCATCTCCGCGGTGTTCGCCGGCCGAGGCATGAAGTAATCACCGGGCGGCAATGCCAGCGGCCGCAGCGCGTCCATCACGCGGTCTTCGTTGGGATAGCGCGGGTAGTCGGTCTTATGCCACAGCGGGGTCATGTGGATGATGGAGCTGGCGGCGAACACCGCCACTGCCGAGATCAGGATCGGCAGCCACAGGGCGGACAACGCGGTCATGCAGCCTCCCGATTGCAGGGGGGCGTCTATCGTAGCCTCCGTCAGGGCGGCTGGCCAGCCATGAAATAGCCCGTACCTTAGCGAGATGACGGCCTCCATCGTCGCCGTTCTGCTCGCCGTGCAGTTCGACACCACGCCACGACCGCTCATGGCGGTGGCCCAAACGGTTGCCATCAATGTCTTCGTCAATCGCGTCGACGCCTGGGCATTTCATCAGGAGTGGGCCAAGACGGGACCGCGCGCCTGGCATCGCAACCTGAGCCTCGGCTGGGAATGGGATGAAGACGCGTTTCCCACCAACATGTTCGCGCATCCCTATCACGGCGGTCTCTACTTCAACTCAGGCCGCGCCAATGGCCTCGACTATTTCCGGTCCGTACCGCTGGCCTTTTTCGGATCGTGGAGCTGGGAAAACTTCGGCGAAACCTATCGCCCATCCCTGAATGACTGGTTCATGACGAGCTTCGGCGGGATTACGCTCGGCGAAGTGTTTCATCGCGTCGGCGCCACGATCCGGGACAATCGCGCCGGTGGCATGACGCGCTTCATGCGCGAGATCGCGGCGCTTCCGGTCGACCCCATCGGCGGCTTCAATCGGTTGATCCGGGGCGAGTGGACGGCGCGCGGCGCCAATCCTCCGGAACATAACCCCAAGGATTTCGTGCTGCGGCTCGGAGCCGGCGCCCGGTTTGCGAGGCGGTTCAACGGCGGCGCAACCATGACCACCGGGACCTTCCTGCTGGATCTCCTCTACGGCGATCAAGTGGGCCAGGAGTACACCGGACCGTTCGACGTCTTCAACGTGCGACTCGTGCTGACCGACTACGGCGGTCTCAATGCGCTGCGAGCCTCGGGCCGCCTGTTCGGCGCGAATCTGAACAATCCGAACGGCCGGAACCGTCACATGCTGGCGATCAATCAGCGCTACGATTTCTACAAGAATCCGGCGCAGAGCGTCGGTGGCCAGAGCGTAGAAATCGGCATCAACTCGCGCTGGCCGATCGGCTCGAAGGGATACGCGATCCGCACCGCCCTGTTTGGAGACGGCATTTTCCTCGGGGCCATCGATGCGCCGGGCACGGGTCTCGGCGACCGCAACTACGACTTCGGTCCCGGGGTGGGCGCGCGCTGGGAATTCGCTCTGGAACGGCATGGCGCGCGATTTCTCCGCGTGTTCAGCCAGCTCGAGTACATCCACGCCGTGAGTGGTGCGAGCGCCGATCACCTCGTGGACTTCGGCGGCATCGAGGGTGCCTTCCCCATTACGCGCGGCCTTGGTCTCGCGGCCAGCAGCACCATCTTCGGGCGGATCAGCCGCTATACGGACGGCCGGGCGCGCGACGCGCGGGACTATCCGGAAGCGCGTCTCATGCTGATCTGGTGGAAGGTCGGATTCGGCCAGTGAAACACGCACTGGTCCTCGCCGCGCTCGCCCTGCTGTGTCCGCGTCCGGCTCTGCCGCAACAGGCCCCGCCGCCTCCTGAAAGGCATCGGCGGGGACTCTGGGGCGAGTTCGGCAGCGGACCCGGTTACGTACGCCTCGCCTGTTCGGGCTGCAGCGACATCGTCGAAGCAACCGGCGCGACCAGCTACCTGCGGATCGGGGGCGTAATCTCCCGCAAGGTGGTCATCGGTTTCGAAGTGTTCACGCTGCTCGACGACGCGTTCGGGTTTACGCCGCAGGACACTAGTGCCACCGCCGAAACCGGTACCGCGGCGATCATCGTCATGTGGTATCCGGGACGGCACGGGCTGTATCTCAAGGGCGGCGTGGGCGCCGCGTTCGGAGAGTTCTCCATTCCAGCGGATAGCGGCTCCGGGCGTGTGGTTGCCGATACCAGCACCGGCGGCGGAATGGGTCTCACCTTCGGAGTCGGGTGGGATATCGCGATCTCACGCAAGTTTGCGCTCACGGCCAACGCGGCGACCTTTGTCACGGCACTTGGCGACGTGGTGACGAACGGGCGTCGCGTGGACGACCTGATTGCAACGATGTATCAGCTGTCGATCGGCTTCACGATTCGGTAGTACGCGGTTAGACGGTGAGCGCGATTCATCTCAGCACCTCGTCCCCGTCCCTCGCATGTGATTCCATCTGCCGCTTGACCATCTCGAAATACGTTCCACGGGCGCGCATCAGCTCGTCGTGTGTGCCGCGCTCGATCACCCGGCCCTCTTCCATGAGCAAAATCAAATCGGCGCGGTGAATCGTGGAGAGCCGGTGCGCAATGACGAACGTCGTGCGGTCCGCCAGCAGGTCGGCCATGGCGGCTTGTATCAGCTGTTCGCTCTCGGTGTCGAGGTTGCTGGTCGCCTCGTCGAGGATGAGGATTTGCGGTGAAGCGAGAATCGCGCGCGCGATGGCAAGACGCTGCTGTTGCCCACCGGAGAGCTTCACGCCGCGTTCGCCGATGGTGGTCTCGTAGCCCTGCGGCAGCCGCACGATGAACTCATGCGCGTTCGCGCGCCGCGCGGCGTCTTCGACCTCGGTATCCGTCGCGTCGTGCCGTCCGTACGCGATGTTCTCGCGCACCGAACCGTCGAACAGAAATACGTCCTGCTGCACAATCGCGAGCAGGTCGCGGTAGCTGTGCAGCTTGAAGTCGCGGATGTCGGTGCCGTTCAGCGTGATCCGGCCGTGGGTGGGGTCGTGAAACCGCGCCACCAGATCGGTCACGGTCGTTTTCCCCGCTCCGCTGCGGCCGACGAGCGCCACGACCGAGCCGCCGGGCACGGTCACCGTGAACTCGCGCACGACCGGCATGCCGGGCCGGTACTCGAACGCGACATCCTCGAACTTGAGCTCCCGGACCTCGTGCGGCGCCTCGCGCGCTCCGGGCCGATCGGGCTTGTCCTGTTCCATGCCCAGCACTTCAAAGACCCGCTCCATGGCCGCGAGCGAGCGCTGCATCTCCGAAAACGAATTCACGATGTTCCAGACCGGCCCGAGCAACAGCATCATGTACCACTGGAACGCCATGATGTCGCCGACCGACGCGCGGCCGACGATGTTCAAGTAGCCGCCGTACCACACGATGACAACGCTGATGCCGGCTTCGAGCAGCCCCCAGGAGGTCCAGAGCAAGAGCTCGCGGCGGTGGGCGAACAACTCTTTGCGCAACACGGTATGCCGGCCCAGCATGAAGCTGATCAGCTCCTGAATCTCCTGGCGAAAGGCGCGCACCACGCGGATGCCCGAAAACGTTTCGCCCACCCGCCCGTCCACGATCTCCACGTCCTTGCGCACCGACCGGTAGATCGGCCGAATGCGGCGCGTAAAGATCAGGCTCAGGATCATCACGCCGGGGATGACGGCCAGGGCGGTCACGGCGAGCTGCCAGTTGAGCGTAATCAGGATGCCGATGGCGATGATCAAGCGAATGGCGGAAATCGCGGGGGAGATGATCGCCATCTGAAGCAGGCCCGTCGTCGTCTCGACGTCGCCGGTCAGGCGCGACAGGATGCCGCCCGTCTTCATGTCCCAAAGCCGCGGCAGCGGCAGATGCAGTAACCGCTCGTACAGCGAGCGCCGCAGCGATAGCATCACCTTCACGTTGAGGATGCGCTGGCGGTAATCCTTGAAGCCGCCGCCCACGTGCGAGAGGATGATCACCACCAAAAACACGAGGCCGACGAGGTTCAGGCGCGTGAGGCGCGCCGACGTGTCGAGCCCGCGGTTCAGGATCACGTGGTCGACGATGTAGCGCATGAACAGGGGCTCGATCATCTGGAGCCCGGCGACCACCAGTGCCAGGACAAACACCGCGCCGAGTGCGTAGCGGTGCGGTCTCAGCCAGTTCAGGTATTCGCGCAGGTAGGCCCGACGCGCCGGTTTCGGCGTCGGTGTGGCTCGCTCGCCTTTGTCCTCGTCGGGGAGGTCGAGCCGTCGCTGCTTGTAATCCTCGACGAACTCCTGATAGCGTTTGCGGGAAGAACGAGCGGGGCTCACGATGAAACGTGAACCCCGCTCACAGCTGCGGTCAACTGGTTACTTGTTGAGGTCGTTGATCACCCCGAGCAGCATCTGGACCTTGGGCTGGTCGCCCGACGTCTTGGCGTCGGTGGTCAGCTGGGTGGCCAAACCACTCAGCGCCGTCTTCCGTGCCTGGCCCGTCGCACGCTCGGCCCGGGTCAGCGCATCGCGTGTGGCGGTGATCCGCTGGGCTGGAAGTCCCTTTGAGCGGGCCAACTGATCGACATACGCGCGCGCCACCACGAAGCTCGCCGGCCAGACCAGCTGTTGCTGATCCTGCGCGTTCAGGTAGTCGAAGTGCACGAGCTTCGCGGCGTCGATCTCGTTTTGTGTGAGCAGCGAGTTCGGCGTCAGCTCGAGAATGTCGAGCCCGCGCGCGATTTCGGAGCTGATGATGTAGCCGTTGTACCAATACGCGGACCACGAGCCGGCGCCGACCATCTTGGTCGAATCCATCGGCCCGCGGTCGAAAAACGCGATTTCCTTCGGATGCGCCGGATCGGTCCAGTCGAACACCGAGATGCCGCCCTGGTACCAGCCCTGTGCCATGATGTCTCGACCCGGCACCGGAATCAGCGTGCCGTTGTGCGCGACGCAGTTTTCATTGCGCGTCTGGGCCACCGGAAGCTTGTAATAGCTCTTGAAGTCCATCGTCGTACCCGACAGGGTGAAGATCGCGTCGGCGCCCCACTCGGGCTTGTCGGTGTCCCGGCAGCGCGGCTGCAGTCCACCGCCCCATTCATCGGTGAACAGTACCTTGGTACCGGCATTGTTGAACGTGGCCGAGTGCCAGAAAGAGAAATTGGAGTCGGCGGCGGCAGCGACCCGCTTGGGGTTCGCCGCGTCCCGGATGTCCAGCAGCAAGCCGTACCCGCCGCATGCACCACCCGCCCAGCCGATGGCTGGATACACCGTGATGTCGTGGCATTGCGTCGGCCCGCTGTTGGGACCCACGCCCTGGCGGCGCCGGTTTGCTTCGATCCGGCCGGCGACAATCGTCTCGGCGTTGGTGCGCAGCGTGGCGCTATCGGCTGCCGTCGGCGCCCCGGTGCCGCCCCGTGCCTTCACGATGCTGTCGAGCGCCGTGGCGACGAACTGGTTGCCGAGGATGATGTCGCGGCCTTCGAACGTGACGACATAGCCGCCGGCCGCGCGGGTCGAATCGACTTCCTTCTTGAATTGGATGCTGTCCTCGGGCGCGTCGCCGTGCCGCTTCGGCGCGGCCAGGCCCTCGAAGATGCGCGGCGAGCTGACGATGTGGGCCTGCTCAGGATGGGCGAGCGGGACCTGTATCACTTCGATGCGGAACAGCGCGGTGTTCGGCGTGCTGTCCTCGGAGCCAACCGCGCACCCGGCGAGCTCGTTCGGCGAACGCACCGGCGCAGAGCCCGAGACGTAGATGTACACGTTGTCCGTGTCGCCCGGCTGCGTGACGACGGTGTGCGTGTGCGACCCGCGGCACGTCTGGACTTCGACGATGGACTTCGGGTTCGCGAGATCGGTGGCGTCAAAGATCCGGATGCCGCGCAGCCGCTCGTGACTCACGGTGTCGGCAACGCCCTGCGTGCCGCAGTCGGTCCGTCCGTTCAGCGCTTCACCCGAGACGAACAGCAGATTCTTGTAGACCGACACGTCGCTCTGCGAGCCAGGGCACACGAAGGCCTTGTAGAGCTTCGGGATCTTGGGATTGGAGATGTCCCAGACCTGCACGCCGTTGAAGTTGCCCTGGATTACGTAGTTGCCGCGGAATGACAGATCGGAGTTGATGAAACGGAAGTCGCCGGGTTGCTCGCGATTGATGAAATCGGGAGAGGGCGGCGTGGTCGACACCAGAGTCATGTTCCAGGCCGCCTGTCCGGCGTCGAACCAGCCAGCCTTCAGGCCGATGCGGGGATCCTGGCGTTGCGGAGTATTGGACTTCATCTGCGCGGCGGCGGGACTGGCCGCCATAAACGCCAGTGCAACGAACAGTCGTGCTCTCACTGCGAGCTCCCCTGTTTCAGGTTATCGAGCATCAGCTTCATGCGATTGATTTCGGTGGTCTGATCGGCGTTGACGTCGGATGCAAAGCGGAACACGGGCCCATCTTGTGCCGCCCCGGGGACGGCGAGCAGCTGCTGCACCATCGTGATGGCGCCTTGATGGTGCTGGATCATGTACGTCAGAAAGAGCCGGTCGAATTCGGGGCCGCGCGCCGAGTCGAGCTGCGCCATTTGTTGCGGCGTGAGCATGCCGGGCATCAGCATCGGCTGGTCCATCCCCTGCATGATGTGGCCGCGCGGGTCCGCTGGCGGCACGAACTCGCCGTGCTCCTTGAGCCAGCGCTGCGTCATGGCGATTTCGTCGGTCTGCCCCACGACGATGCGCTCGCACAGCGCGCGCACGGACTGGCTGGCGCCGTGCGAGGGCGCCCAGCCGGCCATCTGAATCGCCTGGGCGTGGTGGCCGATCATGCCGGCCATGAAATGCACGTCCGCGTCGGTGTAGTTTTTCTTGGCGGGGGCTTGCGATTTCGCGGTCTGGAAGACGCCCGCCAAGCAACTGACGACGGCGAGCGTCATTATGGAAAGTCGTCGAATCATCGGGCCCTAAACCTATCCCCAATTCAGTGAATTTGGGAGTTCAGAAATGAAACAGCCCGTCGAGCCGATGCTCGCGAAGCTTGCCGAAGAGATCCCCACGGGCGGCGATTTCCTGTTCGAGCCCAAGTGGGACGGTTTTCGCGCCATCGTGTTTCGGGATAAGGCCGACGTGTTCATTCAAAGTCGCGATCTGCGGCCCCTCGACCGGTATTTCCCTGAGCTGCACGACGTGTTCCTGGAGCAGTTGCCGCCCGGCTGCGTGGTAGACGGGGAGATCGTCATGCCGACCACGCACGGCCTCGATTTCGGCGGCCTGCAGATGCGGCTCCATCCGGCCGCGTCACGCGTAGCGAAGCTCGCGAAGGCCACTCCCGCGGCTTTTGTCGCGTTTGATCTATTAGAAATGGACGGCAAGAGCTTGATGAACGAGCCGCAGGAAGAGCGCCGCGCGCAGCTCGAGAAGCTCTTCAAGAAGATCCGGAAGCCGCTCTACGTCACGCCCATGACACGCGACCGCGACCTCGCCGTGGACTGGCTCAACCGCTTCGAAGGCGCCGGGCTCGACGGCGTCGTCGCCAAACCGGCAAACGCGCCGTACCAGCCGGGCAGGCGCGCGATGTTCAAGATCAAACACTCGCGCACCGCCGACTGTGTCGTCGCCGGATTCCGCTGGCACAAGAGCGGCAATGATGCCGTCGGATCGCTTCTGCTCGGCCTCTATGACGACGATGGAAAGCTGCAGCACGTCGGTGTGACATCGGCGTTCACCATGCAGATGCGGAAACAGTTGGTGAAAGAGTTCGAGCCGCTGCGCAAGAACGCGCTCAAGAACCATCCCTGGCGCGAATGGGCCGGTGCCGAGGCAAAGTCGAGCCGCATGCCGGGTGGGCAAAGTCGCTGGAGCGCAGGCAAGGACCTATCGTGGGAGCCGCTGCGCATCCAGCGCGTGTGCGAGGTGAAGTACGATCATATGGAAGGAGATCGCTTTCGGCATGCGACCGTCTTTCAGCGCTGGCGTCCCGACAAAGAGCCCAAGGACTGCCGCTACGATCAGCTCGAGGTCACTCCGGCGTACGAGCTGAAGAAGGTATTTTCGGCGCGCGGGGCCTGATCTTCTCGGGGACGTGCTGCAGGTTGATGCGGATGCGGTACCACGCCGTAAATCGTCCGCGCATCTGATCCACCAGGACATCGGCGGGCTCGAGATACTTCGCCACGCGCGGATGACGCCTGCGCCACTGTGCGAGACCCGCCAGCGCTTCCTTCTTATCCTTGCCCCGGCTGACCTCGATGAGCGGATACTTCTCGGCGCGCGCTTTCGCCTTGGACGGCTGGACCCGGGGTGGCTCACCGGGCTGCTTGCGATAGTGCGGCGGCCAGGGAGCGTCGCCCTGCCCTTCCTTCTCTTGCCTCGCTGATAGCTCGAGGAGCGCGTCGAGTGATCCGGCGGCTGCATCGATCCCCTCGTGCCGGTCGCCGATCTTCGCAAACCGCTTCGGCATCGTGGCGAGGGTGAAATCGGCGGGATCGACGTTCGGCACTTCGTCCCAGTCGAGCGGTGCCGACACGCGCGCGTCAGGCGTCGGCCGGACTGAGTAGGCGGAGGCAATGGTGCGGTCCTTGGCGTTCTGGTTGTAGTCCACGAACACGCCGTGCCGTTCCTCTTTCCACCACTTGCTGGTCGCGATCGTCGGGGCGCGCCGCTCAATCTCTCGCGCCAGCGCCAGCGCCGCGCGCCGCACCTCGTCGAAGCCCCAGCGCTGCTGAATACGCACGTAGATGTGCATGCCCCGCGAGCCGGACGTCTTGGGCCAGCCGATGAGGCCCATGTCGCTCAAGACCGTCCGCGCGAGCGTAGCGACCTCGCGCACCTGCGGCCACTTGATGCCCGGAACCGGGTCGAGATCCACCCGCAGCTCGTCAGGGTGATCCAGATCCTCCGCCCGTACCGGATGCGGATGCAGCTCGAGGCAGGCCAGGTTGGCGAGCCACGCGAGCGACGCCGGTGTGCGGGGCACCACTTCATCCGCTGTTCGCCCCGACGGAAAGCGCAACGTCACGACTTCGATCCAGTCAGGCCGCGACTCGGGCGCGCGCTTCTGGTAGAACGACGGTGCCCCGATCCCGTTCGGAAATCGCACCAGCATGTTGGGGCGCCCGCCGGCTCCGCGCAGCGCACCGTCCGCCACGGCCAGGTAATAGTTCGCGAGGTCCAGCTTGGTGTATTTCGCCTTGGGGAACAGCACCTTGCCGGGGTTCGAGATCGTGACCTCGTTCCCGCCAATGTTCCGCGTAACCGACTCACCGGAGCCCATATGCCTTGAAGTTAGGGACTAATACCTAATGGGAGAGAAACTCCACCGCGCCGGTTTCCACGTGATATTTCGCGCCGACAATCAGCAGTCCGTTCTGCGCGATGTGTCGCTCCAGCAATGCCGAACCGTGCCGCAACTGGTTGACCGACGCACCGATATTCGCGAGCGTAGCCGCGGCCGCGAGCTCGGCAGCGTCGTGGGCGATGTTAGTCCCGAGTAGCGGTTCGACCGCCGGGCGGATCCGGTCCACGATCGCGCGCAGATTGGGCGACTGGTGGCTCTGCGGCTCCCGCAACTGCTCCAACGTCGCCGCAACCGCGCCACACTGGGTGTGGCCCAGCACAACCGCCAGCCTCGTGCCGAAGCGTTCCGCGGCGAACTCGACGCTGCCGATTTGCGATGGCGCCACGATGTTTCCGGCGACGCGAATGACGAACAGGTCGCCGAACCCCTGGCCGAAGATCAGCTCGGCGGGAACCCGCGAGTCGGAGCAGCCGAGGACGATGGCGAACGGCCGCTGTTCGGCGCTGGGGCGGCCGGCGGAGCCCACGCCGGTCTCCACAAACCGGCGATTGCCCTCGCGTAGCCGCGCCAGCGCTTGTTGCGCCGGGATCAAGGCGTTTGCGGTTTCATCCACAGCATGAGCGCCGCGCAGGGGCTGCCCGCGAAGTCGGGCGGCGTGGCGCTCGGATTGGGGTAGGCTTCGACGGCCAGCACATCGTCCATCAGGTATTCATCCAGCGTCCGGTGATGGCTGAGCGCATTGTCCCAAACCGTCATCAGGCACGGCTCCTGTTCCGCGCTGGTTGGGTTGGGATTCATGATCGACGTGCGGCCGCGACTGGCCTGCTGTCCGCAATCGACTTCGTCCCGCTTGTTGACGAAGCAGATGAAGTGAAACCCCTGCTTTTCCCGGATCAGGTTGATGAGATTGCCGCCCACGCGCTGGAGATCATCCGGGGTCAGAAACAGCGCCGATTTGTAATGCGCCTTGCGCTGATAGAAGTGGTACAGCTCGGGGAAGATGGCCATATCCACGTTCGCAACTGCGGCGCGATCTTCATCCTTTTTCACTTGTCGCAGGCCCACCGTGCCGGCATTCGTGACCGAATCGGTGCCCGGGCCTACGGAAATGATAACGGGGACATAGCCCCAGTGACGCACCATCACCACCAACGGCTCGCTGTCGGCCGTCACGGTAAAGACGCCGTCGTTGCCGGTGCGTTGTCCGGTTGCGATCCGGCCGACGTAGATCACGGCCTGCGAAAGCGGTTTGTGGTTTCCTGAGTCTACGACGATGCCTTGAATCGTGCGGGGATGACGCTGCGCCATGGTGGTACTTGCGGCGGATAACAGGAGAATCGAGACGCTCAGCACGAGTCTCATCAGTCTAGTTCACCTCGAATGGAAACTGGACGTGAATCAAACCGGCAACGGCTTTGCGTCCATCGATCACCACCGGCTCGAATTTCAATTTCGGCAAGGCCTGGCAGACGACCAGTGAGTATCGCTCGTCGCTCGATGCTTCGATAATGCCGGACCCGTGGACGACGTTGCCGAGCGTATCGATGGCGAGGCGGGCGCGCACCATTCCCGCGACGTAGCTTTTGGCCTGATCCGCCTGGGGCGCGAGCGCCTCTCGACCGTGCACGATATGCTGCTGCGCCGTATCGCTCACGAGCGGGAGACTGGCGGTCCAAATGGGCGCAACGGGATTCGAGCACGGCCGTGGAATCGCCAAATCATTCACCGTTGGCACGGACCGCCAGCCCTTGGGGGTGCACGCCACCGCGCCGAGCAAGAGCGCAACAGCCGCTAACCTCACTTGGCCTGCACCGCATGGCCGCCAAATTCCCGACGCAACGCAGCAATGAGCTTCGCACCGAACGATTCCTCCTGCCGCGAGCGGAACCGCGCGAGCAGCGAGAGCGTGATGACCGGCGCCGGCACGTCGAGCCGCATCGCCTCCTCCACCGTCCAGCGGCCTTCGCCAGAGTCTTCGACATGGCCGCGGATCTCCGCCAGCTTTCCATCGCGGGAAAACGCGCGCTCCGCCAACTCATTGAGCCAGGAGCGTACGACGCTCCCGTGATTCCAGAGCTTCGAGATTTGGGCGAGGTCCAGCGGAAAATCCCGCGACGCATGGAGAATCTCGTAGCCCTCCCCGTACGCCTGCAGCATGCCGTACTCGATCCCATTGTGCACCATTTTCACATAGTGCCCTGCACCTGGGGGTCCCACGCGAGCGTACCCATCGGGTGCGGCCAGCGAACGGAAGATGGGCTCGCACTGCTTGAAGACCGCCGCCGTAGCACCAACCATGAGGCAGTAGCCCTCAGTAAGTCCCCAAATCCCGCCACTCACGCCGACGTCTACGAACTCTATTCCCTTCGCTTTGAGCGCTTCGGCGCGCCGCAACGAATCGTGGAAGTTCGAGTTTCCACCATCGATGAGGATATCGCCCGGCGCGAGCCTCGGCAGCAGGTCGGCGATCGCACTGTCGACAACGGCGCCGGCGGGCAGCATCAGCCAGATGATGCGGGGTGCAGCCAATTGCCCCACGACGTCGACGACGGTCTTCGCTGCCTTGATGTTTGGCCCAGCGCTGGTCTTGACGGCTGCGGGGTTTTGATCGAACACGATCAGCTCGTGCCCACCCTGCGCCAAACGGCGTGCCATGTTGCCGCCCATGCGGCCCAATCCGATCATCGCAAGTCGCATTGGCTAAGCGTAGCACCGAATCCAATCGTGGGATAGGATTGGGCCACCGTGGACACGGGACTTTATGTCTTCATGGGCGTCGCCGGATCCGGCAAGACAACGATTGGCGCGCAATTCGCGCGCGCGCGCGATCTCCCGTTCGTCGAAGGAGACGACCTGCACTCGGCCGAGAACCGGCGGCGCATGGCGGCGGGAGTTCCATTGACCGACCACGATCGCCGTCCCTGGCTGCTCGCCATCGCGGCGCGCCTGCACGAAGCGCGTCAAGCCGGCCACGGCCTCGTCGTCGCGTGCTCCGCGCTCAAACGCAGCTACCGTGACCTGCTGCGGACGCATGGCGCGCCCACCGTGCGCTTCGTTTTCCTTCGCGGCAAGAGGCCGCTGCTCGACGAGCGACTCGCGGCGCGGCGCGGTCACTTCATGCCGGCGTCCCTGCTCGACAGCCAGCTCGCCACGCTGGAGGAGCCGGCGCCCGACGAAGCCGCATGGGTGTGCGACGTGAGCCAGGCACCCGAAACTATCGTGGCCGATCTCCTGCGGCGGACGGCATGAGCCACAACACCTTGCTCCTCTTGTACGCGCTCGCGGCTGTCGTGGCGCTGATCGTCCTGATCGCGCACTTCAAGGTGCATCCCTTCGTCGTGCTGGTCGCGGTCTCGCTCGCGCTCGGTGCCGCGGCCGGCATGCCGCTCGCCGATACGGTGCAGGCGTTTCAGGACGGCGTCGGCAGTGTGCTCGGCTTCATTGCCGTCGTCGTCGCACTCGGTACGATGCTCGGCAAGATGATGGCGGAGTCGGGTGGCGCCGCCCGCATCGCCACGACGCTCATCGGACTTTTCGGCGAACGGCGCGTGCACTGGGCGATCATGTTCGTGGCGTTCATCGTGGGCATTCCGGTGTTCTTTCAGGTCGGCTTCATGCTGCTGATTCCGCTGGTCTTCACGATCGCGAAGCGCACCGGTGTTTCGCTGGTGAAGATCGGCATCTCGCTGGTGGCAGGATTGTCGGTGGTTCACGGGATGGTGCCGCCTCATCCGGCGGCGATGCTCGCGGTCGGAACCTATCACGCCGACGTCGGACGGACGATCGCCTATGCCATTGTCGTCGGGCTACCCACCGCGGCACTCGCCGGCCCGATCTTCGCCGCGTGGATCGCGCCGCGCGTCCCCCTGCCACCCGAGAATCCCATGGCCGAGCAACTCAGTGGCGACATGCCGGCCTCGCATGAGCTGCCCGGCTTCGGCATCACGGTGTTCACGGTGTTGCTCCCTGTGATCCTGATGCTGGGCGCCAGCGCGGCAGACGTCGCGCTTGCCGCCGGGAATCCCCTTCGTCAGACCGTCGACTTCCTCGGCAACCCCATCGTGTCCCTGCTGATCGCGTTGCTGTTTTCGTTCTGGGCATTGGGGTATCGCCGTCACATCACCCGCGCTCAGATCCTCAAATTCGCCAACGAGTGCCTGGGGCCGACTGCGACGATTCTGCTGATCATCGGTGCGGGCGGCGGCTTCAACCGGGTGCTGATCGAGAGCGGCGTAGGCAAAGCGATCGCGGATGTCGCGTTGGGATCGCACGCATCACCGTTGCTGCTCGCCTGGACGGTCGCGGCGTTGATTCGCGTCGCCACCGGGTCCGCAACCGTCGCCATGACGACGAGCGCCGGCATCGTCGCCCCGATTGCCGCTGCCACACCCGGTGCCAGTGCCGAGCTGCTCGTGCTCGCCACAGGCGCAGGATCGCTCGTACTTTCACACGTCAACGACGCCGGCTTCTGGCTCATCAAGGAGTTCTACAACATGACCGTGCCGCAGACGTTGAAGACCTGGACCGTCGCCGAGACCATCATCGGGGTTGCGGGATTGGGATTTACACTGCTGCTCAGCGTGCTGGTCGGTTGCGCGCCGACTCCGCGTGAACGGCCCGGCCAGATGAGCGCACGCGGTTGGGTCGATGTTACGGCGACACTCGACCCCGCGACCACACCCATTTATCAGGGTGACGCGCCCATGCGATTCGATTTTCTCAAGGATATGCGCAAGGGCGACAAGTTCACGCTCTCGGTCTATTCGCTCGGCGCCCACAGCGGCACGCACATCGATGCCCCGATGCACTTCATCGCCAATGGCGGACCCGTCGACCGGATCCCGCTGGAGGCGCTGATCGGATCGGCCCGGGTGATCGAGATCCCCGACAGCGTCCAGGCGATCGATGCAGCGGAGCTCAATCGTCACGATTGGAAAGGCGTGTCACGCGTCCTGTTTCGCACCCGGAGTACGCTGCGCGGCTGGATGGATTCGTCGCGCTTCCATACCGATTTCGCGTACATCGCACCCGACGCCGCGCAGCTCCTCGCTGACGCGGGCGTGGTTCTGGTGGGTGTCGACTACATCTCCGCCGAACAGTTCGGCGCGCCCGCCCCGCGGACCCATCAGATCCTGCTCGGCCGCGGCATTCCTATTGTCGAAGGTCTGGACTTACGCTCGGCCCCGGCGGGCGACTACGACTGCATCGTGCTACCGCTCAAGGTTGCCGGCCACGAGGGGGCGCCGGCTCGAGCGATTCTGCGAAGGACTTGACGTAGACGATGCGGTTCGGCGACTGCTGACCCACTTCGGTCATGCCGAGTTTCCGGGCGATGGCGCGCGCGGGCTGGTTGCCCTCGTCGATGCACGCGATCACGCGCTCGAGCTTTGCCGTCTGAAATGCCCAGTCGAGCACGAGCTGGCACGCCTGTTTGGCCATACCGCGCGTCTGCGCCTCGGACCGCAGCGCGCAGAGCAGCTCAAAGTCGTCCCCGCCCGCGGCGTGTGATTTGATCAGACCGGCGAACCCGAGTGCCTCGCGGCCTTCCATGATCGCGAATACGTGATCGCCGGCGGCGCGCGTCGACACAGGGAGTGTACCGATGGATTCCCACACGTCTTCCTGCTGCTGGAGCGACGTCAGAAGGGCGGCGTGAGAGTCGTTGAGGGGTCGCAGTTCCACAACAGAGATTCTACAGCCTAGATCTCTCGCACCGCAATGATGTCGCGGCGCTGGCCGATGAACCGGAACCCGTGGGACGCGAGCAGCTCGATGCAGTCATCACACTCACGATTGCTCAGATGCACGTGCTCGAACCGCACGATCGACGGTTGAACGGCCTGGAAGTCGATTGTCCGCACGATCTGACCGTCGAATCCCTCGGCATCGATTTGAATCAGGTCGCAGCGCTCCAGACGGTGCTCACGCGCCAG
>DATBFV010000015.1:0-13435 GCA_036558345.1 Gemmatimonadales bacterium | reverse complement strand
CGCAGCCCCGCGCTCGTGATCCGAATGAACTCGGTCTCCGTGCGCAGCGCCGGGATGTCACATGCGCCGCAGTAACCCATCCCGCTCCGCAGGCCCCCCACCATCTGGAAGACCACGTCCGCGACCGGCCCGCGGTAGGGGACTCGCCCCTCGATGCCCTCAGGCACGAGCTTCTGCAGCGAGACTTCACCCTCCTGGAAGTAGCGGTCGGCCGACCCCTCTTCCATGGCCGAGAGGCTGCCCATGCCCCGGATGACTTTGAACCGTCGTCCTTCCAACAAGAACGATTCGCCCGGGCTCTCCTCGGTGCCGGCCAGCATCGAGCCCATCATGACGCTTTCGGCGCCGGCCGCGAGCGCCTTCACCGCGTCGCCCGAGTATTTGATGCCGCCGTCCGCGATGACGGGGATGTCGCCCGCCCCGCGCACGGCGTCGACGATGGCGGTGATCTGGGGAACGCCGATGCCTGTGACGACGCGTGTGGTGCAGATCGATCCCGGGCCGACGCCGACTTTCACCGCGTCTACGCCGCGCTCCACCAGCGCGCGCGCTCCGGCCTCGGTCGCGATATTGCCCGCGACGAGCTGCGCGTCGGGGAAGACATCCCGCAGGCACGCGACGGTGTCGAGCACGCCCTGGCTGTGGCCGTGCGCCGAATCCACCACGATCACGTCGCAACCCGCGTCGACGAGCGCCTGCGCGCGCGCCCGCGCGTCGGGACTCCCGCCCACGGCGGCGGCGACCCGCAGCCGGCCGTGTTCGTCCTTGTTCGCGACGGGATATTGGCGACGCTTGAAGATGTCTTTGATGGTGATGAGGCCCTTGAGGAGTCCCTGCTTGTCGACGACCGGCAACTTCTCGATGCGGTGTTTGGCGAGTATGCGCTCGGCCTCATCCAGCGTCGTGCCGACCGCCGCGGTGACGAGCTTC
Source organism: Gemmatimonadales bacterium (assembly GCA_036558345.1). Classification (GTDB taxonomy): domain Bacteria; phylum Gemmatimonadota; class Gemmatimonadetes; order Gemmatimonadales; family GWC2-71-9; genus 20CM-2-65-7. Next base: position 12,505 of record DATBFV010000015.1, on the reverse strand, counting down.
TCCTTGGTCATCACGTCCCGGATCGGGCGATCGAGCTCACGCTCGAACTGCAAATCGCGATTGGTGATGATCCCAACCAGCCGGCCGGCGCCGTCGACGATCGGGACGCCCGAGATCTTGAACCGCACCATCAGCTGCTGCGCTTCGCGCAATGGGCGATCGGGGCCGAGCGTGATCGGGTTCATGATCATGCCCGATTCGCTGCGCTTGACCCGGTCCACTTCGGCCGCCTGACGATCGACGGGCATGTTCTTGTGGATCACGCCGATTCCGCCCTGGCGCGCCATCGCGATCGCCATCTCCGCCTCGGTGACGGTATCCATCGCGGCGGAAACGATCGGAATGTTGAGCGGGATCTTGCGGGTGAAGCGGCTGGCGACCTTGACGTTCCGGGGATGCACCGTCGCATGACGGGGCACGAGCAGGACGTCGTCGAAGGTCAGCGCGACGTCGGGTCGGAAGGTTCCCATCTCGAAAGCTACTGGGTGGGTTTGGTTTCCTCAACCGGTTTCTCGACCGGCTTCTTCTTTGCCTCTTCCACCGCGGCTTTGCCGGCGGCGACGACCCCCTCGAAGAATCGTCCCGCCTTTCCCACCGCGTCCATCGTGCCGCGAATGATCGTGACCGGCACGCGACCCGCCCGCATCGTGTCTTCGAGCGTCTCGGCGACCTTCTGAAACGCCGGTGCACCGGCGGCGCGCTGCGAGTACTTCGATTCCAGAAACTCGATGTAATCCAACACCTGGTATGCCTGCTCGTCGGGCATGCCGTCGAGCTTGCGGCGGATGCGCTCGTTCAACACGTCGTTCACGGCGTCACTCCTCCCTCCAGCGATATCAGGTCCACAACCGGGTTGCCAAGGTAGCGGCTGCGGCCGTTGCGCACGCGCACCGTGAGCGTCATGGTGGCAAGCGGCGTGAGCGCGCGGAATGCGGGAAGCCGGGCATCGGGCACGATCACGTAGACAAATCCCCGCTCCGGCAACGGCCCTCGCGCCAATACGTACGACGCGCCGCTCGGGATGTCAGGTCTCAAGTCGTCCGCTTTTTGAATGGCGATGAACTCGAGATTCCAGCGCAGCGCCTGGCCCACATAGCGCTGCGGTTCCGCACGGAGCTCGGCCGCCGTGACACCCACCTGTACCCCCGCTGGCGCCGCTTGGAGATCGCCCCCCTTCACCCAGCCCTCGATCTGTACGCGGGTCCACTCGCCGTTGCGACTCAAAACGCGGAGCGGCGTGTCTGTCGCGATCGTGCCGGCTTCGGGACCACTCTCATCGGCGGCGCGGTAGAGGGTGGTCATGCGCGTCGGTTGGGCGCGTGTGCTGTCCACTCTCGCGGTGTCGGCCCCGGCGCGTGGCGCCGGCGTGGGACCACTCGGGCTGGTGCTCGTGTCCCCGGCTGTGTCTGCGGTCCTGGTCGCGACCACGTCGGCGACGGGGGCGAGCGCGCTGCGCTGCACCCACCCCTGGCGGGTCACATGCACCCAGCGGCCGCTCGAGTCCGGCGAGGTCGCCCGCTTCAGGCCAAACCCCTGCGCCAGCTCGGCAATCAGGGGACCGGCGGGCGCGGCGCGCAGGTTTTCGTTCGGCGTGCGGGTGACCAAAAGATCAAAGTCGGCGCGGTCACTCTTGCCGACCGAGGTCGCGAAGATCCAGCCGTCGAGTGTGACCTGGATCCAGTCGTTGCGTGTTGCTCCGCCTGACACGAGCGCGCCGCGTGCCAGCCGCGCGATCCGGCGGCCGGCGACATCCTGGTAAAACCAGGCGTTGTCCACGCTGACCCGATAACGGCCGGCACTCTGCGACCGAGCCGCGACCGGTGTCGCAAGGCTCACCACAACTAGTAGCGCGGGAACGATCTGGCTAACTTGCATCCCCTTCAATATGCCAACGTCCCGTAGCACGCGCACCTCGCGCGGACCGGTGGTGCTCGTGGTACTCGACGGCTGGGGCTTCCGACCCGGGCGCGAGGGCAACGCCATCGAGCTCGGCAGAACGCCGGTGTGGCACAAGTTGTGGGAGCGGGCTCCGCGCACGCTGCTCGAAGCGTCGGGGTTGGCCGTCGGTCTTCCGGAAGGACAAATCGGCAACAGCGAAGTCGGCCATCTCAATCTCGGTGCCGGCCGCGTCGTGCCGCAGGATATCGTTCGTATCTCCCAGTCCATCGAGTCTGGTGAGTTCTTTCGCATCCCCGCGCTGCTGGAACTCGTCGAGAATACCCGTCGGCAGGGCGGCACGTTGCACATCATGGGCCTCATCGGCACCGGCGGCGTGCATGCGCTGGATAAACATTTGCTCGCCGCTGTCGAGCTCGGGAAGCAACACGACCTTCCAGTGGCCATTCACGCGTGGCTGGATGGGCGGGACACGCCACCGAAGTCGGCGCTGGCATTCATGGAGGAATTGACGGGGGCGGTCGGACCGGTCGTGTCGACTGTCATTGGCCGATACTACGCGATGGATCGCGACAAACGGTGGGACCGCACGAAACTCGCCTACGACGCGATGGTGAACGGTGTCGGCCAGAGGGCGCGAGATCCGGTGACCGCGATCAAGCAAGCCTACGCGGCAGGCGTGACTGATGAGTTCGTGAAGCCGTTCGTGATCGAGGGCGCACCGCTGATTAAAGACGGCGACGGGATCTTCTGCTTCAACTATAGAGCCGATCGGATGCGCCAGATCGTGCGCGCGCTCGCGATGCCAGAGTTCAACGGGTTTGACGTGAAGGGCCGACCCGGCGTGCGCCTTGTCACGATGACGCGCTATGACGAGACGCTGCCCTTCCCCGCCGCATTTGAACCGATGGTGCTTTCGAAGATCGTGGCCGAAGTGCTGTCGGAGCACGGCAAGACGATGTTCCGGACAGCGGAGACGGAGAAGTACGCGCACGTCACCTACTTCTTCAACGGCGGTTACGAGCCGCCCTACAAGGGCGAAGAGCGGCTGCTCGTGCCGTCGCAGAAAGTGGCGACGTACGATCTGATGCCGGAGATGAGCGCGCCGGGCGTCACCGACGTCCTGTGTGAGGCGATCGCGGCGAAGAATCACGATTTCATCCTGTGCAACTATGCCAACGGCGATATGGTGGGGCATTCGGGCGTGCTGCCGGCCGCGATCAAGGCCGTGGAAACAGTCGACACCTGTCTGGCGCGTGTGCTCGACACCGCCGACGCGGCGGACGCGACGGTGATCGTGACGGCGGATCACGGCAACTGTGAGCTGATGATCGACCCCGCAACCGGCGGTCCCCACACGGCTCACACGACCAACCCCGTTCCGATTGTCATCGTCGGAGAGGGTGCTGGGACCAAGCATCTGCGGACCGGTGGCTCGCTTCGCGACGTGGGGCCGACGATCTTGCACTTGTTGGACATCGAACCTCCGAAGCAAATGACGGGGCGGGACCTCAGGGAGACTGACTGATGAGTGGAAGGTTGGAAGGCTGGAAGGTTGGATCGATCGTGTTAGGAATGGTTCTCTCCAACGTTCCGACCGTCCAACTTTTCGCACAGGTCGGCCACGACCCCAATTCCTCACCGTATCGCGATATCCCGTGGCGCAAAGGACCGGTGTTCTTCGCCGGATATTTGAGCGGCGACCGCGGTGAAGCCGACGCCGGGGTGACGAATGCGCAGACGGAGGGTGTGCGGTGGGAGATGAACGCCGGTAAGACGATGTTGTTTGTGTTCTCGGGCGCATATCTGATGGGCGATCGCTACATCATCAACCCGTATGTGAACCTGCTAAACCCAGACAGGAAGACAGGCCCATACCCGTCGAATATCGGGACGGCGGAAATTGCCTTGCAGCTCAAGCTCACCGGTAACAAGTCGTGGCACCGGCTCGCACCTTACGTCGGAACGGGCATTGGGCTCGCGTTCGACATCGACTCGCCCGGCGACACGACGAAGAGCCAGTACACCTTCGGCACAAAGTTCACGATCGACTTCATGGGCGGCGTGCGGCTGTATTTTCCAAAACACCTGATGCTCAACGCCGACGGTCGCTTGCTCTGGTGGCGGCTCAAGTATCCCGCCTCATTCCATACGCAGGCCCCTGACGGGTCACGAGTCATCCCCATCTTTCAAGATCTCACCGACTGGACGCTGCATCCCTGGGTCAGTGTTGGCGTTGGATGGAATTTCTAGCGGAAGGCTTTCGCCGGGCCTGGGCGCTGCTCCTCGCGGGTGATACCGAAGTCTTCGGCATCGCCGCGCTCACTCTCAAAGTTGCCGTTGTTGCGACAACGATCGCCTGCGCCGCCGGCCTCCCACTCGGCTACTTCCTGGCGACGCGCCGGTTTTGGGGGCGTCGCGCCGCACTGACGGTCGTCAACACCGCGCTGGCGTTTCCCACCGTCGTCGTCGGCTTGCTGCTCTACACCCTGCTCTCACGCCGCGGACCACTCGGCGGCATCGGATGGCTCTACACCTGGCAGGCGATCGTGTTGGGCGACGTCTTACTCGCCCTGCCGATTGCCGCCGCGCTGTCGGCCGCGGCCGTCCAGGGCGTGGATCCGCGCATTCGTCGCACCGCCGAGACACTCGGCGCCGGAGCATGGCGAACGGCGTGGACCGTGGCGCGTGAGGCACGGTTTGCCCTTGCGGCCGTGATTACCGCGGCGTTTGGCCAGGTAGTCGCGGAGATCGGTGCGGCGCTGATCGTCGGCGGCAATATCCGTGGCGAAACCCGCACGCTGACAACGGCGGTCGCGCTCTACACGTCGCAAGGCGATTTCGGCATGGCGCTCGCACTCGGTCTGGTGCTGCTCGTACTCGCGCTCGTCGTCAACGTCGCGCTGCAAGTGCTGCAAGGACGGGGCAGTGGTTGAGCTCCGCTACGTCCGGCACCGCTACCAAGGACGCGTGGTGCTCGACTTCGAGCAGTTCGGCCTCCCCAAGCACGGGACGGTGGCCCTGGTGGGCCACAACGGTGCCGGCAAGAGCGCACTCCTGCGTTTGCTCGCCCTTCTGGAAACACCATCCGAGGGCCAGGTCCTGTGGAACGGCGCCGCCGTCGCCAAAGGTGACCGCGCGGCACTGCGGCGGCGCGTCACACTGGTCGAGCAACGGCCGGTGCTGTTTCGCGGGACAGTGCGCGAGAACCTCGAGTATGGACTGCGCGTGCGCGACATTCGGCACGCCGCGGCGGCGGGCATCATTGGCGATGTCGTGGACAGGCTGGGCCTGGGGCCGCTGCTCAGCCGGCGTCGCACCGAGCTGTCGGACGGCGAGGTGCAACGCGTCGCGGTCGCGCGCGCGCTGCTGCTGCGCACGGATGTGCTGCTGCTGGATGAGCCCGCCAGCTCCGCCGACCGCGCCGCCGCCGGTGCGCTGTACCGCGCTCTCGCTGCCGAGCGGGCCGAGCGTCCGTTTGCGGTCTGCATCGCGTCGCACCAGCTCGAGGACGCCTATCGCTGGGCCGACGACATCCGCGCCCTCGCCGAAGGTCGCCTGTCGCCCGTGACACCGGAGAATCTGTTTCGCGTCGAGCTGCCGGCAGGGGAAGGGCTGAAGAGCGTGCCGATCGGCAGCATCAATATCGCCGCGGTGACGGATCGAAGCGGATCGGCTGTGCTCGCCGTGCCCCCCACCGACATCTTCGTCAGCAAGGAGCCCCTCGCTTCATCGGCAAGAAACGTCTTCAGGGGCCGCGTGACCGGCATGGCAATCGAGCAGCGCGGCGCCGGCGTGCAGGTGCGCGCCGACATGGGCGGCGTCGAGCTCGTGGCAACCGTGACGGCGGAAGCCGCACGCGATCTCGCGCTCGCGCCCGGCGGGGCGGTCGTCTTCTCTTTCAAGGCCAGTGCCGTGCGGGTATTCTAAGGAATGCCCCCCCCGACTGCGTACCTCACGCGCATCGTCGAGTTCACGGCGACTCATCGCTTTCCCGAGACGCCCGAGTTCGCCGGCGCGACCCACGACCACAGTCACCAGTACAAGTGCGCCGTCACCGTGAAAGGCGTCGTCGATCCGACGGTAGGCGGGGTGATGAGCCTACCGGCGTTCAAGGCGCTGCTGCAGCGGGAGATCGTGGCGCGCTTCGACGGGCGGCATATCAACCAGGACATCGCGGCGTTCGCGGCCGGGAAATGGGTTGCGACCGGCGAGGCGCTCGCGATGTACGTTTGGGAACGAGTCGTCGAACAGCTGCCCAGGGGCGTGACGCTGCATTGTGTGCGCATCGAGGAGAGTCCTCATCTCTACTCCGAATACCGCGGGGAAACCTAGCAGCCCGGGGGGGCGGGGGGGCCGCATGCGGGCCGACTCCGCCGTCGTGGAGGAGTGGCCCGTGTGGCTGGAAGTGAACGGCGAGCCCGCCGTGACCTGGATGTGCACCCCGGATCAGCTCGAGGAATTGGCCGTCGGCTGGCTGCACGGCGAAGGCTACATCGGCTCGCTCGACGATCTCGTGCTGCTCCGTCCCTGCGCGCCTGACCTCGGATTCTGGGCCGACGTGAAGCCGGAACGGCTCGCGGCCGTGAAGGGCGAGAATCGCAAGCGGGTTCTCGCATCCGGCTGCGGCGCAGTGGCCACCATGCTCGCCGACCCGGAAGCGATGGCGCGGTCCGTGCCGCTGCGCGGCGATCCACCTGCCGCTGAAACCTTGCGCGCGCTGTTCAAGCAGTTGTTCGCCGCGGGAGCGCGCTACAACGAGACGGGCGGCATTCACGCAGCCGCGCTCACGGACGGCGCCATTTTGCTTTTTCACGCGGAAGACATCGGCCGTCATAACGCTGTGGACAAGGTGATTGGCGCCGCCGTGCTCGCGCGCACGCCGATCGAAGGTCGTGGCCTGCTCGTCACCGGTCGCATTTCCGCCGAGCTCGCGTTCAAGGCCGCGCGGGCCGGTCTCGCGTGGGTTGCAACGCCGAGCGTGCCCTCGACACTCGCCGTGACGATCGCCGAGCGGTCGGGGATGGTGCTCGTCGGCCGGGCGGTGAGTGGGACGCCGCACATCCACAAGCATCAAGCATGATGCCGAGCGATGAGGAGCTGAGCGCGCTGCTCCGCGACGCGCGGACCATTGCAGTCGTCGGACTGTCGCCCAACCCGATGCGACCCAGCAATTCCGTCTCGCGTTATATGCAGCGTGCGGGATATACGATCGTCCCGGTGAATCCCGGTCACAATGAAGTGCTTGGCGCCAGGAGTTACCGCACGCTCACCGATGCGGCGCGCGAGCACACGATCGATATCGTGGACGTGTTTCGGCGCTCCGAGCACGTCGGCGCGATCGTCGACGAGGCAATCGCCATCAAGCCGAAACTGATCTTCCTGCAGCAGGGCATCGTCGATCTTGAGGCGCAGGACCGCGCCGCCGCGGCCGGAATCCCCTTCATCATGGATCACTGCCTCGCCATCGAACACCGCCGCCTCCACGACTAGCGTGCGCGGCGCGGTCCTCGCCGGTGGCGCGGCCAGTCGCTACGGTGGTGCGCCGAAGGGGCTCGTCACGGTCGGCGGGCGCCGCATTCTCGACCGCGTCGTCGAAGTGGTGCGCGCAGTGACCGGCTCCTCTCCTCTGCTCGTGGCGAATGCTGCGGATGCCGGCACGTGGCGCGCCGACCTGCAGACCGTGGCCGATGTGCGTCCTGGTTGTGGTAGTCTCGGCGGCATCTACACCGCGGTGATGGCAGGTCCGGGACCGGTGCTCTGCGTGGCCTGGGACATGCCGTTCGTGCCCGAAGCATTGCTTCGAGCGCTGGTGGAAGGATTCACCGCAGGCGGCTACGATGCGTTTTTGCCAGAAAGCTCGGGACGCCGCGGTCTCGAGCCGTTGTGCGCCGTGTACGGCCCGGCCTGCGGCCCGGCGATCGCGCGCCGGCTCGATCGCGGCGAACTCAAGGCCATCTCCTTCCATGCCGACGTGCGGATCGGTATCCTCTCCCTCGCCGAGGTCCGGCAGTTTGGAGACCCTGCTGCGTTGTTCTTCAACGTGAACACGCCGGATGACCTCGCGCGCGCGGAGGCGCTGTGGCGGCAACGCGGATGATATCGATCATCGGCCTCAAGAACGCGGGCAAGACGACGTTTCTCGTCGCGCTCGCGGCGGAGCTCGCGCGCCGCAAGTTCCGGGTCATGACGATCAAGCACGGATCGCATGCCGCCGACGTGGACCAGAAGGGAAAAGACACCTGGCGGCATTGGCACGAGGGAAAAGCAGAGCGCGTCTTGATGGAAGGCCCGGGCCAACGCGTATTGTTCGAGCGCACGGAAGTGGAATCCGATCCGATCACGCTGGCGCGACAATATCTCGAAGGCGCCGACATCATACTGGTCGAGGGATTCAAGCGCGCGCCGCTTCCAAAGATCGAGGTCTACCGCACCGTCGCGGGTCCCAAGCCGGTATTCGACCCCGCCGTCCACGACCCGGCCGACTGGGTCGCCATGGTGACCGACGATCGCGACTTGCGCATGCCCTTCCCCGTTTTCCGGTTCAGCGACACAGCGTGGCTGGTGACTCTCGCCAACCTCGCGTGGGATCGCGCGAAGATCTTGCCCCCGTGACGCCTGCCGAGGCCGCGCGCATCATCCTCGAGCACTGCCGTCCGCTGCCCACCGAGCGCCGGTCCCTGCACGACGCGCTCGACGCCGTACTCGCCGAGGATGTCACGAGTCCGATCGATTTGCCGCCCTGGGACAACTCCGCGATGGACGGTTACGCGGTTCGCAGCGCGGATTTGGCGGGATCCGAAACCGTGCTCGAGGTGATCGAGACGATCGCTGCAGGACAATTTCCTCAGAAGGCGATCGGCACGGCACAGGCGACGCGCATCTTCACCGGCGCACCGTTGCCGCAAGGTGCGGACACGGTGATCCGGCAGGAGGATACCGCTGCCGCAGTCAACGGCCACGTGACGATTCGCAATACGCGCGATGCCAAGAAGAACGTCCGGCACCGGGGTGAGGACATCCGCAAGGGTGTCGTGGTCCTGCCCGCCGGCGCCGCTCTCGGGCCCGCCCAGCTCGGTGTGCTCGCATCGATCGCCTGCGGCTCGCCGCTCGTGCACCGCCGGCCGCGCGTGGCCTTCATGGGCTCTGGTGACGAGATCGTCGATCTGGACCGCCGGGACGAGATCCTCGCGGGCACCAAGATCGCGACATCGAATTCCTACACGCTCGACGCGCTGATCCGCCGCGCCGGCGCCGAGCCCGTCAACCTCGGCGTGGCACAGGACAATAAGGAAAGCCTGCGCGACCATCTGCGCGGCGCAGCGAATGCCGATCTTTTGGTCACGACGGCCGGCGTCAGCGTGGGTGAGCACGACTTTGTTCGCGACGTGTTGCAGGAGCTGGGCGGCGAGCTGAAGCTGTGGCGCATCGCGATGCGGCCGGGCGCGCCGGTCGGATTCGGGTTGCTGCGCGGTCTCCCGTGGATCGGCCTGCCCGGAAACCCGGTCAGCACTATGGTCACGTTCGAGCTATTCGTGCGACCAGCCATCCGCCAGCTGCAAGGGTATCTATTGCCGTATCGACACACGACGCCGGTCACTGTCGCCGAGCCGATCACGCTCGGTCCTAAGCTGCGACACTACCTCCGCGCCATCGTCGAGAACGGCCAGGCGCGTTTGACAGGGCCGCAGGGGTCTGGCATTCTCACCAGTATGGTGCTCGCCAACGCGCTGCTCATCGTGCCGGCTGAGATGCCCGCCGTTCCCGCTGGAACGCAGCTGCAGGCACTGATCCTCGACGATCCCCGGCACGTCGCCGAGCCTCCATACTGATGCGCACTCCCTGGTCACCTGTCGTGCGCCAAGTGCTGCGGCTCACGGCCTACGTACTGCTCACGCTGTTCGTCTATTGGCTCAATGCCATCACACCGGTGGAGGCACGGCTCGGCATCCTCTACATCGTTCCGGTCCTGCTCGTCACGTGGACCGAGGGACTGGCCTGGGGCATTCTGTTCGCGGTCGTCACCACAGGGTTCCGCGAGGCGATCGCATGGGTCCAGATGCCGCTCGACACACCGCTGGTGTGGCGCGCACTCACGGCGCTGGCCTACCTGCTCGTGCTGGGGGTGGCGATGGCAGGGCTGCAGACGCTGCGGCGCAGCCAGGCCACGCTCGCCCGGCTCGTCATTCTCGATCAGCTCACCAACGTCCTGAACGCGCGCGCCTTCGCCGACCGTTTGGGCCAGGAGCTCGATCGCAATCGCCGCTACCCGCGCCCTCTGGCACTGATCTACATGGACCTCGACGATTTCAAGGTCATCAACGACACGCACGGCCATCAGACCGGCGACGCCGTGCTGCGCCTGGTGGCCGACGCGATGCGCTCGTCGGTGCGGCAGGCGGACGTGGTCGGGCGGCTGGGCGGAGACGAGTTTGCGGTGCTGATGCCCGAAACCGACGCCGCGCTCGCGGACGCCGCCGCGAAGCGGCTGATCGCGAGTATGCGCAACGTCTTTAAAGGCACGCCAAACGTGACCGCGAGCATCGGCGTCGTATCCTGCACAGCGACGGAGGCCAACACCGACGACTTGCTGCGCAGGGCTGATCAGGCGATGTACGACGCCAAGAAATCCGGTAAGGACCGCGTGGTGCAGGTCGCGATTTGATTCTGCTGCTGGCCGCGCTCCTCAGCGCGCAAGACTCGAGCCCGCAGGTCTTCTATAGCGTCACGGTTCCCAACGATCGGTCGGCCTACTTCGTCGAACTGCAGATCGACCATCCTCCCGATCCCAGCCGCCTCGTGATTCCAAACTGGGCACCGGGAGCGTATCGGCTGATGGACTCTTGGCAGAACATCCGGGAGTTCGCCGCCGTGACCGCCGGCGGCGGCCCCCTGCCCGTCAGCAAGGACTCGCCGATCTCCTGGACTGTCGACACCAAGGGAAGCGCGCGGATCACAATTCGCTATACCGCGGGCCTGACGGACTCAGTCGCATGGCGGCGGCCCAACAACCGCTGGTTTCTGCGCGCGAGCTCGGGGCTGATCGACGGTCCGCGCACGTTCATGTATCTCGACGGCTACCAGCAGGCGCCCGCGCGGGTGACGTTTCAGCTCCCGCGCGGCTGGCGGATCGCGACGGGGCTGCCGCCCACGAACAAAGACAGCATCATCTTCGCCGCCCCGAACTACGATGTGCTGATCGACTCGCCCGTACTGCTCGGCCACTTCATGACGTATCCTTTCTCGGCGGCTGAGACGCCGCACCGTGCCGTGGTCGATCTCGGCGGTGGCCGCCCCCAGGTTCCACCGGTCGTCTTCACCGACATGCTGCGGCGGATCTCGACGACGGCCATTGGCATTTTCGGCTCGGCACCATACAAGGATTACACGTTCATCTTTGTCGGCGGGCGCGGGGGCGGACTCGAGCATCTCAACTCGACCACGATCGGTGTCACAAGCGCGACCCTGACCGGAAATCCCCGCGGCGCCAGAACGGTCAGCGCGCACGAGTTCTTCCATGCCTGGAACGTGAAGCGGATCCGGCCCGTGGAGCTCGGCCCATTCGACTACGAGCACGAGGTGCGCACAGTCAATTTGTGGTGGAGCGAAGGCGTCACCGACTATTACGCCGACGTGATCCTTGCGCGTTCGGGACTCGAGACCCCCGCGGAATTCGCGCAGGGGCTCGCTACGTCGATCGGCAATCATCACGGCAATCCGGCGCGGCTCGTGGTGTCGCCGGAGCGTTCGTCATGGACGGCGTGGGATTCACCCGCCGTCAACAACAGCTACGTCATTTCCTATTATCTCCAGGGCGAGGTGCTCGGCTTCCTGCTCGACCTCGCGATTCGGGACTCGACGGACAACGCCAAATCGTTGGACGACGTGATGCGCTATCTGCTGGCGCATTACGCCGGCGAGCGGGGCTTTACGCGCGATGAGCTCGTCGCGGCCGTGCGTCAGGCGACGGGGCGCAATTTCGAGGAGTTCTGGCGGCTGTACGTGGCAGGCCGCACCGAGATTCCGTGGGACGATTATGTGCGCGCGGCCGGCTGGCGCGTCACCTTCACGACGGCTCCGGCCGTCGATGCCCGTATCGGCTCGATTCCGCCGGCGGTGCAAGGCGGCCGCTGGCGGGCCGTGGCCGAGCCCGGGGGCGCCGCCGCAGCTGCCGGTCTCGAGACCGGCGACGAGCTCGTGCGCATCAACGGCCGCGCGATCATCGACGGCACCGACGTACGCGCCGCAGTCGGCGCCATCGGTCCGCACGGAGCGGTCGTCGTGGACGTGGTCCGCGACAACCAACCCGTGACGATTCGGTTCCACGCCGGCACCTACCAGCACGTCCAGGCGCACCTCCGCGACCTTCCGTCACTCACGGCCAGGATGCGGCGCATCCGGGCCGGCCTGGTGAGCGCGCCGCGATGACTGCACGCGCCATCGAGCTGCTGCTCATCTTCACGTCGGTCTTTTTCATTGTAGACCCATTCGCGGTCATTCCGACGTTTCTCGCGATGACGGCGCGCGATACGCCTCCGCAGCGCCGAGCGGCCGCGCGGCGCGGCGCGTGGACGTGCGCGATTGCCCTCATCGCGTTCGCGCTGGCCGG
>DATBFV010000014.1:0-2641 GCA_036558345.1 Gemmatimonadales bacterium | reverse complement strand
GACGACCGTCTCGAGGTGCTGCACGTGGAAGAAGGGCGGGGTGGCGACGACGATCGCGTCCACATCCTTCGACGCGGCGATTTGCTCGTAGGCATGCGGGCCGACGAACAGCAGCTTTGGATCGAGCGCCGCGTACCCTTTTGCCTGCTGCACCTCATCGAAGTGGGCGTGCGCCGCATCGAGCTGGTCCTGAAAGAGGTCGGCGAGCGCGACGACTTGCGCACCGCCCGTGTCCACGAGGTTCGTCGCGTCCTCGGTCCCCCGGCCGCCACAGCCGAGGAGTCCGACGCGGATGGCGGAGTTGGCGCGCGTGCCGCGCACCAGTTCGGGTTTGATGAACATGGCGACGGCCGCTGCTGCGGTCGTGCCCAGGAAACTGCGCCGGTCGAATTCTCTTGTCATAAGGCTCTCCGTTCCCCCTCTCCGAATGGAGAGGGGGTCAGGGGGTGAGGACTAGTTGCCGGTCACGCTCGTGATTCGCACCATGACGGCCCCGTGCGCCGGCACGGTCGCGCTGAACTGCCGATCGAATGTGCCGAGGTCGCTGTGCGTCCAGACGTCGCGCACCTTGGCCGGCCCCTTGAGGTGCAGCGACCACCACGGGACCGTGATCGCCGTCTGCAATGGCGAGCGGTTCAGCAGCACGACGGCGCGCGAACTGTCCGCGAGCGGCTTCGCCCAGACCTGGAGATCGGGCCCAGGCAGCTCCACGATCATTCCCTGTATCCCCAGCGAATCCTGATCGACCGCAATGACTTCTTTGTTCGTGAGGATGTCGCGCGTCGCGGCGCTCATTGTGCGGACATCGTTGCCGGCCATGAGCGGCGCCGCCATGATCGCCCACAGGCTGAAATGCGCGCGGTACTCATCCTCGGTCATCCCGCCGTTGCCGACCTCGAGCATGTCGGGATCGTTCCAGCCGCCCGGCCCCTCCGCGAGCGCATACTGGGCATTGAGATCGACCCGGCTGATCATGCTGGCCCACGAGTCCTCGATGTCTCCGGTGGTGCGCCAGAGGTTACCGGTGCGCGGCCCCCACTTCCACGGCTGATTCGAGCCCCACTCGCAGATACTGAAGACGATCGGGCGGCCCGATTTCGCAATCGCGTCCCGAAACTTCGCGTACTGGGTCGGCGCGTCGAGGCCCTGCGCGTTGCACCAGTCTTCTTTCACGTAGTCGACGCCCCATTCGGCGTAGGTGCGGGCATCGAGTTCCTCCGAGCCGTAGGTCCCCGGCCGGCCCTGGCACGTGCGGCGGCCCGCGTCGGTATAGATGCCGAACTTGAGTCCTTTCGAATGCACGTAGTCGGCAAGCGGCTTGATGCCGCCCGGAAACCGCATCGAATCGGCGACGATTCGGCCCGCGCGATCGCGTGCCACCTGCCAGCAGTCGTCGATGACGACGTACTGATATCCGGCGTCGCGCATGCCGCTCGCGACCATCGCGTCCGCGGTCTCCCGGATGAGTTGTGCGCTGACGTCGCAGCCGAAGTGATTCCAGCTATTCCACCCCATCGGTGGCGTCCGCGCGAGGCCGTTGTCGAGTGGGGATCTCGGCCGGACGGGCCGGGCGGGCCGGGCGGGCCGGGCGCCACCACAGATCACGACGACGCCGAGACACGAGAGCAGCGCATGCCGGAGAGGCATTAGAACACCACCGTCTGAATGGAATGCGGGCGAGACTGCACCGTCACCGCCGCCGTTCCAATGCGGATGTGATAGTCGCTCCCCTTCGCGGTTGGATTCATCACGACGATAGCCACGGTCCCATCGGGATTTACAAACCCGGTCGCCAGCAGCATGCTGCGGCTGGGCGCGACCGCGATGCGCCTCGCGCCAGGCCGAATGAATTTCGAGAAGTGTCCGATGTAGTAATACGAGTTCGTGTAGATCAGTCGGCCCGTGCGCGTATCGGCGTGGATGGGCGCGAAGCAGTAGTTGCCGACGTGGTTGGGCCCACCGTTTTCATCGAGCAGAATGTTCCAGTCCGTCCATCCCTCAGCGCCGGAATTGAAATCGTGAATCATCGAGCGGCCGTAAGCCTCACCCAAATTCCAGCGCGCGTAGGCCGTCGAATCGAAATTCGCTGGCGTGCCTTCGGTGAAGATGAGGTGCTTGGCCGGGTAGAGTGTGTGTACTAACGCCACGTTGTCGTACATCTGTGTGCCGCCCGACCAGTCCTCGTACCAGTGGAAGCCGATTCCCCAGGCGTACTGCGCGGCCTTCGGATCATCGAAGATCGTCTGAGCGCGCTGCACGATCAGGTCGCGATTGTGATCCCAGACGATGATGTTCACGTCCTTGAGCCCGCGCCGCGCCATCACGGGGCCGAGGTAGTCGCGAAGAAAGTCACGCTCGTCTTCGGGCTGGTAGATGCACGATTCCCAGGTCTGCGTGGCCATCGGCTCGTTCTGAATTGTGATCGCCCACACCGGCACGCCCGCCTGCCGGTAGCTCTCGATGAACTTCGTGTAGTACAGCGCCCACGCCTCGCGGTACTGGGCGCGGAGATGGCCGCCGTGCAGCATGTCGTTGTTGTCTTTCATGTACGCCGGTGGGCTCCACGGACTCGCGAACAGCTTCATGCGGTTGCCGCTGGCTGCCAGCGCGCGCTTGATCAACGGAATCTTGAAGCGCAGAT
>DATBFV010000013.1:0-35564 GCA_036558345.1 Gemmatimonadales bacterium | reverse complement strand
CAAAAGGCCGGCGCGGTCCTTGGTCCCGCGATGGCATTCGCGGTGGGCGCCGCGTTGCCGCTGACGGCGGCGTTTTTGTCCGCGCCATTCGACGCATGGGCGCGCATCGCACTCGCGATCGTGGCCGCCGTGAGCTTCATCTTGTTGCGATTCCGCGGCGGCCGCCTCAACGGCTTGCGGCTGTCGCTGGCTTTCGCGGCGCTGGCGCTCGTCGCGGGGGTGCTATGGCCGTAGTCGAGCGTGATGCGGAGATCGTGAATCCGCTCGGCATGCACGTGCGGCCGGGGGCGGAGTTCGTCAAAGTGGCGAACAAGTTCAAATCGTCCGTCGAGGTGCACAAAGACGGCGCCGTGGTCAACGGCAAAAGCATCCTCGGCATGATGACGCTCGCCGCCGAGTGCGGCTCGTCGATCCGCATCAAGTGCGAGGGTGAAGATGCGGAGCAGGCGATGGCGGCGCTGCTGGAGCTCGTGGCGGCTGGGTTCCACGAAATGCACCTCAAGCCGCAGAAGGACGGCGCTTGAAGCCGCCTGCCGACCGGCTGTTGAAAGGGATCGGCGTCTCGCCGGGCATCGCCATGGGTCCGACCGTGACGGTGCGCTGGGCGTTGCCGGAGGTGCCCCATCGCGTCGTGTCGCGCACGCAGGTCGAAAAGGAAGTTCGCCGGCTGCGGGCCGCCCTCAAAGACGTACGCAAGCAGCTCACCGAGCTCCGGGCGCGCGCCGAAGACCGCGCGGGCCTAGATGAGGCGCGCATCTTCGATGCGCAGCTCTTGATGCTCGAAGACAAAGACTTCATCGGCGGGGTGGAGGAGTTGATTCGCGAAAACCACCTGACCGCCGAGAAAGCCTTCGAATTCAAGACCCTCGAGGTACGCGACCTCTGGACCGCGGCAGGCAGCCCGCTGCTGCGGGAGCGGCTCGCGGATTTGACCGGTGTGGCGATCCGGGTAATCCAGCATCTCATGCACAAGCACGGCGGATCCGACGTGTGGGAAAGCCTGGCGGAGCCGTCGATTCTGGTCGCGCATGAATTGTCGCCGGGACTGACCGTGCAGCTCGATCGCGATCAGATCGTCGGCCTCATCAGTGAGGAAGGGACACGCACGTCGCACGCGGCCATCCTCGCTCACTCGATCGGGATTCCCGCGATTTTCGGATTGCGCGGCGCGGTGGCGCGGATCCCACCGGGCACGAAGGCGATTCTGGACGGAACGCGCGGCACCGTGCTGCTCGATCCGACGCCGGCCGAAATCGAAGAGGCGAAACGTACCGACACGCGGCGGCGCGAGCTCGCCGCGCGGCTGGACGAAGCGGTCGCGCAGCCGTCGGTGACGGTCGACGGCGTCCACATCGCGCTGCGCGGGAACGTCGATCTCCCCGATGAGCTCGAGGACGCCAAGCGGCACGGCGCCGAAGGGGTGGGTCTGCTCCGCACGGAGTTCCTCATCACGGGTCACAGTGAGATGCCCGACGAGGAGACCCAGACCGCGTACTTCCGGCGCATCGGCGAGGCGTTCAAAGGCCATCCCGTGGTCGTGCGCACGTACGATCTTGGCGGCGACAAATTCCCCGCGCCGTTTCGCGGTGCCGCGGAAGCGAATCCGTTCCTCGGCTGGCGCGCGATCCGCGTCTGCCTCGATGAACCCGAGATGTTTCGGACGCAGATCCGCGCGGTGCTGCGCGCGGCCGCCACCGCGAATCTTCACTTGATGATTCCGCTCGTCACGCGGCTCGACGAAGTGGAGCGCACGCGCGACATGATGATGGAAGAAGCGGCGCGGCTGCAGCAAGCGGGAATCCCGGCGGCGCAGTCGGTGCCACTGGGTGTCATGGTCGAAACGCCGGCGGCCGCCGTGCTCGCGGATCGCCTCGTGCAGGTGAGCGATTTTCTCAGCGTCGGCACCAACGACCTCACGCAGTACACGCTGGTCGTGGACCGTGGAAACGCCCGTCTGGCGGACCGTTTTACGCCGCATGACCCGAGCGTCCTGCGTCTGCTCAAACTTGTTGCAGAGGCGGCACGCGCGGCTAACAAACCGGCCAGTGTGTGCGGGGAGATGGCCTCAGAGCCCCTTTCGGCATACCTCTTGCTGGGACTCGGCTACGAAACCTTGTCCGTCGCCCCGCCAGCGCTGCCAATCATCAAATGGCTGATCCGGCAGGTGACCACGGCGCAGGCGCGGTCCGCGGCCGAGGCTGCACTCGCGGCGCGATCGGCAGAGCTCGCGCTCGACATCTTGCGATTTGCACTTGCCGAGGCGGTGGATCTGACGCTGCTCGATTCGGACGCGCGGTTGCCCGCCGGACGGCGCTCCGGTAGCTTGAAAACCTAAGGACCCAAAAACATGCCAACTCATCGTCACGTCTTCACTTCCGAGTCGGTCACGGAAGGCCATCCCGACAAGATCGCGGATCAGATCTCCGACGCGGTCCTGGACGCCATTCTACTGGAAGATCCCAAGGCCCGGGTGGCCTGTGAAACGCTCGTGACGACCGGTATGGCGGTCATTGCGGGCGAAATCACGACCTCGACCTACGTGCACATCCCCGACATTGTGCGCGGCACGATCACGTCGATCGGTTACACGGACGCGAATTTCGGCTTCGACGCGCAGACCTGCGCGGTCCTGACGACGATCGATCGCCAGTCCACCGACATTGCCATGGGCGTCGATACAGGTGGAGCGGGCGATCAGGGCATGATGTTCGGGTACGCGAGCGACGAAACGCCGTCGTTGATGCCGCTGCCGATCATGATCGCCCATCGCCTGGCGGAGCGCCTGGCGAAAGTACGCAAAACCGGTGAGCTGCCCTGGCTTCGCCCGGACGGGAAGACGCAGGTCAGCGTCATCTACGAAGGCTCGAAACCGATCGGCATCAACAAGGTCGTGGTATCGGCACAGCACTCCGACATGATCGACAATAAGGAGCTCCGGGCCGGCATCATCGGCCATGTGGTGCGGCCGGTGGTTCGGGAAGCTGGATTCGAGGTCAAGGACGGCGATGTGCTCGTGAATCCGACCGGGCGGTTCGTCGTCGGCGGACCTCAGGGCGACGCGGGACTGACCGGCCGCAAGATCATCGTCGACAGCTACGGCGGTATGGCGCGGCATGGGGGCGGTGCATTCAGCGGCAAGGACCCCTCGAAGGTCGATCGGTCCGCCACGTACGCGATGCGCTGGGTGGCCAAGAACATCGTCGCGGCTGGCTTGGCGAAGCGGTGCGAAGCCCAGGTCGCGTACGCGATCGGCGTCGCCGAGCCCGTGTCGATCATGATCGAGACGTTCGGCACGAGCACGGTGCCGCAGGACGCGCTCGAAACGGCGGTGCGCGAAGTCTTCGATCTCACACCTGGTGGCATCATCCAGGCGCTCAATCTCCGCAATCCTATCTATCGACCCACCGCCGCCTACGGCCACTTCGGTCGGGCACCCCAAAAGACGCACGTCGGAGCAGGGACCAAGGGCGAGCGGGACGTCGAGCTGTTCACCTGGGAGCACGTCGATCGCGTCGAGGAGCTGAAAGTCGCGGTCGAGCGGGCGTCCCGTTCATCCCGGAAGGCCAATGTCTGAGATTGCCACGCGCGGCGCCAAAGCCACCAACGACATCAAGGACATCCGACTCGCCGAGGAGGGACGCCGGCGCACGGAGTGGGCGGAGCGCTCGATGCCCGTCCTCCGACAAATTCGCGAGCGATTCACGCGCGAGCGGCCGCTCGCCGGCAAGCGCCTCTCGGCATGCCTGCATGTCACGACGGAAACCGCGAATCTCGCCATCACGCTCCAGGCGGGCGGCGCCGATGTCGCGCTTTGCGCATCGAATCCGCTGTCGACGCAGGATGACGTGGCCGCGCATCTCGTCAAGGATCACGGCATCAAGGTCTTCGCGATCAAAGGCGAGGATCATGCGACGTATTACGAGCACATTCGCGCTGCGCTCGCGCATCGCGCCGACATCACGATGGACGACGGGGCCGATCTCGTCGGCGCGCTGCACATGATCGCGCTCAACCGCCTCGACGACCTGGCGCCGCCGGTACGCAAGTGGGTCGAGACGCTGTCGCCGGCGGATCGGAAGGCAATCGTGTCCGGCGTCAGCGGGTCCACGGAAGAGACCACGACCGGTGTGATCCGGCTCAAGGCGATGGCGAAGGACGGCGTTCTACAGTTCCCTGTCATTGCGGTGAACGATTCGCAGACCAAGCATCTGTTCGATAACCGCTATGGCACCGGCCAGTCCACCCTGGACGGCATTATCCGGGCGACCAATCTGCTGATCGCGGGGAGCACGGTGGTGGTGGCGGGGTATGGCTGGTGCGGCCGCGGATTTGCGATGCGCGCGCGCGGCGCTGGTGCCATCGTGCTGGTGACCGAGATCGATCCGATGAAGGCGCTGGAAGCGCAGATGGACGGCTTCCGTGTCGTGACGATGGAAGAAGCAGCCAAAGTCGGCGACCTGTTTGTGACGCTCACGGGCAATGTCGAGGTCATCCGCGTAGAGCACATGCGGGCCATGAAGGATGGCGCTATTGTCGCGAACTCGGGCCACTTCAACGTCGAAATCGACCTGGCGGGTCTCAAACAGGCCGGCGAAGGGCCAAGAGAGGTGCGTCAATTCGTCGAAGAGTGGCGCATCGGCGGGAAGCGGCTGTTCGTGCTGGCGGACGGTCGGCTCATCAATCTGGCCGCGGCCGAAGGGCATCCAGCCAGTGTCATGGACATGTCCTTCGCCAATCAGGCGCTCGCCGCCGAGTACGTCGTGAACAACGCGAAAAAGTTGTCGAAGGATGTGCACCGGATCCCGGTCGATCTCGATCACGAAATCGCGCGGCTCAAGCTGCAGTCGATGGGCGTATCGATCGACACACTCACGCCAGCGCAGCGCAAATACCTCGCCTCCTGGGACATGGGCACCTAGTGGCCAGCTCCGGGGGAGCCATGCTGCAGGTTCGAGTAGCTCACCTCGGGCTGGATCGCACGACCAATACGCCGGTCGTGATTTTGCAGGAGAACGACGGGCAGCGCGTCTTGCCGATCTGGATCGGACCCGCCGAAGCGAGCGCGATTGCGATGGAGCTCGCGGGCGTGAAGTTCTCTCGTCCTCTGACCCACGACTTGCTGAAGCAAGTGATCGTCGGCCTCGGCGCCGAGCTGCGCAAGGTGATCATCACGCAGGTCAAGGACAACACGTACTTTGCCGAGCTGCACATCTACCGCGGTGACACGATCATTCAAATCGACGCGCGGCCCTCGGATTCGATTGCGCTCGCGCTGCGCCTCAAGGCGCCGATCATGACGAGCGAAACGCTGCTCGAGCTGACGTCGGTCGACACGAGCGACGGCACGATCCAACCCGGCTCGGGGCCCGCTGGAACCTCCCCGCTCGACGCCGACACGCTGAAGTCATACCTCCAAAACCTCGATCCTGAAGATTTCGGGAAGTTTACGCCGTAGCCTGATCCTCGGCCTCGGCGCCTTCTCGACGCTCTCGGGGCAGCAACCGGTGAGCGTGAGCGGACGCGTCTTGCTCGGCGGGCGCGATACCGTGCCCCTCCCGAACGCGATGGTCGTCCTGCACCATGTGTCGCGCGAGAGCGCGGGGCCGATCGACTCGGTCCGCAGCGATGCGCGGGGCCGCTATCGCATCGAGCTTCGACGTCCCGATTCCTCGGGCGCCTACGTCGTCACCGTCTGGTTCGACAGCATCGCGTACGTTTCGTCGGCTTTTTCCGCCGGTGGACGCCCGATTGCGCACGTCGACGACATCGTCACGTACCCCACGACGACCGACGGTCCCCCCATCGAAATCACGCGCCGACTGGCTACCATCGCGCGCGCGACCGACGAGGGAACCCGCGAAGTCCTGGAGATCCTCGAGCTCGAGAACCGCGGCGTCACCACCCGGATCGCCCGCGACTCCCTGCAGCCCACCTGGTCGGGCCGGGTGCCCGAGCGCACCAGCCAGTTCCGGGGTGGCCAGGGCGACATTTCCGCCGAGGCGATGCGGTTCCGCAACGACAGCGTGCTCGTGCTCGCGCCGATTGGCCCCGGGCCCGCCAAGCAGGTGAGCTACGCGTACACCGTCGCGTCAGGGACGCGCCGCCTGGTGATTCCGATCGATCAGGCCACCGCCGAGGTGAACCTCCTCGTCGAAGACACGTTGGCGCCGGTTCACGCGCCGAAGCTCGACAGCCTGGGCATACAGGAGATCGAAGGCCGGCGCTTCGCGGCGTGGCGCACGGGTCCGCTTGCAGCTGGTGCGTTGGTCGAGATCGAGCTGCCGGCTGGAAAATTCCGTGCCCAGATGTTGGTGCCGTACGTGATCGGCGTGTTCGCCGTGGCGATGGTGCTGGCGCTCGTGTGGGCATTGCGCCGGAGAGGGGCGCCGCCTAGACTGAGCGCGTAGCTCATTGCGAACGGGGATACGGAAGCCGGTGTGAATCCGGCGCGGCCCCGCCACTGTAACGGGCATGTTGTGATCGGCTCAAGGCCACTGGGGCAACCCGGGAAGGCGAGCCGTTTCGCCCGGAGTCAGGAGACGTCTTCGTTCGCGCCACCGTTGGTTCCCTCGCGGGAGGGATGGTGCTGCGAAGACTCTTCGCCGTCGTACTTCTCGTTCTTTCATGCCACACGTCCGCACGTCGACACGACACCGCGCCGGCGCGGCGCATCGTTTCACTCCTTCCATCATTTACGGAGATTCTCTTTGCGATCGGCGCCGGCGATCGCGTCGTCGGGCGCACGCAGTGGTGTGACTACCCGCCCGCCGCGCTCGCCGTGCCCAGCGTAGGGGAGGGACTGCCGCCGAACATCGAGGCGGTTGCGGCGCGAAAGCCCGATCTCGTCGTGCTGTACAATTCCGGCGCCAATGTAACGGCCGCGCAGCAGCTCGAGCGCATCGGCATTCGGACGGTCTTGCTCGACCTGAACCGGCTCGAGGATCTCGGGCCCGCCGCGCGGACGTTGGGCAAGTGGACGGGACACGAAGCGGAAGCGGATTCCCTCGCCGCCAGGATGGACAGTCTGGCCTACCGCCCCATACCGCCCCCGACCACCTCGCTGGCCTTCATCGTGTGGGACGACCCGCCGATCATCATCGGACGCGGCAGTTATCTCGATGAGCTGGCGACACAGGCCGGCGCCCGCAACGTGTTCACTGACGTCACTGCTCCGTCTGCGCAGGTCGCGCTCGAGACGATTGTGGCGCGCGATCCGCACTGGATTGCCGTGCTCTCGGATTCGGGAACAGCGCCGTCGTTTGCGAAGCGTCGGGAATGGCGTGCGGTGCCGGCCGTGCGTGATGCGCGGTTCCTGTTGTTGAAAGGGTCGATTTTTGGCCGTCCGGGTCCCCGCTCGGGGCAGGCGATCGAGCAGCTGCGCCGGATGATCGCGCCATGAGATGGACCCTGCTGCTCATCATCGTGTTGCTGGCGCTGATCGCCAGCATCGTGCTCGGGCCTGCGGCGGTGCCGCTGGCGGACGTGCTCCATTCCGACATCGTGTGGAACCTGCGCGTCCCGCGCGCGCTGCTCGCGTTGCTCGTCGGCGGATCGCTCGGTGTGGCCGGGGCGGGGCTGCAGGCGTTGGTACGCAACCCGCTTGCCGACCCGTTTCTGCTCGGCCTGTCTGGCGGGGCAGGGCTCGGCGCTGTCCTGGCGATCGCGCTGCATGTGTCCGGCCCGTGGGCCTTGCCAGTCGCGGCGTTCGTCGGTGCGCTCGCGGCGCTCGGTCTGGTGTACCGCCTGGGCCTCATCGGCGGCGCGGCGCTCGATCCTCGCATCCTGCTGCTCGGCGGCGTCGCGATCGGCGCGTTCGCGGCCGCCGTCACAACTGCGATCGTCTCGCTCGCCGACGCTGCCGAGCTCCGGAACGCCTTTCTGTGGCTGTGGGGTGGATTGTCCGGCGCCTCCTGGGACACCGTGCTGATCGTCGCGCTGTATGCGCCGATCCCCCTCGTCGTGTTGTTCGCCTCCTCGCGGCCGCTTGACCTGCTCGCACTCGGTGAAGAATCCGCCGGCTACCTCGGCGCCGACGTGGAGCAGGTGAAGCGTCGCGTCTATCTCGCCGCGTCGTTGCTCACGGCCGCCGCCGTGGCGGTTTCCGGCGTGATCGGCTTCGTTGGCTTGGTTGTGCCGCACATCGCGCGGCTCACGTGGGGCCATCGCCACCGCGTCTTGCTGCCGGCCGCTTTCCTCGGCGGCGGCGCGCTGCTCGCTGTCGCCGACACGCTGGCGCGTACCGTCGTAGCGCCGCGCGAACTGCCGGTGGGTGTGGTGACTGCTCTGATCGGTGTCCCCGTGTTCGCGCTGCTCCTGCGGCGGTGGACGTGAAACGCGTGCGTCGTGCCTCGTGCGTCGCGCGTGGGACTTCGCCATGCTGCAGCTGACCAACGTGAGTTATCGATATCCCGCGGCGCCACGCGATGCGCTTGCCGGCGTCTCGCTTGCCGTTGGTCCACGCCAATTCCACGCGATCCTCGGCCCTAACGGCAGCGGCAAGACGACGCTCGTGCGACTTGCCCTGGGAGCTCTCGTGCCACTCGTGGGACGTGCCGAAGTGATTGGTGTTCCTGCATCGCAATGGCCGCGCCAGAAGTTGGCCCGGATGATAGGCGTCGTGCCGCAGCGGGAGGACAACCTGTTTCCGCAGCGCGTTCGCGAGACGGTACTCCTGGGCCGCTATCCGCACTTGACCCTCTGGGGCGGCGAGCGGGCCGAGGATCATGAGGCCGTAGATCGCGCACTCAGAGCCTGCGATGCTGCGCACCTCGCCGACCGCTGGCTCTGGACCCTGTCGGGTGGCGAGTACCAGCGCGTACGCATCGCGCGCGCGTTGGCGCAACAGCCGCAGTTGCTTGTGCTCGATGAACCGGCGATGTCGCTCGACCTGAAGCACCAGATGGAGCTGTTCGAGCTGGTCCGCGGCCTCGTGGATAAACAGGGTTTGGGCGTGCTCATGATCACTCACGATTTGAACCTCGCCGCGCGCTTTGCCGATTCGCTGCTGCTGCTCGCCGAAGGACGTCCGGTCGCATCCGGTCCCCCCGCCCGCGTGTTGACCCAAGAAACGGTGCAGACCGTGTTCTCCTGGCCTGTCGCGATGCAAACGATCGATGGACGGCCGCAAATGGTCCCGCTCCGCAAACGTGAGGAGTCTCGCGCATGAGTGTCACGCTGCTCGCGCTGGCGATGGTCATGCAGCAACCCAAGGACACACTCGTGTTGAAGCCGGTCATCGTCACGGCGACGCGTGTTCCCGTTACGGCGGATCTCGTGCCGGCGTCCGTGACAGTGTTGCGCGGCGTGGACCTGGCGTCGCAGGGCATTCGAAGCGTGGCGGACGCTCTCGAGTTGGTCCCCGCGGCGCACATCGTCGAGACCGGCAGCTATGGTGGGCAGACGTCCTTGTTCGTGCGTGGCGGCGAGAGCGATTACGTCAAAGTGCTGCTGGATGGCGTGCCGCTAAACCAGGCGGGCGGCGGCATCGATCTGGCGAATCTGACCACGGACAACGTGGATCGGATCGAGATCGTACGCGGTCCCGTGAGCGTCCTGTACGGGTCCGACGCGATGACGGGCGTGGTGCAGATCTTCACGCGGCGTGGTGCGGCGACGTCACCCCGGGTCGGCGCCGAGCTGCGCGGCGGTACGTACGGAACCGGTGAGGGGGCGTTCGACGTCTCGGGTGGCACGCAGAAGGTCACCTACACCGCGCGCGGTTCGCTGTTCTCGTCTACGGGGCTCTACTCGTACAACAACGATTATCGCAACACCGTGCTCAGCGCTGCACTCCACGCGAATCCGGACGCGCGCACTGAAGCAACCGTCACATATCGCTACGGCGACGACAGCTACCACTTCCCGACCAACGGCCAGGGCGCCCCGGTCGACTCCAATCAGCGCTCGGCGGAGCGCGGGCCGCTGCTGAGCGTCAGCGTTACCCGCTCGCTCAGCGCGAGTCTCTCTGCGACGGCCAGCGCGAGTCTCAAAGAGTCACGCGCCTTCTTCAACGACGAGCCCGACTCCCCGGGCGAAGACGGCACGTTCTGGAGCCGGGATTACCTGCGCCGCTCAGGCGCGGGTGGGCTCGTGACGTGGCGTGCCCACGACAAGGTCAGTCTGATGGGGGGCGTCGAGTATGAGGACGAGCGGCAGAGCGGCACGAGCGAGTTCAGCGCGTCGTTCGGCACGTTCCCCGATTCGATCGCGGTGCAGCGCAACACGACCGGCTTTTTCACGCAGGCAACCCTGATCGTGGGGCGGGGTGTCATGACCGCGGGAGGACGGCGCGACGACAATTCGCAATTCGGGTCGCATGGCACGTACCGCGTGGGACTGGTGTATTCGCTCGCGGCCAACACACGGATCCGTGCCTCGGCGGGCACCGGCTTCAAGGAGCCGACGTTCTTCGAGAACTTCGCGCACGGTTTTACACTCGGGAATCCCGATCTCGATCCGGAACGGTCCCAGAGTTGGGAGCTCGGCATCGAGCGCGACGGCATGGCAGTGACCTACTTCGACCAGCGCTTCCGTGATCTCATCGAGTACAATCCCGCGCCGCCTCCCGGCACGCCCAACTACTTCAACGTCGGCAGTGCTCTGGCGACTGGCGTGGAAGTAAGTCTTCACCGTCGGCTGACGCAGAGCGTGGAAGTCGCGGTCGCCTACACCTATCTGCACACGCGCGTGCTCGAGTCCGGCTCGAGCAGCGATCCGGATGGGCTGTTCGTGCCCGGCAAGCCGCTCATCCGGCGGCCGGCGCAGACACTGGCCCCGCAGGTTACTGCCAGACCCAATTCGCGCACTCGTGTGACCTTGGGCGCGCGCTGGGTGGGGAAGCGCGACGACCTGGACTTCAACCAACCGGTGGGGCAGCGGCGGGTGTCACAGGATCCCTACACGCGCGTGAACGTGTCCGCTGAATACACCTTGCACCGTCTCGTGCTTCTGGGCAGCGCCGAAAACCTGTTTAACGACCAGAGTCAGGAGATTCCCGGCTACCGTCCTCGTGGGCGAACGGTCCTCCTTGGGCTACGCGTGGTGCTCAATTAGCTTCCGACTTTCGAGTCGTCTCGTTGTAGGGGAGGGGGCAGGCCGCTCGATGCACCGATTTGAATTTGCTGTGTCGCTGCTGCTGTTCGCGACGCCAGTCGCGTCTCAGGCTCCCCGCATCACGCCGGCGGGTGATCCCTCAGTTCGCAACGATACGATCTACAAGCTCGCCGTAAATCCTGCCGACTATGCGGATGACGACTATGTCTTTCTGCTCGATGACGGCGTGATCCGGTTCGAGGCGGACGGACGCAGCAGTCGCACGTATCGACAAGTCATTCAGATCCTCAATCAGGACGGCGCCGAAGCCTGGGGCGAGCAGAGCTTCTCGTACTCGAGTGGATCTGAGAAACTGACGATCAACTGGATCCGTGTCGTGAAGCCCACCGGCGAGGTGATCAGCGCG
Organism: Gemmatimonadales bacterium; assembly: GCA_036558345.1. GTDB lineage: Bacteria > Gemmatimonadota > Gemmatimonadetes > Gemmatimonadales > GWC2-71-9 > 20CM-2-65-7. The sequence continues at coordinate 24,106 of DATBFV010000013.1, read as the reverse complement.
AAGCCTGCCCACGAGCAGGAATCGCTTGCCCCCGTCGCGTTCGACGCGCCGGTGTATTCGGACCAGAAGGTGCGTCGCGTCACGCTGAGCGGCGTGGCGCCGGGGACGTTGGTCGATTGGAGCTACACGGTCGAGCGCGTGAAGCCGCTCGTGCCCGGCGACTACTACACCGGCTGGCGGGTGACGACGGGCCTCTTGACGCGACGCTCCCGCCTTATCGTCGACGTGCCGGCAACCGTCACGCCGCGCATTCACGAAGAAAACGTGCATTTCAAGCGGCTCGACGTGGAGTCGCGCGGCCGCCGGGTGTACACGTGGGCCACCAAAGACGTCGAGAAGCTCGTGGGTGAGCCGTTTGCGGCATCGCCCAACACGCTGTCGGTTCACATCGACGTCGGTTCCCCAATCACCTGGGGCGATCTCGCGCACTGGTATGCAAATCTTTCCGCCGGCCGCTATGCCCTGAGTCCCGCCCTGGAGACGCAACTCGCCGAACACGTGAAGGATGCGCACACGCTCGAGGACTCGATCCGCGCGGTGCATCGGTGGGTCTCGCAGGATTTCCGCTACGTGTCACTGTCGCTGGGGATCGGCGGGTATCTCCCGCGCCTGCCGGCACAGGTGCTCGACGCGCGCTACGGCGACTGCAAAGACAAGGCGACGCTGTTCATCGCGCTGGCTCGACGCATGGGCCTGCGGGCCTATCCGGTATTGCTGAGCGCAAGCGGCGCGGCCGACTCGACACTGCCCACGGTGCAGCAGTTCGATCACATGATTGCGGCGGTCGACCGGCCGCAGCAATACGGCGGCCGCATCTATCTCGATTTGACCTCGGATCTGACGCCGTATGGCGAGCTGCCGCCGGCAGAGGAGGGTTCGTTCGCGCTGGTCGTGCATGACGACGGCACGTACGAGGGCGTCACGCTGCCGGAGAGCCAGCCGTCGGCGAACCGCGCGGAGACCCACATTGTCGGGGAGCTCACCGCCGACGGGAATTTCACGGGACACTACAGCGAGTCGAAGACCGGCGGCTTGCAGTACTCGCTCAGACGCGCATACGCGCGCGTTTTCAGCAAGGACGAGTTGAGTCGTCTTACGCAGGCGCTCGCGAACGGCGTGTTCTCAGGCGCGTCGGGCGACAGTCTGACGCTGTTCGACGGGCGCGACCTCCAGGCAAAGCCGAGGGTCAGCCTGGCGGTGCACGATGCCCCCGTCCTGTCGAGCGGGAGCGGCACGCGCATTTTCACGCTGCCGACTGCGCTGCCGAACTTTGAGTCGCTCGGCCTCGCTTCGCAGCTCGAGCGCCGCAAACCGCGCCTCTACCCCATCGACATCGGCGAAGTGATCGGCCCGATCGAGACCGTATCGGAGCTCCGCATGACGCTGCCGGCCGGCTGGAAGGCGGAGCTGCCCCAGAACGTCACCGAGGCGAGCCAGTTCGGCACCTACAGCGCGCAGTATGCCCAGAACGGCCGCGAGCTGCTGGTGACCCGCCGCATGACTGGCGCCCGCGGAACGGCGGCGCCGGACCGTATCGACGATCTCATCGCGTGGCTGCGCGCGATCTCCAAGGATGACGTCAAGTTCATCGTGCTGAAACCGGGGCAGTGAGTCTCGTCTCGACCCCAGCTGTTGTCCTCCGCACGTATCGCTATAGCGAGACATCCAAGATCGTCCGGCTCGCGACGCGCGACTACGGCGTACAGAGCGCAATCGCCAAGGGCGTGCTGCGGCCGCGCAGCCCGTTCGGCGCCGCGCTCGAGACGTTGAGTGAGGGCGTCGCGCAGCTCTACCACAAGGAAACGCGCGAGCTACAGACGCTCGCGGCGTTCGACGTGACGCAGCTCCGTCGCGATCTGGCGTGCGACCTCGGCCGGTTCGCCGGCGCCGCGGCGCTGTCCGAAGTCATGCTGAAGATGGCTCCGCCGGCTCCGCTTCCCGCTGCGTACGAGGCGTTCACGCTGGGCTTGGACGCGCTCGTGACCGCTGGTCCCGCAGACGTGGATGCTGTGGCCGTCCGCTGGCTCTGGCTGCTCGTTGGCGTGCTCGGCTACGCACCGCAGCTCGATTCGTGCGTCCGCGACGGGAATGCCGTGTCCGGAACAGTGGCGTTCAGTGTTGCCGAAGGCGGGGTGCTGTGCGCGAGCTGCTCGGGAATGCAGCCTCCCACCAAACTGCCGCCGCAGGCCTACCGTGATCTCGTTGCGCTGAACACGGAGCAGGCGGACCTCCCGACGCTGGATACCGCGCACGCCGCGGCCCACCGGCGGTTGGTCGCGCGGTTCATTCGTCACCATTTGGACGAGACAGCGCTGGCGCGCAACGGCACAGAGCCGAAATCGAGCGCCATCGATATCTGGGAGCGTCGCGCGTGGGCGGTGAGCCCTCCCTCCGCCGTTTCGTCGTAGGCACCGCCGGCCACATCGACCACGGCAAGACGGCGTTGGTGAAGGCTCTCACCGGCGTCGACACCGACCGCTGGGAAGAAGAGAAGCGGCGGGGCATCACGATCGATCTCGGGTTCGCGCCGTTGCCGCTCGAGCACGGCATCCAGGCGAGCGTTGTGGATGTCCCCGGTCACGAAGGCTTCGTCAAGAACATGCTCGCCGGCGCGACCGGCATCGACGTCGCACTGCTGGTCATCGCCGCCGACGAAGGCATAATGCCCCAGACCGAGGAACACCTCGCCATCGTCGAGCTACTCGGCGTGCGGCAAGGGATTCCGGTACTCACCAAACGGGACCTCGTCGATGATGAATGGCTCGCCCTAGTCCGCACCGAGGTCACGACACGGCTGTCGCGCAGCCGGGTTCGGTGGCGCGCGCCGATCGCCGTCAGCGCACTCAAGGCGGAGGGGTTGGAGGACTTGAAAGAAGCGTTGGTGAAGGTTGTGGAAGACCTCCGGGACCGACCCGAGGACGACCTCTTCCGGTTGCCGATCGATCGCGTGTTTGCGCTGCCGGGGGCGGGAACCGTCGTAACAGGCTCGACCTGGAGCGGCAGCGTGGCTGCAGGTGACAGCGTTCGCCTGCTGCCGCTCGATCGTGAGGTGCGCGTGCGCTCGATTCAGGTGCACAGCCAGGACGCCGCTCAGGCCGGGCCGGGACGCCGCACGGCGCTTGCGCTGGTTGGAGTCGACAAGGCCGAACTCGACCGAGGCCACGTCGCGGTTACGGGACCTGGATGGGCCGCGACGAGCATGCTGGACGTTTCGCTCGAACTGCTGCCCGCGCTCCGCAAACCACTTGCGCTCCGGACGCGAGTGCGTGTCCACCTCGGCACCGCGGAAGTGCTCGGGCGGGTGGCGCAGGTCAGAGAAATCGCACCGGGTCAGACGGCTCTGACGCGTCTACTCCTGGAACGACCCATTGTCGCGCGCGGCGGCGACCGGTTCGTCATCCGCAGCTTCTCGCCGGTGACCACGATCGGCGGGGGTGTCGTCCTCGATCCCTATCCGCCGAAACGCCCCCGGGTGTCAGAGCGGGGCCTCGTCGCGACGCAGCCAGCCGGCGAGCGCCTGGCGCGGTTCGTCGATGAAGCGCACGTCGCGGGCGTGCTCGTGGCCGATCTACCCGTCCGGCTCGGCATACGACCTTCTGAAGTCTCCAGCACAATCGCGGCGGCAGGAAAAGGCGTCCTATCCGTAGGGGGTATGGTAGTGTCCCGACGTGCAATCGCAGAAGAAATCGAACGGCTTACAATTCTGGTGGCGGAGCATCACGAGCAGCATCCGTTGGATCCTGGTCTGTCGCTCCAGGCGCTCCGCGCGAGTGTGAAGGCGCCGCCCGAAGTGCTCGATTTGCTCGTCGAGCACGGTGTGAAGAAGCAGGCGTGGGAGTTGGCCGAGGGCGGGGCATTCGTTCGGAAGCCGGGCTGGCAAGCGGCACTCCGGGAACGGGCCGGCGATGCGGGAGGACGGCTGGCGCAGCGCCTCGCCGAGGCGCGTTGGCAGTTGCCGACGGTCTCGGAGCTCGAGCGGGAGTTTTCCGATCCGTCGGTCCCCGCACTGCTCGCGCACCTTGCGCGCGAAGGATCGGTCGAGCGCGTCGATCAGGAGCGCTATGCGCTGAAACAGGCGCTCGAGGAGTTTCGTCGCGCTGTAGAGGAAACCCTACGCGAGCTCGGCGAGGCGACGCCCGCGCAGTTTCGTGACCGGCTGGGGCTGACGCGCAAGTACTTGATCCCGCTGCTGGAGTGGGCAGATCGGCGCGGCATCACGAGCCGGCGGGGAGATACCAGGGTTTTACGTGCTTGACAGTGCGGGTGCGGTTCCTAGCTTTTCGCGTAGCAGTATTAACCTTTGCGCCCTGTACCAACCAAGGAGAGCGGTCTAACGCATCTTTACGTCTGCAGAGGAGTTGGGGAGATGAAGCTGTACGCCTGGGCAGTGTTGGTGGTGGGGCTCGGGCTGCTAGTGGGACGAGATGGAGTTCTGGGGCAAGCGCCACCGGCGCCGCCCCCGTCGCCCCCGGTAGTCGAGCTGAAGCAGAATTACCCGAACCCGTTCAACCCGGCGACCACGATCCCGTTCACGCTGAGCGGTGATCTGTTTGCAAATGGTCATCGGCCAAGGGTTTCGCTGAAGATCTACAACGTGCTCGCGCAGCTCGTTGCCGTACCGATTTTGCAGGGTACGGGCGAGAAGTTGCAGGATCTCGAGCTCACCTGCACGCCGTCGGGAGCGACGCCGTGCCCCTTCAGTGCGTATTGGAATGGCAACGTCCTGGACACTGATAGAGAAGCTTCGTCCGGGGTGTACATCTATCAGCTCGTGGTGGACGGGCGACGGTTTACGAAAAAGATGATCATTATGAAGTAAGGGCGGCAGAAGGCGGCAACGGGCGGCAACGGAGTCACCGTTGCCGCCTTTGTTTTGCCGCCTATTGCCGCCCTTCCTGCCAGATCGGCATCTTTTCGGGGCACGCGGGTTGCTTGGAGGGGTCGCATGATCCAACCAGATCGTCTAACCGTAAAGGCCGCCGAAGCTCTCCAGCAGGCCGCGACGCAGGCACGCACCCGAGGGAATCCGGTCGTCAACGACGCGCATCTGTTCTACGCCTTGCTGCAACAGGACGAGGGCATCGTCGTCCCACTGCTGCAGAAAGCTGGGCTCAACGTCACGCAACTCCAAGCCGAGACTGAGCGCGAGATCGAGCGCTTCCCCAAGCAGTCGGGCGGTGCCGATCCGACGCTCTCGCGCGAGTTGTCGCGCGTGCTCGACCGCGCCGACGAAGACGCGAAGGCGCTTGGCGACGCATACGTCTCGACCGAACACATCCTGCTCGCGCTCGCGGAAGAAAAGGGGACGACGGCCCGCGAGCTCTTGTCGGCGAGCGGCGTCGATCGCAACCAGCTTCTCACGGCGCTGGAGGGTGTGCGCGGCGCGCATCGGGTCACCGATCAGGAGCCTGAGAGCAAGTACCAGGCGCTGCAGCGGTTCACGCGCGATCTCACCGAAGTCGCCCGCAAAGGCAAACTCGATCCTGTCATCGGCCGCGACGAGGAGATTCGCCGCGTCATGCAGGTGCTCTCTCGCCGCACCAAGAACAACCCCGTGCTGATCGGCGAGCCCGGCGTCGGCAAGACGGCGATCGTCGAGGGCCTCGCGCAGCGCATCGTCAACGGCGACGTGCCCGATTCGCTCAAGAACAAGCACCTCATCGCGCTCGACATCGGCGCGCTGGTTGCGGGGACCAAATATCGCGGCGAGTTCGAGGAACGCTTGAAGTCCGTCCTTAAGGAGATTACGGCGACCGAGGGCCGCTACATCGTGTTCATCGACGAGCTGCACACGCTCGTCGGCGCGGGCGGCGCCGAGGGGGCCGTGGACGCGTCCAACATGCTGAAGCCGGCGCTGGCGCGCGGCGAGCTGCACGTCGTGGGCGCGACGACACTCGATGAGTATCGCAAGCACGTCGAGAAGGACGCCGCGCTGGAGCGGCGCTTTCAGCCCGTGTACGTGGGCGAGCCGTCGGTCGAGGACACGATTGCCATCCTGCGCGGGCTCAAGGAGAAGTACGAAGTGCACCACGGCATTCGCATCACCGACAACGCGCTGGTGGCGGCGGCGACGCTCTCGCACCGCTACATCACCGAGCGGTTTCTGCCCGACAAGGCGATCGATTTGATCGACGAAGCGGCCGCGCGGCTGCGCATCGCGATCGATTCGCTGCCGCAGGAGATCGACGAGGTCGAGCGCAAGATCACGCAGCTCGAGATCGAGCGGCAGGCGCTCGCCAAGGAAAAGGACAAGACGTCCAAGGAGCGGCGCGCGAAGATCGAGCAGGAGATGGCCGAGCTGAAGGAGCGCTCCAACGCGATGAAGGCGCAGTGGACCGCGGAGAAGGACGCGATCCAGAAGATCCAGGCGAAGAAGGCGGAGCTCGAACAGCTCCGGATGGAAGCCGAGCAGGCGACGCGCCGCGGCGATCTCCAGAAAGCCGCGGAGATCAGCTACGGCCGCGTGCCGGCGGCGGAGAAAGAAATCCAGACGCTCGAGAAGCGCCTCGCCGAGATCCAGAAGAAGGAGCAGTACCTCAAGGAAGAGGTGGACTCCGAGGACATCGCCGAGATCGTGTCGAAGTGGACCGGGATCCCGGTGACCAAGATGATGGAGTCGGAGAAGGCGCGGCTGCTCAAGCTCGAGGACGAGCTGGGCCGGCGCGTAATCGGACAGCGGGAAGCGCTGGCCGCAGTGGCGAACGCGGTGCGGCGCGCGCGTGCAGGACTTCAGGATCCCAATCGCCCCACCGGCTCGTTCATCTTCCTCGGCCCCACGGGCGTCGGCAAGACCGAGACGGCGCGGGCGCTCGCCGAGTTTTTGTTCGACGACGAGCGGGCGCTGGTGCGGCTCGATATGTCGGAGTACATGGAGAAGCACGCGGTTGCGCGGATGATCGGCGCGCCGCCGGGTTACGTCGGCTATGAAGAAGGCGGCCAGCTCACCGAAGCGGTGCGGCGCCGGCCCTACTCCGTCGTGCTGTTCGACGAAATCGAGAAGGCGCATCCGGACGTGTTCAACGTGCTGCTGCAGATCCTGGACGACGGCCGACTGACGGATTCACAGGGCCGCACGGTCGATTTCCGCAACACCGTGCTGATCATGACGTCGAACATCGGCTCGCAGTACTTGATCGAGGCGAGCACCGGCGGCGTCGCGTGGGAGCAGGCCGAGACCAAGGTCACCGAGCTACTTCGGCAGTCGTTCAAGCCCGAGTTCTTGAACCGCGTCGACGACATCATCATCTTCCGGCCGCTGTCGCACGAGGACATCGAGAAGATCGTCGATATCCAGATCAAGCGGGTCGAGCGGCTGCTCGCCGATCGTAAGCTCACGATCGAAGTCACGCCGGCGGCGAAGAGTCTGCTGGTGGCTGAGGGTTACGATCCCGTGTACGGCGCTCGGCCGCTGAAGCGGGCGATCCAGCGGCTGTTGCAGAATCCACTGGCCGTGGCGGTGCTCGAGGGGCAGTATGCGGAAGGCGATCGCGTGCGCGTGGATCGGAGCAAGGATGGCAACGCATTGAGCTTCGAGAAGGCGCGCGAATCAGAACCGGTACGCGGTGCGCGGTGAGCGGTGCGCGGTAATACCGGGATGCAGGCCGCGCTGGAGCAGGCGCGGCGCGCTGCGGTGCTGGACGAAGTTCCCATCGGTGCGGTGATCATGCGCGGCGACGAGGTCGTCGCGCAGGCGCACAACGAGACGGTCAAGAGCGGCAATCCCACGCTTCACGCCGAAGTCCTGGTCATCGAGCGAGCGCTGGAAATGCTCAAGACGGACCGGCTCACCGACTGCACGCTGTACGTCACGATCGAGCCCTGCGCGCAGTGCGCGGGAGCGATTGTGCTGGCGAAGGTTGGCAAGTTGGTGTTTGGGGCGTACGACAAGAAAGCGGGGATGTGTGGGTCGGTGGAAGACCTGGTCCGCCACCCCCGCCTCAATCATCGCGTCGAGGTGAAGGGCGGTGTAGAGGCTGAGCAGTGTGCGGAGCTGATCAAGGGCTTCTTCGCAGCGAAACGGTAGTTGCGCGGAACTGATCGGCGGCGCGTTGGATTGATGCTCTGTATTGCCGAGCGTATGCTAGGATCGTCCCCGGCCATGACATGGAGCTCGGATGCCGGTGACGGCGAGACTGTCCAGGAAGTTCTACGAACGGTTCGGGGACGACCTCACGAACGAGCTCGTGGAGTGGGACCCGCATCGTGCGCTGGATGTTTCTCTTCTGGGTGGGGACGGTCGGGACCCTCATCGCCCTGCTGAAGCTGCGCTGACAATCTCGGGCCGCACCGTCAAAATCAACGTCGTGCGAGTCGGTCCCCCAAGCACATTCCCGAGCACTGCCGTCTTTCCGACCGGCACGCCGACCCGCGTCTGAAAAGTCCCGGGAAACAGATCCAGGCTCACTTGGAGCAGGACGGTGGCGCTGTCGCCTCTGTCCACCACGCGTTCGATGTGGGCCGCAATCTGGACCTGATTGTTGGTGCCCCTTCCCACCATCTGCGACACCGCGCTGTTCTCGAGGGCGGTGATCACGCCGTCTCCCACCAGCCGATAGCCGCGGAATCGGAACAGCTGCCGCAGGGTCGTCTCGATGTCGGCGATGGCCGGATCCACTCGTGTGGCGCCATCGGCCTCGATGAGCTGGAACGTGAGACGGACGGTCAGGGGGCGATCGTAGCTGGCAAGGACGCGCGCGATCTTCTCGAGATTGTCATGTGTCGCGCTGACCCTGACCGAGTTGTCGTCGTAGCTCACGAGCCCTTTGCCGTCCGCGTGATCCGCGGACACGTATGGGGAGAGGAGCACGAAGGCCTCCCGGCCACCGAGATACTTCACCTCGAAGGTTCGCGTCTCGAGCTTGGGTCCCCGGGAGCAGGCGGTGATCAGGACGGCGGCAATGGTGAACCAGCTACGTGCGAGCATGGTGACGCTCCGTCAGAAGAACCAGATGACCACGATGTTGGGGTTGTCCGCTTGCATGATCGCGACACTGCGGCCGCGCGGTGGCTCGACGATCACGCCCCTGAAACGGTGATACGCGCTCGGGGACACACGGTCCACGGGTGGACGACGGCCGACCAGCAGCGCCGCGACGACGGCCGCCGCCGCGAGCGGGGCGACGCGCCAGGCCCAGCGACGATAGCCGCCCCGCGAAGCGCGGCGCAGCGCGCTGTCGACCGTGCCGTGTGGCGCTGCGGCCGTGAGCGTCGCCGCGAGCGTGCGCTGGGCTTCCACGAGGTGCGCCGCCATCGCGCGGCAGTCGGCACATTCGCGGAGGTGCGCGGCGAGCGTGGAAGCGCCGAGCCCGGTCAGCTCTGCGGCATCGGCCTCGAGCATCAGGTTGCGCGTTTCGGCGCAGGTCATGTCTGGCGTTCCTCGAGGAGGCGGGCTCGCAGCGCTCGCCGCGCGCGGAACAAGTGCGCGCGCACGGTGACAGGCTTCATCCCGAGCTGCTCGCCGATCTCCGCCGCGGTAAATCCTTCCATGTCCGCGAGGTGAAAGACCTCACGCTGCCGCACAGGAAGCTCCAGAAACAAGGTTGTGACGCGCTCGAGCAAGTCCGTTCGCTGAACCCGCGCGACGGGATCCTCCTCCGGCACTGGAGGCGTGGCCACAACGTGTTCGCCGAACCGTCTCGCCAATCGCAGGCGACTCATGACCTGGCGTCGGAGCCCGAGCGCCGTGTTGCGGGTCAGGCGGTACAGCCACGTCGTAAACCGTGCCCGGCCGGAGAATCCGGAGAGATGGCGGTACACGCGTACCAACGCCTCCTGTGCGACGTCCTCGGCCTCGTCGCGGTCGCCTGTCAAAACGAGCGCCCAGCGGTAGATCGTTCGGTGGCAGCGGCGGAGCAGCTCGTCGCGTGCCGCGGTTCCCCCGCGCTGGGCCGCAGGGATCAGGTCAGCCACCTCGTCGTCGAGTCGCTTGATGGTGCTCAACCGCTCTCCAGACGGTGGCCGTCGTATACTAGACGCGACCTGCGACGGTGCCGTTTACCGGATCCCGTCGAGGGCGTGGGGACACCTATGCATGGAGACGAATTATGCCACCGCGTGGAGTGCACAGCGCGAAGCCGGAAACGCCAGTACTAGCACATCAACAGTCCGTCAAGAGTCGCGGCCGGAGCACAGAGTTGCCAAGCGAATCGCCGCGGCGACCGTGAACAAGCAGCGCCGGAAACGCAGCCGCTAAAGCTGCGCGAGGGCGGCCATCACAGTCTGGAGCTGCTCGTCTGAGACATAGGGTGCAGGCCCCAATCGCAGCATGTCACCCCGGTAGTCCGTCCAGATATTCTGCTTGCGCAGCGCTTTTTGAAGCTTTGCCGCTCGTGTCGAGGGGATGGCGAGAAAACCGCCAAGAGCGTCGTTTCTCGTCCCCCCCGACAGTAGCTCGATCTGATGCTGGCTGAGCTCACGCAGCTTCTGCGGGGTCAGCTTTTGCCGCTCGAAGAACTGGAAGACGGCTGCCGCTCGATAGTGGCTGGTAAAGTCGTACGTCGCCCCGGCAAATCGCGCCGGCCCCGGCCCATATGCCACACGGCCGCTCGTGGCCGCGCGACTCAGGTCCGTGAACTCGCTGAACCAGCCCGTCACCACGGGCCGCATGTCGCTATCCTGCGGAAACCGGAGAAACGCGTTCCCCGGCCCCAGCTGGCAGTACTTGTACCCACCACCGACCACGTACGCCCGCTGCAACCCCTCCTCTATAAGAGAGAAGGGCACGACGTTGAGCGCGTGATACGCGTCCACCAACAGCTCAGCCCCGACTCGGTCACACGCTTCTTGAACTGCCTTGAGATGCGGAACGATGTGCGCGTTGGCGTAAAGCACCGCCGACACCAGCACCGCCGCCGTTCGATCGTCCACGGTAATCGCCAAACGCTCGGCCAGCGTCACCGCCGGCATCGCCGGCACCTTGATGACCTCGATGCCTTCCTCGGCCAGTCGATCGAGCTGGCGACGGATCGTGTGGAACTCGCCGTCGGTCGTAACCAACTGCGGACGCTTTCGAAGGGGCAGCGCGGACAAGAAACGCACCACTAGCTCGTGCGTGTTCTCGGCAAGCGCAATACGCTCAGGAGTATCGTCCAAGAGGCGCGCAAAGCCGCGCCGCACCTCGTTGGCCTTCTCGAACGCGAGCTCCCAGACGTCATCGACATGCTCGGCGGTGTCCAGCCACGCTTGTTGCTGGGCCTCGAAGGCCACGTCCGGCCAGGCCTGATGAGAGTGGCCGGTGAGGAGGATCCGTTCAGTGACGCGGAAGCGAGTGTAGTGCTTGGCGAGCTGCTCGGGGTCGATCACAGCTCGGCGCGAATCGCCCAGAGATCGGGGAACGCCGGTTGATTGAGCGTTGTCAGCAGGTACTCAGCTCCGGCGGAACCGCCTGTGCCAGCCTTCGTCCCAATCGTGCGCTGCACCATCTTCACATGTCGATACCGCCACTCCATGAACCCCTCGTCCAGATCCACCAATCGCTCGGCGATTTGCGCCACTGTGGGATTCTTCTTGTAGACATCCACCAGAATCCGCTGAACCTCCGCTGACGGTTGGCAGACCTGACTGTGGTCTCGCTCTAACAAGGTTTTCGGTACTCGGTATTCGTTCTTCGCCAAATAATGAAGGAAAGCGTCCCAGAGTGTTGGCTGCTCGAAGCGGCGTTCCACCTGTCTACGACTCGCGCTGCCCGCGGGATAGCGCTCAAACGATGGCCGTCCTTTCTTGCCGAGGACGAACTCGACCTCGCGAAACTGTGCCGACTGAAAACCGCTCCCTGACTCGAGCCGGTCGCGGAAGGCAAGGAAACTCAACGGCGTCATCGTCTCCAGCACGTCGATCTGCGCGACCAGCGTCTTGAGAATCGTGAGAATGCGCTTGAGCGTCGCCGCCGCCATGGGCGTGTCGTTTGCGCGCAACCGCCCCTGGAGATAATCGAGCTCGTGCAGGACTTCCTTGAACCACAGCTCGTAGATCTGGTGAATGATGACGAAGAGGGTTTCGTCATGTTCGAGCTGGCCGTCCCTTGGCTGCTGAAGCGACAAGAGTTTGTCGAGCTGTAGGTAGCTGGAGTAGGTGACGGCCATCAGCTCATCCTCGGCCTGTACCGGTTGAGCGTCGCGTAGGGATCAGGCCAGGGCAGGGGATAGCCCTGCTCGTAGGCTGCGTGCCTGGTCCAATAGGGATCCCACAGGTGCGCACGCGCCAGGACACAGAGGTCCGCGCGGCCCGCCGCGAGAATCGTGTTCACATCCTGATACGACGAGATGTTGCCGACCGCCATGGTCGCGATCCCGACCTCGTGGCGAATCCGGTCGGCGAATGGCGTCTGAAACTGGCGGCCGTACTGCGGCTTTGCGTCGGATACTGTCTGGCCCGCTGAGACGTCCGTGATGTCACAGTCATGCGCCTTGAGCAGACGCGCCACTTCGACGGAGTCGGCCGGCTGCATCCCGCCGGGCGCCCAGTCCACGGCTGAAATGCGCACCGACATCGGCTTGTGCGTCGGCCACACCCCGCGCACCGCGTCGAACACCTCCAGCGGAAACCGCATGCGATTCTCGAGTGAGCCGCCGTATTCGTCGGTGCGTTTGTTGGTGAGCGGCGAGATGAAGCTCGCGAGCAGATAGCCGTGCGCCATGTGCAGCTCGAGCAAATCGAAGCCTGCCTCGTTCGTCATCTGTGCCGCACGGACGAAATCCGCTTTCACTTCGTCCATGTCGGCGCGCGTCATCTCTTTGGGAACCTGGCTGTGCGGGAAGTAGGGCAGCGGCGATGCCGAGATGATCGGCCAATTGCCTTCCGGCAACGGCTCGTCCATTCCCTCCCACATGCGCTGCGTTGACGCCTTGCGTCCGGCGTGGCCGAGCTGCATCGCAATCTTGGCGTCGGTGTTGACGTGGACGAAATCCACGATGCGCTTCCAGGCAGTCACGTGTTCGGGTTTGTACATGCCCGCACATCCGGGCGAGATCCGCCCCTCCTTCGAAACGTCGGTCATCTCCACGAACACCAGGCCAGCCCCGCCAATCGCTCGGCTACCGATGTGCACGAGATGCCATTCGTTCGGCATGCCATCCTCGGCGAAATACTGGCACATCGGGGAAACAACCACGCGGTTGCTCAGGACGAGGTCGCGCAATTTGAACGGCGTGAACATGGGCGGGGGGGAGTGGGGAGTGGGGAGTGGTACGCCCGTCTGCTTCTCCGCTTGCTGCGCATACCACTGGTCGATCCTCTCGACGAACTTGGGATCGCGAACCTTGAGATTGTCGTGCGTGATCCGGAGCGACCGCGTCAGCAGGTTGAACGCGAACTGTGGCGGCTCGAGACTCATGTAGCGCTCCGTATCCTCGAACCACTGCAGGCTCACCTGCGCGGCGCGCTGCAGACTCTCTACCGCCGGCCGCCGCTCGGCTTCGTATTCGGTGAGCGCTGTGCGGATGTCGGGCTGGCGCTGGAGCGCGCCGGCCAACGCAATCGCGTCCTCGATCGCGAGCTTGGTGCCCGAACCCACCGAGAAGTGCGCCGTGTGCGCCGCATCGCCTACCAGTACGACGTTGCCGTGCGACCAGGATGCGTTCTTGATCGTGACGAAGTTGCGCCACACCGAGCGGTTCCTGAGCAGCCGATGCCCCTGCAGCTCTTCCTTGAAAAGCGCTTCACAGAATGCGACCGTCTCGTTCTCACTCGCCTGATCGAGACCTGCTTTGCGCCACGCCGCTTCAGTTGTTTCGACGATGAAGGTCGAGTGCCCCTTCTCGTACTGATAGGCGTGCACGCGCCACAGGCCGTGCGTGTCGCGCTTGAAGTAGAAGGTGAAGGCAGGAAACGGGCGCGTTGTGCCGAGCCAGACGAAGCGGTTGGGTCGCTCATCCATGCTCGGCCGGAAGTGGTCGGCATAGGTCGCGCGCACAATGCTATTGAAGCCGTCGGAGCCGAGGACGAGGTCGGCCTCGCGCGTGTACGGTGTGGGATCGGTGACTTCGGTGCCTACCTCGATGCACACCCCCAGCTCCCGGCTCCTGACTCCCAGCACCTTGAGCAGCGCCTGGCGCGAGAGGCCACTGAACCCGTGTCCGCTCGACGTGATCACGAGGCCGCGGTAGTGGATATCGATGTCGTCCCAGCGCGCGAAGTGGCTGGCCATCGCGTCGTACGTTTCGGGATCGGCCGCGGCCAGATTGTTCTGCGTCGCGTCGGAGAAGACGACGCCGAAGCCGAACGTATCCTCGAGTCGGTTGCGCTCGAGAATCGTGATCTCGTGGCGGGGGTACGCCTTCTTCATCAGGATACTGAAGTAGAGGGCCGCAGGCCCGCCGCCGACGCAGACGATCTTCACTTGATGAGCTGTCCTGCAATGATCAGCTGCTGGATCTCGGTCGTGCCCTCATAAATGCGCAGGGCGCGCACCGAGCGATACAGCCGGTCCACCGGATGATCGGCCAGCACGCCACGGCCGCCCAGGATCTGCACGGCGTCGTCCACGATCCGCTGTGCTGCTTCGGTAGCGAACGCCTTCGCCATTGCGGCCTCGAGCGTCACGCGTGGCGCGCCCTGGTCCTTCTCCCACGCAGCGCGGTACACGAGCAGCCGAGCGGCGGTGAGATCGGTCGCCATGCGGGCGAGCTTTTCCTGGATGAGCTGGAAGTCGGCGATTGGCTTGCCGAATTGCTGGCGCGATTTCGCATGCGCGAGTGCCTCCGCGAGCGCGCGCCCCGCCATGCCGCAGGCTGCGGCACCGACCGTGGCGCGCACGCGATCCAGGGTGGACAGGCCGAGCTTGAATCCGTCGTTGGCGTCGAGCCGGCATTCGGCTGGGACACGCACCTTTTGGAATGCGATCTCGCCGAGCGGATGCGGCGCGGAGAGCACCAGTGGCCGCACGAAGCGCAGCCCCGGCGTGTCGGCCGGCACGACAAAGCAGCCGATCCCTTTGTCTTTCTTCGCGGCATCGGTCGTTGCGAACACTGTGTAGAAATCGGCGATCCCGGCGTTCGAGATGAAGGTCTTGGTGCCGTTCAGGACGTAGCCATCGCTCTCTGCGGTTGCGGTGGCGCCGAGCGAGGCGACATCCGAGCCGGCGTTCGGCTCGGTCATCGCGAACGAGGCCATCGCTTTTCCCTGAATCGCCGGCTCGAGCCAGCGCTTGCGCATCGCATCGCTCGACGACAGCAGCATCGGCACGACGCCGAGGGCCTGGAGCGCGAACACCGCGTCGGCGAGCGGTGACGCCGCGGCAAGTGCTTCGCGGACGATACAGCAGGCGCGCCAATCCTGATCGCGGATTGGTTGGAACCAGCCGGCGGCGCCGAGCTGGCCGAGCAGATCGCGGGCTTGCTGCCGCGCGGCCGCATCGTCCGCCGGCTCGGGCAGTGCGGCCAGACGCGTCGCGAACGCGGAGACCCGCGCGGCCAGAGTGATGTGCTTCTCGTCGAGAAAGGCGCGAACCGGCGTGGTGTCGAGCGTCAAGTGAACTCCGGCTCCCGTTTGGCGCGGAACGCCTCGTAGGCCTCGCGAAAGTTCTTGTCTTGCATCAGGACCGCCTGCACTTCGGCTTCATAGGCGAGCGCGGCCTCCAAATTGAGCGACGCTTCCGCCTCGAGGGCCTCCTTGGTCACGCCGAGCGCTGCCGACGGCCCGCGTGCGAGCTGCTCGGCGACGGCGCGCGCTTCAATCAGCACCTGCCCCTGGCCGACGACGCGGTTATAGAGACCGATTTCGTACGCGCGCTTGGCGTCCATGAAATCGCCAGTCAAGAGCATCTCCGATGCACGACCGTAGCCCACGATGCGGGGCAGAAGCCAGGCGGCGCCCATATCGGCACCGGACAGGCCGACCTTGGTAAAAAGGAAAGCAATCTTGGCAGTCTCGGACGCGATGCGGATGTCGCACGCCGCCGCGATCACGGCGCCGGCGCCGGCTACCGTGCCGTTCAGCGCGCCGACAATCGGACGGCGGCAGCGGCGCATCGCGAGAATCAGATCACACGTGAGCTTGGTGAACTCGTGGAGCGCCTTGAGATCGTAGTGCAGTAGCGCGCCAATGATATCCTCGACGTCACCGCCGGAGCAGAACGCGCGCCCCTGGCCCGTGATGACGATAGCCCGAACGCCGGGTTCCGTGTCCAGCGCGCGGAAGGTGTCACGCAGCTGCTTGTAGATCTCGAGCGTCAATGCGTTCAGCCGCTCGGGGCGGTTGAGCGTGATGGTCGCAACGGACGTCTCGCGGTCGAGTTCGAAATTCATAGAACGGCGACCGCCTCGATCTCCACCAGCGCCTTGGAATCCACGAGTGACTTCACCTCGACGACCGCCATGGCGGGATAGTGGCGCCCCATGTGTTTGCGGTGAACTTGGCCGAGCGCCGTGAGATTGGCGAGATAAGCAGGGCGGTCGGTCACATAGACGACCATCCGGCCCACGTTTTCGGGTTGACCACCAGCGGCGCGCACCACCTCCATCACTCGGCCGAGCGCGCCGTCCCACTGCGTCACGAAATCGCCGACCGGCACGATTTGGCCCGCGACGAACAAAATGCGGCCGCCCTTGTCGGCGAGCATGCCGTGGTTCCAGCCGCTGGGACGCGCGCCAAAGACTTCGGGATTGATGATCTCAAACGCCATGGAGTTCCTTTGTCGTGCCGTTGACCCGCTCACCATGCAAGTCTGCCAGTTCGAGCACGGCTGCCGCGACCTCATCGGCCGTGATCAGCCGCCGTTGCGACGCGGACGCGAGCAGCGCTTGCAGCGCAGCGGTGGCTGACTTGCCCGTCTTCTCGACGACGCGATCCACCGATTCCTGCGTCATTTCCGTATCGACAAAACCGGGACAGACGGCGTTGCACGTGACGCCCGTCCCTTCGACCTCCGCGGCCACGCTGCGCGTCAAACCGATCACCGCGTGTTTCGCCGCTGCATACGCAGCGATGTAGCGTCCGCCCTGCAGGCCCGCGACAGAGGCGACGTTGACGATCGAGCCGCGTGCGCGCTCCAGCATCCCACTGATGAAGGCGCGGGTACAGAGAAACGTACCCGTCGCGTTCACCGCAAGCACGCGGTTCCAATCCTGGAGCGATGTCTTGGCAAGGGGTGCGCTGTGCGCGACACCGGCATTGTTGACGAGGATGTCCACACTGCCATGCCGCGCGGCCGACTTCGCGAGATCGTTCACGCTTGCCTGGTCTGTCACATCGCAATGCGCGGCCCAGGCCTTGCCTCCTGCACCGCGGATTTCGGCCGCCACGCGCTCGATCCGGTCGGTGCGGCGCGCGGCCACCACGACCGCCGCGCCCTCGCGCGCCAACTCCTCCGCGACGACGGCGCCGATCCCGGAGCCGCCGCCGGTGACGACCGCGAGGCAACCGTCAAATCTCGGCAAGCACGGCCTCTTCCAGAATCGATCCGAGCGCCTCGATGAGCTGCGCGCCCTCGGCGGCAGTCGCGGCGGCGGGATCGCCGAAATACGCGCGCGGGCCGCCCGCCTCCGCGAACGTGCGTTTGCCGGCTTGAATCGCCTGCGACAACGAAGTTGGATTCGGCGTCAGCGCGGCGACGATCTCGGTGCGCACGCCTTGCGGCCGCTCACTCAAGACAATCGAGCTTTCGAACCGGCCGGCGTGACAAGCGCCGCTCCTGAATTCGTCACCGAGCCGCGAGCCCCACGGTTTGCGCGTGAGGTCGGGGAAGATGATCGGCAGGAGGCGTTCCGCGCGCGCGAGCTTTACGGCGTCGGTCAGGGCCGTGAGATGCTCCGGATCGAGGTGCGCGTTCGCCAACGCGAGAAGCCGGAACCCGTGCCTGGAGAGGCTGCGCGCCAGATCGGCCATGACCGCGGTGACCGTGATGCCGGAGATCGATACCGTGCCATGGAATGCGGCGCCGAAGCCCGCAGCCGTATAGGCGAGCGCCGGTAGAATCAGCACGGTGCGTCCACGCGCGGCGAGACGCTTGGCGCCGGACCGCGCCATCGCGGTTGCGATCACGACGTCGCTGTCGAGGGGAAGGTGAGGTCCGTGCGCCTCTATCGCCCCCACCGGAAGCACGACGAGCGTCTGGCCACGCTCCAAATCGCGCACTTCCTCCCACGTGAGTTGCGCAAGCTCATGGACGGGCATCAAAATGCCCCTGGGACAGAGCCGCGCAGCCGCCGAGCGGATACGAGGAGAAAGATGCCGAGTGACATACTGCCCGAGCACTTGAACATTGCTGACTGGCTCCTAGATGCGCGCGTGCGCGAGGGCAGGGGGGAGCGGCCGGCGCTCCTCACCGACCAGGGCACATTCACGTACCGCGACGTACAGGCGCTCGCCAACCGGTTCGGACATCTCCTCACGAACGCCGGCGTCGAGCCGGAACAGCGGGTGATCATCGCGCTCCCTGACGGACCGGAGTTCGTGGCAGCGCTGTTCGGCACACTCAAAGTTGGCGCGGTGGTGGTGATGGTCAACCCGCAACTCGCCGTCGATGCCATCGAGTATTTCTATCGCTATACTCGCGCGTCGGTCGCATTGGTGCACCGCCACACGGCGCCGGCCTTTCAGGCAGCGCTGAGCGGCGCGGGAAATTACGTGAAGCGGGTGATCGTCGTGGGCGAACCGGGAACGACGCGAGTGCTCAATAGTGCCGCTGCCGAGCTCGAGACGTTCCCCAGTCACCGCGACGACGCTGCCATCTGGCTGTTTTCCGGCGGGACCACCGGCCAACCCAAGGCGGTGATTCAGAGTCATGGCTCTTTTGCCAACACGACCGTGTGCTATGGGCAGGGCGTGCTCGAGCTGACCGAGCGCGACATCACGCTTGCCGTCCCCAAGCTCTTCTTTGGATATGCGACTGGGTCGAACCTGTTCTTTCCCTTCTCGGTCGGAGCGGCGTCCGCGCTCTTCCCCGAGAAAAGCACGGCCGAGACCATCTTCGCCAAGATCCGGAAATTCCGGCCGACGGTCCTCGTCAATGTACCGACGATGGTGAATCAGATGGTCTCGCACCCCGACGCGACGCAGCAGGACTTGTCTTCCATTCGCGTCGCCACGTCCGCCGGCGAAGCGCTGCCCGCCGAGCTGTACGAGCGCTGGAGGCGGACATTCGACGTCGAGCTGCTGGATGGACTCGGCACGGCCGAGATGTGGCACATCTTCATTTCCAACCGGCAGGGTGCGGTAAAGCCCGGCACACTCGGGACGGTCGTGCCCGGCTTCGACGTGCGTGTCCGCGACGACCTCGGCCACGATCTTCCCGACGGTGAGGTCGGAATGCTGTGGGTGCGCGGCGACTCGCGGGCGATCGGCTACTGGCAGCAAATGGAGAAGACCAAAGCCGCATTTCGTGGCGAGTGGTATCTGTCGGGCGATCTCGTCCGGCGCGATGCCGACGGTTATTTCACCTACTGCGGCCGTGCCGACGAGCTGCTAAAGGTGGGCGGGAAGTGGCTGGCGCCGCAGGAGGTCGAGGGGTGTCTGCTGCAGCATCCGCTCGTGAAAGAAGTCGCGGTGGTCGGGATTGCGGACGCCAACGGCCTCACGAAGCCGCACGCCTTTGTGGTTGCGAAAGAAGAACGGACCGGACTGGCAGAAGAGTTGCAGGCATTCGCGCGAGAGCACCTTGAACCCTACAAGGCTCCGCGTACCGTGCGGTTTCTCGACATGCTGCCGCGCACCCACTTGGGGAAGGTCGATCGCGGCAAGCTGCGCCTTCAATGAAGGCTCTCAGCCTTTTAGATTCTTAGCCCTTGTAGTTCGGATAGGTGGCCGAGCGGCTGAAGGCACACGCCTGGAGAGCGTGTAAACGGGTAACCGTTTCGTGGGTTCGAATCCCACCCTATCCGTACGGCAAAAAAGACGCCGGAGACGCCGAGACGCCGAGCGGTTGTGAGGAGGGAGGAGCGAGTCTGTCTCGTTTCTCCTCGGCGGCTCAGCGGCACAGCGGCTCGGCGTCTAGCAGTCTGGACAGGTGGGTGAGCGGTTGAAACCGCCGGTCTCGAAAACCGGTAAGCCCGCAAGGGCTTCGAGGGTTCGAATCCCTCCCTGTCCGTCCCCATGGGAATCTGGAACAGCACGCTGGTGTACGTCGGCGCGCGGACGCTGCTCGCGGGGGCCATGATCGCCCTGCTGCTGCGGCGTCGAGTCGGACCATGGTACGCGGGCGGTCAGCTCGTGTCGGACCTCTCCTGCGGCGCATTCCTCCTCGCCTATGTGAATCCCGCTATCCGCGAAGACATGGGTGCGCTCGTGATCCCGCTGCTGCTGTTCGTGCTGTACTGGGAGACGACGCGATTCGTCGAGAACCGGCAGGCCGTGGCGCTGCGAGAAGAGCAGCCGAGGTGGCTCGACCAGGGGCTGCGCTTCTACGGGATGGTGTGGACGTGGGGCTTCGTGCTCCCCGCGCTGTTGTCCGGTGCGTTCCTGCTGTTCGATCTCGTGGCACCCGATGAGTGGCCGTTTCCCAATCCGCGACCCGACCTTGTCTGCTCTCCAAAACGCGTGCAGCCAGGAGACGCGGTCACGTTACGGATGCGTATCCCCCACGGCAGCGAGCTGAGCGTATTCACGCCGAAGGGTCGAGCACTCATCGTCGTGCCTTACGTCGCGAAGACCGCGCAGGCTGGTCAGGGCTTTGCGTGGATGGAGCGTCTTGCGCTGGCGACGGACACGGTTGCTGGTCGCGCTTCACCGGGCGGCACGCCCGAACGCGTGTTTACCGATTCCGGTGTCTATGTGTTCAGCGTAAGCTCTGAAGCGGAATTGTCTGCGTCGCTGGTTTGTCGAGTACGATACAGATTGGGGACCTCATGAGCGCCTTCCTCAGCATTCTTGCACCGCTGTGCCTGCTGCAGTCCGTCGAGTATCGGTCACCGGCCGGCGTCGACTACCGATCACAGCCTGATAGCGGGGCGATCGCGCGTGCCGAGAGTGCCCTCGCGGCTGACCCGCGCAACGTCGACAAAATCATCGCACTCGGCGTCGCGCAGTCGGGCGTGCGGCAATACCGCGAAGCGATCGAGACATTCACACGCGGACTCAAGATCGCCCCGAACAATGCGCTGCTGTACCGCTGGCGCGGGCATCGCCATCTGTCGACGCGGCAGTTCGACAAGGCGTTGGACGATCTTACGCGCGGCGCCAAGCTCGACAGCACCATCTACGGCATCTGGTATCATCTCGGCATCGTGCGCTTCGTGCGAAAAGACTTCGCCGGCGCGGCCCTCGCCTTCACGCGCGCCTTACCGATGGCTCCCGACTCGGCCGAACGCGCGGGCGCGACCGACTGGCTGTGGATGTCGCTGTCGCGGGCCGGACGCAAGGCCGATGCCCAAGCGCTGCTCGACCGGCACCCCGACGTGCCCAACGCGGGGAACGCGTACGCGCAGCGACTGCGGCTCTACCGCGGCGAGGTGTCTCCCGATTCCGTCTTCACACCGGCCGATACGAGCGACATTCAGATCGCCACGTTGAGCTACGGCATCGGCGACTGGTATCTCGTCGGAGGCGACACGGTCAAGGCCCGGACCTGGTTCGAGCGGTCCGTGGCATCGGGCGGGTGGCCGGCGTTCGGGTTTATCGTTTCCGAAGTGGAGCTGGGAGGTCCAAAGACTCGATGAGAAGAATCGCGCTGAGCATCATCGTCGGCTTTCTCGGTGCCTGTTCTGACAGCAGTTCGCCGCCGGTAGATCAGACACCAGAGCGGTACTACGTCGCGAACAAGGGCAGCAGCGCGATCAGCGCGTTTGCGGTCGGTGACACCGGCAATGTCGCGCCGGACCTGACGATCAGCGGGACGAACACGACGCTGGACCAACCCGAAGGGATTGTGGCAGACCCTGCGGGTGTCGTCATCACGACCAGCTTGAATCCCGCGCGGATCGTCGTATTTGCCGCCAACGCCGTGGGCGACGTGCCGCCGATCGCGGCCATTGTCGGCAATAACACGCGGCTCTCCGAGCCGGCGGGCCTCGCGTTGGATCAGGCGGGCCGGCTGTTTGTGGCAGACAGAGCAAGTGACAGCATTTTGGTCTTTGCGAATGGCGCGCGCGGCAATGTCCCACCCGGCGCCGCGATCGGCGGCAGCAACACCCTGCTGAGTGCACCCGAAGGTATCGCCATTGATCTGCATGGGAAGGTGTACGTCACGAGCGGCCTGGGTGACGCCATCCTCGTCTTCGGCGCCAGCGCAACGGGCAATGCCCAGCCCATCGATACGATCGGCGGTCCGAACACGGGGCTCGACAAGCCCATGGGCATCGCGGTCGATCCTGGGGGTCGCATTTACGTGGCGAATTACGGAACCACGATCGTGAACAACTCGAGTGTCACAGTATTTGCTGCTGGTGCACATGGCAACGCGACGCCCATCGCCGTCATCAAAGGTGATAGCACAGGGCTGGACCAACCCGTCGGTATCGCGCTCGACGCCGCCGGAAAGATCTATGTCGCCAACAGCGCCGACCTCAACAACCGAATCACGGTGTATGCGCATACGGCCAGCGGAAACGTCGCGCCGCTCGCGACCATCGCCGGCAACAATGCCGGGTTGAGCGTACCATCCCATCTTTCCTTCTGATGGCTGATCGATGACGGCGACCGAGTTTCGCCGCATGGCGCTGTGGATCCCCAGGAGACCGGCATGAAGATTCCAGGTCTGATACTTGTGTTGGCGCTTCCGCTGCCCCTGGCTGCGCAGGCGACACGTCCCCTGTCCGCAGACGACCAACGTGCGCGCGATATCTTCGAGCAGTTGATCAACACCAATACCACCGGCTCGAGCGGCAGCACGACCGTCGCGGCGCAGGCCATGGCCGACCGGCTCATCAAGGCCGGTTTCCCGGCGGCCGACGTCCAGGTGATCGGCCCGGAGGGTTCCAAGAATTTCAATCTCGTGGCGCGCTACCGCGGCACGGGACGCGACAAGCCCATCCTGCTGCTCGCGCATCTCGACGTCGTCGAAGCTCGGCGTGAGGACTGGTCGGTCGATCCGTTCACGCTTACAGAGAAAGACGGCTTCTTCTATGGACGCGGGACGATGGACGTCAAAGACGGTGACGCGATCCTCGTCGCGACGCTGGTGCGGCTCAAACAGGAGGGCTATCGCCCGAACCGCGACTTGATTCTCGCCTTGACGACAGGTGAAGAGGGCGGGAGTGACTACAATGGCGTCGACTGGCTGCTCAAGAACCACCGCGATCTGATCGAATCGGCGTACGTGATCAACATGGACGCGGGCGACCCCGTGATCATGAATGGGAAGCGCGTGTTCCGGTCGGTGCAGGCGGCGGAGAAGGTGTACGTCACCTTCAAGCTCGAGGTGCATAATCCGGGCGGTCACAGCTCGCTGCCGACCAAAGACAATGCGATCTATCGCCTGGCCGCGGCGCTGGGCCGGCTGAGCGCCTACCAGTTTCCGGCGCAGCTCAACGAGATCACGCGCGCATCGTTCGGGACATGGTCGCAATTACAGGCCGCCGCTGGTGAGCGGACGCTTGCGGCCGACATGGCGGCCGTCGCGCAGCCAACCCCCGACACCGCGGCGATCCGGCGACTCTCGGACGCGAGTCCCTTGTACAACGCGCAGCTCCGCACGACCTGCGTCGCTACGGAGCTGGCCGGTGGTCATGCCGAGAATGCGCTGCCGCAGAGCGCGACTGCGACGGTCAATTGCCGGATGTTGCCTGGAACGCCGCAGGACGAAGTCCAGCGCACGCTGGCAGAAGTCGTGGCCGACACCGCAGTGAAGTTGAGTGTCGTGACGCCGGCCGTGGCGAGTCCGCTGGCGGCACTGAAGCCGGACGTCATGGCTGCCATCAACAACGTCACGAAGCGCCTGTGGAATATCCCCGTCATGCCGGTTATGGAGACCGGTGCGACCGACGGGTTGTATCTCCGCAACGCGGGAATTCCGGTGTACGGCATTTCCGGCGTGTTCGTGGACATCAACGACATTCGTGCGCACGGGCGCGACGAACGCATCGGTGTGCAGGATTATTACGACGGGGCGGAGTACATCTACCAACTCGTCAAGGAAGTCTCATCGACGCACCGGTAAAGCCTCGGGGGTTGGATGGCGTCGTCGCTGCCCAGACTCGGCTGAGCCACGTCGATGGGCAAGCCGGCCGGCTCATCATTT
>DATBFV010000012.1:0-6238 GCA_036558345.1 Gemmatimonadales bacterium | reverse complement strand
GCGAGGATGTGGTACATCTCGTCCGGCTTGAGCGAGTCGGTGACTTCGTGAAGAATGTCGACCATCGCCGCACGGCTGCGCGCTTCTTCGCGCGCCTGCGCGAGCGCCTTGCCGACGCGGATGTGGGCTTCAACGCGCGCGAGCAGCTCGCGCACCCGGAACGGCTTGGAGATGAAGTCCGCGGCGCCGAGGCCGAGCGCGCGCACCGTCGCCTCCTCGGGCGGCATCGACGAGACCATGAGAACCGGGAGATCGCGATAGCGCTCGTCCTGCTTCAGCCGCTCGAGGAGCTGCAGGCCGTCGACCTTCGGCATCATGATGTCGAGCAAAAGCAGCGCCGGCTTGATCTCTTCGAGCTTCGCGAAAAGACCGTCGCCACCCGGGCACACGGCGACCTCGTATCCGTTCTCCTTCAGGATCCAGGTGAGGGTCTGGACCAGCGACGCGTCGTCGTCGGCGACCAGGACGCGGGTTGCAGTACCGGGCATCAGTCGCTTGCCTCGAGCAGCGAGGGATCCACGTTGCCACCGCTGACCACGAGCACCGTCGTCTTGCCGCGTGGCACCGCGCCTCCGAGCAGCGCCGCCGTCGTGGCCGCGCCCGATGGTTCGACCGCCAGTCGGGCGGTGCGCCAAAGAAACTGCACGGCGGCGCGGATGCTGTCATCCTCGACCAGCACCACGCCGCGAATCCGCTCCCGTTCCCGCGTGAGCTCGGCGAAGGGAATCTCGCCGACGTTGAGCGTGATCAGCCCATCGGCGACGCTCTGGGTGTTCTGCAATCTGACAACGTGGCCGGCGGCTAACGACTTGTAGAGTTTCGGCGCGCCGGCGGGCTCGACACCCCAGACGTCGGCATCGCTCCCCGCGGCCGCGAGGCCCGCCACGACGCCGGAGATCAAGCCGCCCCCGCCCACCGGCACGACTATTGTTTCGACCTCCGGCAGCTGCTCGACGATCTCGAGCGCGACGCTGGCCTGTCCCGCGACAATGTCGGGGTGATCGAACGGTGGCACGACCGCGAGCCCCTCCCGTTGCGCGATCTCCTCGGCTTTGACACGGCGATCTTCGGATGTCTTGCCGGCAAAGACAACTTCCCCACCCCACTTCTTCACGCCTTCGACTTTCACTGCCGGTGCCGTCTCCGGCATCGTCACGACCGCGCGGATGCCGAAGTGCTTCGCGGCGTACGCCACGGCCTGGCCGTGATTTCCGGATGAGTAGGTAATGACGCCGCGCCGCCGCGCGGCCTCGGGCAGCTTCCGGATGGCGTTGTACGCGCCGCGGATCTTGAATGCGCCCATCGGCTGCTCACTTTCGAGCTTGAGATGGGCACCCAGCTCCTCGACATACAGGAGCCGCGTGCGGCGCGCGATACCGCTCCTCCGCAGCGCCGCGGCGGCGTCCTGGATGTCCGGGGCGGTGACCACGCTACTTCTTGGCTTTGGCCTTAGCAGCAGGCTTGGGTTTGGCCGGCGTCTTGGGCGGCGGAGGCGTCTCGTCTTCATCCTCTTCGATTTCGGCCTCGTCTTCGTCTTCCTTCACCACGCGCGCCACATCCACCACCAGGTCGCCGGGCGTCAGGTTCATGATCTTCACACCCTGCGTATTCCGGCCCGAGATCCGGATGCCCTCGACCGGGACCCGGATCATGATCCCCTTCTCGGTGATCATCATCAGCTCGTCGTCGGGCAGTACTTCTTTGAGGGCGACGATGTCGCCGGTCTTGTCGCTGTGCTTCAGCGTGATGATGCCGCGTCCGCCGCGATGCTGCACCCGGTATTCATCGAGCTCGGAGCGCTTGCCCAGCCCCTTTTCGGTAACCGTGAGGAGCGTCGACTTGCGGCGCACCACGACCATGTCGATGACGGCATCCTTCTTGTCGAGCTCGACGCCTTTGACACCCGTCGCCGTCCGGCCCATGTCCCGCACGTCTTTCTCATGGAACCGGATGCTCATGCCCTTGGCAGTGGCGAGCACGATGTCGTTTTTGCCGTCGGTCACCTGGACGTCGATCAGCTGATCGCCCTTCTCGATGTTGATGGCACGGATGCCCACCGAGCGCGGGTTGCCGAACTCCGACAGGACCGTCTTTTTGACCAGACCGGCCTTGGTCGCGAACAGCAGGTATTGATCTTCCGAGAATTCGCGCACCGGCACGAGCGCGGCGAGCCGCTCGTCGGGCTTCATGGCCACACACGAAAGAATCGGCTTGCCGCGCGCCGCGCGCGCGGCCTGCGGAATCTCGTGCACCTTGAGCCAGTAGCACTGCCCCTGCTCCGTGAAGAACATCACGTAGTCGTGCGTCGAGGCGATGAAGAGGTGCTCGACCCAATCGTCTTCCTTCTGATGGGCCGCAATCACGCCCTTCCCACCGCGCCGCTGACGCCGGTACGCGGACACCGGTAACCGCTTGATGTAACCCGCGTGGGACACGGTGATCACCATGTCCTCTTCGGCGATCAGGTCCTCGATCGAGAACTCGCCCTGGTCGGCCACGATCTCCGTGCGTCTATCGTCTCCAAACCCCTGTGCCAGCTCCGTGAGCTCTTCTTTCAGGATCTTCATGCGCCGCGGCTTGGAGGCAAGAATTTCCTTGCATTCCTTGATGAACTTCCGGACGTCCTTCAACTCCTCCTCGAGCTTCGTGATTTCGAGGGCCGTGAGGCGCGCCAGCCGCATATTGAGGATCTCGGCCGACTGCTTCTCCGACAGCTTGAATCGCTTGCGCAGCGCCGCGTCCGCCGTGGGTGTGTCCTTCGATTTCTTGATGATCCTGATGACTTCGTCGATGTTGTCGACGGCGATCTTCAAGCCTTCGAGGATGTGCTCCCGGTCCTGGGCGCGCTGCAGCTCAAACTGGGTACGGCGCGTGATGACGGTGTGACGGTGCTCGATGAAGTTCTGGAGGATCTCGATCAGCGCCATTTCCTTCGGCACGCCGTCCACCAGCGCCAGCATGATCGCGCCGAAGGTCTGCTGCATCTGCGTGTGCTTGTAGAGCTGGTTCAGCACGACCATCGGGATGGCGTCGCGCTTCAGCTCGATGACGAGCCGGATCCCTTCCTTATCCGATTCGTTGCGGACGTCGCTGATGCCCTCGAGCTTCTTGGCCAGCACGAGATCGCGAATCTGCTCGTGCACCCGCTCGGGGCTGACCTGATACGGGAATTCCGCGACGACGATCTGCTGCTTGCCCGTCGATTCCCTTTCTTCGACAATCGCGCGCGCACGAATGATGATGCGGCCGCGGCCTTTCTCGTAGCACTCCTTGATGCCGTCGCGGCCGTAGATGATCGCACCGGTCGGAAAGTCGGGACCTTTGACGAACTTCCGGATGTCCTTGATCGTCGCGGTGGGATGATCGACGAGATGCACGATCGCCTGGACCACTTCGCCGAGATTGTGCGGCGGGATGTTGGTCGTCATGCCGACCGCGATGCCGGCCGAGCCGTTCACGATCAGGTTCGGCAGGCGCCCCGGCAGAACGGTGGGCTCCTGGAGGCGGTCGTCGAAGTTGGGGACGAAGTCGACGGTGTTCTTGTCGATGTCCTCCAGCATCGTCATCGCGATCCGCGTGAGTCGCGCTTCGGTGTAGCGGTACGCCGCTGCCGAGTCGCCGTCGACCGATCCGAAATTCCCCTGCCCGTCGATCAGCGGATAGCGCAGCGAGAAGTCCTGCACCATCCGGACGAGCGAGTCGTAGACCGCAATGTCGCCGTGCGGATGGTATTTGCCGAGCACGTCGCCGACGACGGTGGCCGCTTTCTTGTAGGGCCGGCCGGGGACGAGCCCCAGCTCGTGCATGGCGTAGAGGATGCGGCGGTGCACGGGCTTCAGACCGTCGCGGACATCGGGCAGCGCGCGCTGCACGATGACACTCATCGAATAGTCGAGGAATGATTCCTTCAGCTCGTCTTCGATGAGGCGCGGGAGAATGCGTTCGCGGACGTTAGGACCGGTCATTTAGATTCGGTGTGAAGGTTGGATAAGATGATGAAAATTAAACACTTAGACATTGAAAGACAAGCGGGGACAGGCTAAGACGTCATATTTCCACAACAATCTTCCCAAGCTGCTCTGCTCTCTCCAGACGCTCGTACGCTTCGCGCGCCTGAGCGAGCGGGTACACCCGGTCCACAATCGGCCGCAGCTTGCCAGCCCCGAGTTGCCGGACGACCTCAGCGTATTCGGATGCATTGCCCATCGTGGACCCGAGGATGCTCCAATGGTGCCAGAACAGCCGCCTGAGATCGATGCCCACCTGCGGCCCCGTGGTTGCCCCACACGTGACCAGCCGGCCGCCGCGACGCAGGCTGCGCAGCGACTCGTCCCACGTCGCGGCGCCGACATTCTCGACCACCACATCCACGCCGCGCTTCTGGGTAAGCGCGCGAACCTCCTGTGAGACTTTCTGCGTGCGGTGGTTTAGCGTGATGTCGGCGCCGAGCCCCTTCGCCGCCTCGAGCTTCGCATCGCTCGATGAAGTCACAATGACGTGCGCACCGAACAGTTTCGCGATCCGCAACGCGGCCAGCGATACGCCGCCGCCGATGCCCCACACGAGCACCCATTCTCCTTCTTCGACACGAGCGCGGGTGACGAGCATCCGCCACGCCGTGAGCGTCACGAGCGAGAATGCCGCAGCCTCCGCCCAGGACAGCGGCGGCACCAGCGTGGGAATCTGCACGACGTTGTGCGCAGGCACGGTCACGAGCTCCGCCAGCGTCCCCGGCAGATGCTCGCCGAGGAGTCCGTAATTCACGCAGAGCGAGTGCTCGCCGGCGCGACAGAATTCGCACGTGTAATCGGAGATGCCCGGGTTGATCATGACGCGGTCGCCGGGACGGACGGTGGTGACATCGGGTCCCACCGACTCGATGATGCCGGCGCCATCGGCCCCAACGACCCACGGGAACCGTTCGGCCGTGCCCGGCAGCCCGCCCACAACGAACAGGTCGAGGTGGTTCAGAGCTGCCGCACGAATGCCGACGCGCACTTCTCCCGCCTGGGGGGCGGGAGCATCGGGCACATATCGGACGTCGAGCTTGTCTATTCCGCCGGTGGCGGTGAGTACGCAGGCGCGCATAGAGCGCCGCTAAATCTAGGGCCTGAACGTCGGCGTAATCATCTGCTCCGTCCCCGTCGTGGGCAGGGGAACCGGCGTACCAGAGGAGACCGGTTGGACGTAGACGCGATACGCAGGATGGCTACGATCCTGAGGCCGCGTGTTGACGACCAGCGCCACGAGATCGCCCAAGGGCGAGACCGCGAAGGACGCAATCGCCAGGTCCGTGCCGGTGATTGCCGTCGTCGCGCCGGTCGCCAGATCCGCGCGTATCACCTGCTGCACGGTGCGGTTCGCATCACGCCGCTCCACCAGGTAGGTCAGCATGCCGTCGCGCAGGAAGTGGGGCTCGGATTCGCGCTGCTGCAGCGAGCGGGTGAATTGCCGCTGGTTCGACCCATCGCGATTCATGAGCCAGATGTCGGTGTCCTTGTTGCGCGACGAGACGTAGGCGATCGTCTGCCCGTCGGGAGAGACGGTGGGCGCAAAATTCACGGAATCGCGCGTGAGCTGCTGCGGTCCGGTGCCATCCACGTTGATCGCCCAGATCTGTTGTTTCCCCGCCGTGCGCGACGAGTGGAAAATCACGGCCTGGCCGTCGGCGGTGAAAGCCGGATGCCCGTCGAGCTGCGGATCGGTAGTAAGGCGAGTCGCTCCCGTTCCGTCGGCGTTCATCACGTAGATCTCGGCGTTTCCGTCCTTCAGCGAGACATACGCGACCCGCGAGCCATCGGGCGCAAATGCTGGATCGCTGGCCGACGTCGTATCGGTCGCGGGCGTCAGCTTGGTGAGACCCGCCAGGTTCGCGCGCTCGACGCTGAACAACTGGAATTTGCCCGGTGTGTTGGGGAACCCTCGGTTGCTCGCGACGACGAGCTCGCCCACGACGTACACGTCAGCGGTTGCTGTCTTTCCGCCGGGAGCAGTGGCAGTCACTCTCGCGTGCCCGTACGCGGCGCCTGAGACCGTGCCGTCTTCACCGACCGCCGCGATCTGAGGATTGTCGCTCGTCCAGGTGAGATTCGTCGCAGGCCCCAGCACGTTGCCCGCCGAGTCCGCGTAATTGGCGCGGAGCGTGTGATGCTGATTGAGGCCGATCCCCACGCGCGCCTGCGTGAATTTCGGCGACCCGGCGATGACGCTGACATTCCACGTGGCCACCAATCCCGAG
>DATBFV010000011.1:0-12324 GCA_036558345.1 Gemmatimonadales bacterium | reverse complement strand
AGCCGTGACGGCGCTTGCGCACCAGCTTGCTCGGTTGATAGGTCCGCTTCACGGGCTGTTCTCCGCTGGCCGATCGGTCTCGACGGTGGCTCGCTCGCGGCGCAAGGGACTTGGCCTGTCGACCGCTCGTCCGATCCCTGATGCGTGGGGGACCGCCGCGCCCAAAAACCCCGCGGCTTATACGGGAGGCCGCCCTTGCTCGTCAATGCGAGGACAGGCGGGCAGAACGATCCCATGAGCCGACGTCAAAAGACGGTGAAACGGCCCCTTTTCGCGAGCATGGTCGGCTAAGATCGCGCCGTCATGATCGCCGACAAGGATCCGTCATCCTCGACCGCGGGCGCCGGAAACTGCCACTTCTCCCTGCGGCGGCTCGTCCCGCTGCTCGTGATCGCGGCCGTCTCGATCGTGGCGGTGACGCTGGGATGGCACAGGCAGGTCTCGTTCGAGGCGCTGGTCCGCCACTACGAGGCCCTGCGGGATTTCATTACCGCGCACGAGGTGTCGGCGGTGGCGGCGTACGTCGCGCTGTACATGGCGGCCGTGGCGCTGTCGATCCCGGTGGGATTCTATCTCACGGTGATCGGCGGAATCCTGTTCGGCGCCGTGATCGGCGGCGCGGCGGCGATGGTGGGCGCCACGGTCGGAGCGATCTGTATCTTTCTCATCGCCAGGAGCGCGCTCGGCGAGCATCTCGTGCGCCGGGCGGGCCCGCTGGCGGAGAAGCTCGCGCGCGGCTTCCGCGCGGACGCGTTCAACTATTTGCTGTTCCTGAGGCTGGTGCCGATCTTCCCGTTCTGGCTCATCAATCTCGTCGCCGCGGTGCTGGGCGTTCCGCTCGCAACCTTCGCCGCGGCGACCGCGCTCGGCGTGATCCCGGCGACGTTCGTGTTCGCCTTCGTCGGCGCGGGGCTCGACAGCGTGATCGGCGCGCAGCAGGCCGCCTATCGCTCCTGCCTGGCGGCGGGACGCGCGGATTGCCGGCTCGAGTTCCATATGAACGCCGCGCTCACGCCGGAGCTGCTCGCGGCGCTGGCGGCGCTCGGCGTGCTCGCGCTCGTTCCGGTCGTGGTGAAAAAGCTGAAGAAGCTGCGGGCACGCGCCCGCGTCACCCGTCCGTCGGGCTAGTGCCTGTGCCGGTGAAATGGAATCAGAGCGAGCAGCAAGCTCGGTGTACTCCCTCCCCCCTTGTGGGGGAGGGCTGGGGAGGGGGGTGATGCGTTTGGCAACGCTGGTGCGTCAATTGCACGACCCCCACCCCCAACCCCTCCCCACAAGGGGGAGGGGAGCACACCGAGTGCGCAGCACTGTTCTGCGTCCACCTCGCTCGCCCCGCTATAGTTGATCAATCCCTGGCGACGAATCACGGGCCACAGGGCATGACGGAGTTGTTGACACCCGACATCTGCGTGATCGGCGCGGGCTCCGGCGGCCTCTCGGTCGCGGCCGCCGCCGCCGCCTTCGGCGTGTCGGTCGTGCTCGTCGAGAAAGGCAAGCTGGGCGGCGAGTGCCTCAATACCGGCTGCGTACCCTCGAAATCGCTGATCGCCGCCGCCGGCCGCGCCCGCGCCATTGCGCAAGCGGGCGCCTTCGGCGTCTCGGCGGGAACGGCCGAGATCGATTTCGGCAAGGTCCACCAGCACGTGCAGGGGGTCATCGCCGCGATCGCGCCGAACGATTCCAAGGAGCGGTTCACCGGGCTGGGCGTGCGCGTGATCGAAGGCGCCGCGCGCTTCAAGGACCGCGAGACCGTGGTGGTGGGCGACGCCGTCGAGATCAAGGCGCGGCGCTTCGTCGTCGCCACCGGCTCCTCGCCCTCGCTCCCGCCGATCCCGGGGCTCGACGCCGTGCCCTACCTCACCAACGAGACGATCTTCGACCTCACCGCGCGGCCGACGCACCTCATCGTGATCGGGGCGGGGCCGATCGGTCTCGAGCTCGCGCAGGCCTTTCGCCGGCTCGGCAGCGCCGTCACCGTGCTGGAGGCGGCGGCGCCGCTGGCGCGCGAGGACGCCGAATGCGCGGGCATCCTGCTGGATGCGCTCGCGCGCGAGGGCGTCGAGTTGCGCAGCAACGCTGCGGTCGTCCGCGTCGCGGCGACGGACTCGACGATCCAGGTCGTCATGCGCGACGGCGATGGCGAGCAGACGCTCGCGGCGAGCCATCTGCTGGTCGCCACCGGCCGCCGCGCCAACGCGGACGATCTTGCGCTCGAGCAGGCCGGCATCACCCGTGATCGCAACGGCATCGTCGTCGACCAAGGGCTCAGGACCGCCAACCGGCGCGTCTACGCCATCGGCGACGTCGCCGGCCACGGGCAGTTCACCCACCTCGCGAATTATCATGCCGGCCTCGTGATCCGAAACGCGCTGTTTCGACTGCCGGTGCGGGCGGACGGGGCGCTCGTGCCGCGCGTGACCTTCACCGACCCCGAGCTTGCCCAGGTCGGCCTCACCGAGGCCGAGGCGCGGTCGCGCCGCCGCGCCTTCCGCGTGCTGCGCTGGCCCTATCACGAGAACGACCGCGCCCAGGCCGAGCGCACGACGGTCGGACATATCAAGGTCGTGACCGACAAACGCGGCCGCATCCTCGGCGCCACCATCGTGGGGGCGGGTGCCGGCGAGTTGATTACGGCCTGGACGCTGGCGATCAGCCGCCGGCTCAATATCCGCGCCTTCACTGGTATCATAGTGCCTTACCCGACCCTGGCCGAGATTGGAAAACGCGCCGCCATCACCTATTTCACACCCGGTTTGACCAGCAATTGGGTGCGGCGCATCATCACCTTGCTGCGTCGCTTCGGCTGAGCCGGGGCGCGAGGATCAACGGAACATGACCGATCAACCCGCTGCGGCGGCCGGAGCGAGCCGCGCGCGCCTCGGACTGTCGGGCAAGCTGCTCGTGCTCACGCTGTTGTTCGTGATGATCGCGGAAGTGCTGATCTACGTGCCCTCGATCGCCAATTTCCGCCTGAACTGGCTGCACGACCGGCTGTCCGCCGCCTATACCGCGGCGCTGGTGTTCGAGACCGCGCCGAGCGGCATGGTGCCGGACGCGGTCGCGCGCCAGATCCTGGACAGCATCGGCGCGCGCGCGGTGGCGCTGAAGATGGGCCAGCAGCGCCGCCTGCTGGCGGCGTCCGACATGCCGCCGGCGATCAATCAGGACATCGATACCCGCGACCTGTCCTGGCACCGCGCCATCATCGATGCCTTCGATACGCTACGCTGCGGCGATGGCGACGTCATGCGGGTGGTGGGGCCGGCCCCCATGGGCGGGGATTTCGTCGAGATCGTGCTCGACGAGGCGCCGCTGCGCAAGGCGATGGTCGATTTCTCCATCCGCATCCTGATCCTGTCGCTGATCATTTCCGCGATCACCGCCACGCTGGTGTATCTCGCGCTGCACCTCCTGCTGGTGCGGCCGATGCGGCGTATGACCGCCAACATGGTGGCGTTCCGCGCCGACCCGGAAAATCCCGCCCGCATCATCGCCGCCTCCGATCGCAGCGACGAGATCGGCACCGCCGAGCGCGAGCTCGCCGCCATGCAGCTCGATCTCGCCACGCTGCTGCAGCAGAAGAACCATCTCGCCGCGCTCGGGCTCGCGGTGTCCAAGATCAACCACGACCTGCGCAACCTGCTGTCGTCGGCGCAGCTGTTCTCCGAGCGGCTGGCGAAGATTTCCGATCCGCACGTGCAGCGCTTCGCGCCCAAGCTGATGCGCGCGCTCGAGCGCGCGATCGACTTCTGCCAGTTGACGCTGTCCTACGGCCGGGTGCAGGAGCCGCCGCCCGACCGCCGCGCGATCGCGCTCGAGCCGCTGGTGGAGGACGTGCGCGAGACGCTCGGCCTCGACGGCGGCGTGCCGGTGCGCTGGATCAGCGCGGTCGAGCGCGGCCTCGTGGTCGACGCCGATCCCGACCAGTTGTTCCGCATCCTGCTCAACCTCGCGCGCAACGCAGTGCAGGCGCTCGAGAGCCGCGACGCCAGAGACCCCGGGCGCGACCAGGTGCGCATCACCGGCCGGCGCGAGGGCGCGGTGGCGGTGATCGAGGTGTCCGACACCGGCCCGGGCTTGCCGGAGCGCGCCCGCGCGCACCTGTTCGAAGCCTTCCAGGGCTCGACCCGCACCGGCAGCGTCGGGCTGGGGCTCGCCATCGTGGCCGAGCTGGTGCGCGCCCACGGCGGCGAGATCCGCCTGGTGGAGGGCACCATCGGGGCGACCTTCCGGCTCTCCATCCCGGACCGGGCGGTCGACCTCGACACCCGGCGCGACGAGCGCGCGCGGGCGTGAGCGCGGCGAACTTGCCAATGCGGGCCGAAGCCTATAGCTAGAGGCGCGTTCCCGCCGGCCTCGGCCGGCCCGGGACCATCTCCCGCGCAACGCGCAAGACGCGCCCGTAGCTCAGCTGGATAGAGCACCAGACTACGAATCTGGGGGTCAGGAGTTCGAATCTCTTCGGGCGCGCCACTTCGGAATGCGCTATCGACGCCAAATACGGCAGATTGTACGCACAACGCCAAGAGCGCGCGCCAATTCAGCCGTTTTCGATTGTCCGAGCGTGGCGGTGCATTGATGACGTCTCAAAAGGTCCCAGGCCACCGGCGTGCCCCGTGAAAGACTCGCAGGACCTGGATCGTGTTGCCAACCAGACGGTACGGCACGATGTACGGCGTCCTCGGGATCACGAGCTCGCGTGTCCCCGGAACTCGACCCGGCCGCGCCATTTCGGGGCTATTGGGAAGTAAGGTCTCAACATTGCGGATGATGTGGAGCGCAACGCGTTGCGCTGCTACCGGATCGTCCTGCTCGATATCGGCGCGCAACGCGACGAGGTCGGCGATAGCCTCCGGCGACCAGATCGGTGTCATGAACGTTTGGGAGCCGGCTTCTCGTTCGCGCTGCCCCAAGAAGCCACCCAGTCCTTGACCGAGTCATGAGGAATCCCCTCGCCGCGATCGAGTAAAGCTATGGCTCGCTTGATGCCGGCCACCTGCCACTCGTTGACTTCGAGATATTCGTTGATCGCCTCGGCCGCGAGAAAAGAACGGCTGCGGCCAGTACTCTTGGCCAATCGCTCCAGCCGTTTCTTCACGCCAGTGTCGACTCGTACGGTGAATGTCGTTGACCTCATGATGTCTGTCTTCATGTGATTGGTTGTGTACAATATAATACAAACGCCAGAGACGCGCGCAATCGAGATCTGGGCGGACCATCCTGCGAAACCGGGAAGACAGCCGCTCGCGAGACATAGTGCAAAATCGCAGGGCGTCGCAGATTTATCGATTGGAGCGCGTGGCGGGCTGCGGCAGGCGGCCTAGCCGGCGGTGCCGAAGCGGGTTCTTAACAGCGGAAAGACCACTCCGTTCGATCATGTGAGCCCGGTGAATGACGATCACGAAGCAAGCAGGCGCGACGTCTTCCTCCACCAGAGCGAAAGTGCTCCTCGCGACCGCAATGGAAATGGGATAGCGGCATATTTAGAATGAATTCCTTCAAATGTACGAATCCGGTCATCAGAAGTTCGAATCTCTCAGGGCGCGCCACTTCGGTACAGAACTGGGCACGCCAAAACCTGCCGTTTTTGCGCTTTCAGCGGCGACGAGCGTGCGCAGGAGCACGCTTTTCGATCCCATGATGCGCAGTTCCTTCTGATCGACTTCGACCCGTTGGGCGAGCGCGCGGAGGTGATCGCGGCGGTAGCCTCCGCTCTCAGTCCGCATGCGCTTGAGGGCTGTCCTCGCAAACGTCTTGAGAGCCTGCGGTGTGATCGCCGGTCCGCCGCGTTCAATCGCGTCCTCGGCCCTCTCAGCGTCAAGGCGGGCCTGGTCGCGCGTGGCCTTCAGTTCACCGATGCGGTCCTTCAGCATGGGGTCGGAGAGATCGGCGACGCCGTTCTCGATCGCATCGTAAAGCCGCTTGAGTTTGGCGTCTGCCTCCGACGCCCGCTTGCGCAATTCGGCGATGTGCGACCTTCGCCGCTCGGCGCGCTCGGTGCGGCGATCGAGTACATGTGACAAAAGCTGCTCAAGACGCTTGGGCTGTAACAAACGCTGCTCGATGTACACCGCGACCAGATTGTCGAGTTTTTCCATGGGGACGGTGCGGCCCGGACAACCGGTCTCGCCCTGGCGGGCTTTGGTGCAACAGGTAACGGCCGCTCTTGCCGGTGCGAAGCGTCATCGCTCCACCGCAAGCAGCGCAGAAGCAGATGCCGGTAAGGAGGGTCGGACCGCTGACGATCCTTGGTGCTACCATCGCCGGACTTCGGCTCTTGAGCAGCAATTGCACCGCCTCGAACTCGGCTGCGTCGACAATCGGCGGCACCGCCATTTCCACGATTTCAGTCTCCGCCTTGCGCTCCCGGGTCTTCCAGAACTTGGTATTGAAACGGTGCCGGCCGACATAGGTCGTCCGAGTCAGCACCTTGTGGACCGCATCGATGCCCCACTTTCCGCCGTCGCGGGTACGGATGCCGATGGCGTTCAGGTGGGTGGCGATGGACTTGATGCCCATCGGCCCCGAGCTTCCGCTGCCCTCGCGCGCCAGGCGGAAGATCAGGCGCACGGTCTCGGCCTGGACGGGGTCGATCTCCAAGGTCTTCTTGGTCCGGTGTCCGCGTTGCTCGGAGGCCTCCACGATCCGGTAGCCGATCGGCGGCAGCGCGCCATTCCAGAAGCCTTGTCGCGCGTTCTCCTTCATGGCCCTAAGCGTGTGCTTGGCATTTTCCTTGGACTGGTACTCGTCGAACAGCGCCATGATCTGGCGGATCATGTTGCTCATCGGGTCGTCGCCGAGCTCCTGGGTGATCGAGACCAGCCGGACGCCGGCTTTGGCGAGGCGGCGGACGTAGAACTCGAGCTGGAACTGGTCGCGGAAGAAGCGGCTAAAACTGTGGACCAGGATCACATCGAACGACGGCGGCTTGGTGGTTGCCGCATCGATCATGCGCTGAAATTCC
This sequence comes from Gemmatimonadales bacterium, assembly GCA_036558345.1. GTDB lineage: Bacteria > Gemmatimonadota > Gemmatimonadetes > Gemmatimonadales > GWC2-71-9 > 20CM-2-65-7. The sequence goes on along the minus strand of DATBFV010000011.1, from coordinate 5,360 downwards.
GGCCGCCGATCGTCCGTTGCGGATTGCCCGGGCTCGACATAGTCGGGGACGATCTCCCAACCGCGTGAGGCGCAATAGGCCTTGGCCTGGCGGCGCTGGTCCGGGATGGAAAGATCGCTGTCGGCTTGTCGGCCGGTCGAGACTCGCAGGTAGCGCGCTGCACGAAGCGGCATTGTCATGGCGATCTCCAAAGCAAAAGGGGTCAGTGGCAGGTTGAGAACAATTCGTCGAACAGATCGCCGAACCAGGCCTCGAACACCACGATCTCGGCTTCGGTGATCGGGACCTCGTCGGGCCAGTCGTCAGTCACGGTCCACTCGGATCGATCGTTCTTGGCTGGTCGGCCTTTTCGCCGAACTGTGGGGCGCAAATAGTCGTAGAGATCGTCTGGCAGCGATCCCAGCGATCGCGTTCGTCTTGGTCGAGATTTTCGATGATGAGCCATGGCGCCTCTGCGGCGCGCAGACTCTTTCCAGAGAACGGCGCAAGTTTGTCCGGTGCGATGCCGTGCCCCTTAACGGGAGGAGCGTATACCGCTCGCGCTGAGCCATCAGCGCATGGCCATCAAACGCCGGGCTAGCCGGCGCCGGTCAAGGCCGTCAGCCGGCGGAGCCGGGCGCGCGAGCCGCGAGCCTCGATGGGCGCCGGATGGTCCGGCCTCCTTGCCAAGCGCTGATAGCGAGACACCGTTCCGATCATGAGCGCCGGGACGCCACGTCTACCTTCGGTGCCCTTAGCACATTGCGCTGACTTCTTGAGCGCAAAGGAGAACTCAGATTCTTGCAAGGTGCGGGCAAACCAGTAACTTGCGCCAAGCTTCTGGAATCTCTAACGACCGACCGCGGCGCCACCTTGCGCCTTTATCCTGCTATCAAGCGCTCGATCGTCTGCGCCTCACCGGTCCTTCGCTATCCTTCGCCAAACCGCCATCGGACAAAAACCAGGACAAGCAGGAGGCGAGCAGGTTCCGCGCGATTTGGCGCAGTTGATATCCCGGGTCTTTGTTGACCGCAGGTGCAGCTCACGTCTCCTAGTCGATCGAGGACAGAACGCCGGAGCTGCCGCGGTTGCACCGGTCGTCTGCAATTCGGGCGCAGGAAGGAGCCATGCAGACCGGTCCAATCGGACGTGATAATGTCCGATACTGTGGATAGCAGACGCTAAAGCTGACGTCGCAAAATCGACGCGATTGGACATCGCGCGGTCAACTTCAGATCAAGACGGCGTAATCCGGTTGATCTAGGTCAACACCGATAGCTGTCCATCTGTCACATGTACGCGTTGGCGTTGTTGGTTGCTCTGTCGTTCGAGTTGAAGACTTACGCTCATTCCAGAGCCGGCGTCCTCAGGACGGATCCTTAAGCGCAAGACGAGAGGATTTTGGGATGTTCAAGTTTCCATTAGCACTGGCAGGCGTTTCTGGAATGCTTCTTACCCTCGCGACGCAAACCGCCGCCCAAACAGTTTCTCCTCCCAACCTTCCAGCAGCCATCATGTGCTACGCTGAGCCGGACCAAAGCTGGCGGGTCGGATATCTCTACAAGGTCAACAAGAATGGCGATGCGGAGTACGTTTCAGCCAACGGAAAACTAAGCGCGACACTCAATGCCAAAGGCGTCGTGGAAGCGCCCACCAATCGGCCCGCTGGCGTCGACTGCTACGGCAAGACGTTGGCTGATCTGCGCTCGAGCGGCCGCGTCATGGAGTTCAAACCGACGAAGTAAGTGCAAGCAGCGATGAGCGGGGTGTGATGATAATCCCGCATCTTCCAACCAATTTGAGAGAGGTTGTCATGAGCACGATGCAAGTCGGTCGGCGCCCGGAATCGGCCTTGGGTCCGTTATGGTGTATGCATTGGCGAAGAACTGGTGGATGCTATTGTTGCGCGGCGTCGCCGCGATCATCTTTGGTGTGCTCGCCTTTGCCTGCCGGGCATGACTCTCCTGACGTTGATCATGTTCTACGGCGCGTTCGCGCTGATTGACGGAGTGCTCGCTGTCGTTGCCGCCATTACCGGTGGCGCGCCGGCACCACGCTGGTGGCTGGCCATTGTCGGTCTGCTTGGCATTGCGACGGGGCTCCTCGTGTTCATGATGCCAGGTCTTACCGCGCTTGTGCTGCTGTATTTCATCGCCGGCTGGGCGATTGCGACCGGTGTGTTTCAGATTATCGGCGCGATCAGGCTGCGCAAGGAAATCGACGACGAGTGGTACCTGATTCTGAGTGGCGTCGTTTCGGTGCTGTTCGGCATCGGCGTCATGATGGCTCCTGGTGCGGGTGCGCTCGCGCTGCTCTGGGTCATCGGAATTTACGCCGTTGTCATGGGCGCGATCATGGTCGCACTGGCGTTTCGGTTGAAGAAGTTCGCCCATCCGTGATGTCGGTATTCGCGTCGCGGAGCTGACGCGGAACAATATTTCTGATTGCTGAGAGGACTATAGATATGAACTCAGTCAGGACCGTCTTGCTCGCTTCGCTCGCAGTCGCCGCTGGAGCGACAATCGCACCGGCGGGGGCTCAGCAGCCACAGCCCGTGGGGCCGTACAAGGATTTCAACGGCACCATCAATCTTGATGTCCGCGATTCAAAGGCCGACTGGGGGCCGTTCACGCCGAAGAAGGCGCCCGAGGGCGCGCCGAACATCCTGTTCGTGCTCTACGACGACACCGGGCTTGCCGCCTGGTCGCCCTATGGCGGCCGGATCAGCATGCCCACCCTCGACAAGCTGGCGCAGAACGGGATCACCTACACGCAGTGGCACACGGTGGCGCTGTGTTCGCCGACCCGGTCCACGCTGCTGACGGGACGCAACCACACCTTGAACGGTATGGCGGCCATCACGGAGGGCTCCAACGGCTTTCCGGGCTGGGCGGGTCGTATCCCGCCGCAAGCCGCTACAATCGCGCAGGTGCTTCAAGACAATGGCTACAGCACCTTTTGGCTCGGCAAGAACCATAACGTGCCGGAGCAGGATGTTGCCGAGGGCGGCGATCGCAAGACTTGGCCGCTCGGCCAGGGATTCGAGCGCTACTACGGATTCATCGGCGGCGAGACCAATCAGTGGTATCCGGACCTCGTCGAGGACAATCACTTCATCGAGCCGCCGGCCTCACCGGAGCAGGGCTACCATCTTTCCAAGGACCTTGCCGATCAGGCGATCAAGATGATCCGGAACCAGCAGGCCGCCACCCCCTCGAAACCGTGGTTCATGTTCTACAATCCGGGCGCCAATCATGCGCCACACCAGGCTCCGAAGGAGTACATCGCCAAATACAAGGGTAAGTTCGACGACGGTTACGAAGCTTACCGCACCTGGGTGCTGGCGCGCATGATCGAGAAGGGCATCGTGCCGAAGGACACAAAGCTCACGCCGATCAATCCGCTGCCGGAGTCCCAGGCGAACCCGGCCGACGCCGTTCGCCCGTGGAACACGCTCAACGCGGACGAGAAGAAACTGTTCTCGCACATGGCCGAGGTGTGGGCGGGATTGTCCGAATACACCGACGCGCAGATCGGCCGCGTCATCGACTACCTGGAGAAGACCGGGCAGCTCGAGAACACGATGGTCCTCTACGCCGCCGACAACGGCACCTCCGGCGAAGGGACGCCGAACGGTTCTGTCAACGAGAACAAGTTCTTCAACGGCTATCCCGATGATCTGGCCGAGAACATGAAGCTGTTCGACAAGCTCGGGGGACCCGACACCTACGGCCATTTCCCCACAGGTTGGGCTGTCGCATTCTCGACACCGTTCCAGATGTTCAAGCGCTACTCGCAATACTCCGGCGGTACGGCCGATCCGCTTGTCATTTCGTGGCCGAAGGGCATCAAGGCGCGTGGCGAGATCCGCGACCAGTACCACCACTCGGTGGACATCGTGCCGACCATTCTCGACGTCGTCGGACTGGAAATGCCCAAGGTGTACCGGGGCGTGGAGCAGTTCCCGCTCTCCGGTGTATCAATGAAGTACACCTTCGATGCGGCACCTCATGCGCCGACGCAGAAGAAGCGGCAGTTCTACTCCATGCTCGGCACGCGCGGGATGTGGGAGGACGGCTGGCTCGCTGCGGCGGTGCACGCCCCGTTCACCGGCAAGGGTCATTTCGATCAGGACCAGTGGCAGCTCTACCATGTCGATACGGACCGTTCGGAGTCGACTGACCTGGCGAACCAGTATCCCGAGAAGCTGGAGGCGCTGAAGAAGGCATGGAACGAGGAAGCCCGAGCCAATCTCGCTCTGCCGATTGACGACCGCAGCGCGTCCGAACTTCTTACCGTCGAGCGCCCGTCGGCAGAGCCGATTCGCGACCGCTACGTCTATTACCCCGATACGGCGCCCGTGCCGGAAGGCGTTGCCGTCAACGTGCGCAATCGCTCGTACAAGATCCTCGCCAATGTCGAGATATCAGATGTGAACGCTGGCGGCGTGATCTTCGCTCACGGCTCGCGCTTCGGCGGGCACGCGTTGTTCATCAAGGATCACAAGCTCTACTACGTCTACAACTTCCTCGGCATTAAGCCCGAGCAGAAGTTCGTCTCGTCGGTTGAACTGAAGCCCGGAAAATACACGCTCGGCATGGAGTTCACGCGGACAGGTGCCGGTCCCCACCACGAGTCTTTGGGCACCATGAAGCTGTACGTCAACGACAAGGTCGTTGCTGAGGGCCCGATGAAGACGCAGCCGGCCAAGTTCACGTTGTCGGGCGACGGCCTCTGCGTCGGCTACGACAGCGGCGACGCCGTGAGCGCCGAATACAAGACGCCCGGCACATTCCACGGCGGGACCATCCAGGGTGTCGGCATCACGGTCGAAAAAGCTTCATACGAGGCCCTCGAAATGGAAGCACAGAGAGCGCTGGCTCGCGACTAGACTAGTGAGGAGATCCACAGTTCTGCGGGCCGCTCGTACGGCCCCGTGATCACTCTGCCTGAAGACCACGCGCTGAGAAACGCGAATGTCTGTTTGTAGCCCTTCGCGTGTATCTCGGAGGCTGATCGAGATTACCGCTATTTGAGGGGTAAGCGGACCACCCGGCAACATCGGGGAATCCACGATGCGTAGTGCTGGATGGCAGAGCATCGCAGACTTGCCAATTGGAGCGCATCGCGGGCTGCAGCATCATAGGGGAATCGCGAAGGAGTAGTGCCCACCTTCATCGGCCGTGGCGCGCCAACAACACCCCGGCTATCCGCCATAGAACACGTTGTCGCCGAGGTCTTTCATCTCGAGGATGGCGGCGTCGGGCCGGCCGGTCGGCGGCTTGTTCAAATGCGCCTCGACCACTTCGCCGACGACGATGTGATGATCGCCCTGCTCGACGATGGCGGTCACCCGGCATTCGATCGCGCCCGGCGCCTCG
>DATBFV010000010.1:0-8119 GCA_036558345.1 Gemmatimonadales bacterium | reverse complement strand
CTCGAAACGCCGGACGAGCTGCGCGGGCGGATGACCGGCGTGAACATGATGTTCTTCATGGGCGGCCCGCAGCTCGGCGAGCTGGAGGCGGGGCTGATGGCCCAGTTCCTCGGCGCGACGTTTTCGGTGGTCAGCGGCGGCATCGGCTGTCTGGCGGCGACTGCGCTGGTGGCGTGGCGCGAGGATCGGCTGCGACTCTACCGCAGGTGAGGTAGCTTAGGCGCCATGAAAACAGTCAAAGGCCCCGCCATCTTCCTGGCGCAGTTCGCGGGTGATCATCCGCCGTTCAACAATCTCAAGAATATCGCGGGGTGGGCCGCGGGACTCGGTTTCAAAGGCGTCCAGATACCCACGTGGGATGCACGCCTATTCGACCTCAAGAAAGCTGCCGAGAGCCAGAGCTACTGTGATGAAGTAAAAGGCGTCCTGGCCGAGCGCGGACTGCAGGTGACGGACCTGTCGACGCACTTGCAGGGCCACCTCGTCGCCGTCCATCCCGCGTACGATGTCGCCGTCGACGGCTTTGCGGCGCCTGAAGTTCGCGGCAAGCCGGCCGCGCGAGCCGCATGGGCGGTGGAGCAGATGAAGTTCGCGGCGCGCGCGTCGCGCCGCCTTGGCGTCACCGAGCATGCCACGTTTTCGGGCTGCCTCGCGTGGCCCTACTTCTATCCCTTTCCGCAGCGGCCGGCTGGCCTGATCGAGACAGCGTTCGACGAGCTGGCGCGGCGCTGGCGCCCGATCCTCGACGTGTTCGAGGAAAATGGCGTCAACGCCTGCTTCGAGATCCATCCCGGCGAGGATCTCCACGACGGCGTGACGTTCGAGATGTTCCTCGAGCGACTCGGTGGCCACAAGCGCTGCAACCTGCTGTACGATCCCAGTCACTTCGTGCTGCAGCAGCTCGATTATCTCGAGTACATCGATCTCTATCACGACCGTATCCGCATGTTTCACGTCAAGGACGCCGAGTTCAATCCGACGGGGCGGCAGGGCGTGTACGGCGGCTTCCAGTCGTGGATCAATCGCGCGGGGCGATTCCGCTCACTCGGTGATGGACAGGTGAACTTCAAGGCGATCTTCTCGAAGCTCGCGCAGTACGACTATCCGGGCTGGGCGGTGCTCGAGTGGGAGTGCTGCATCAAGCACCCCGAGGACGGCGCGCGCGAGGGCGCAAAGTTTATCGCCGACCACATCATCCGCGTCACGGAGCAGGCGTTTGACGACTTTGCCGGTGCCGGCACCGACCAGGCCGCAAACCGCCGCATGCTCGGCATCTCCTGATATGGTAGAAGGGGGGAGAGACTCCACAGCAACGCGGTCGCTGCGTCTGGGCATGGTAGGCGGCGGTCGCGGCGCCTTCATCGGCGGCGTCCATCGGCTGTGCGCGCGCATGGACGGACAGTACGAGCTCGTCGCGGGCGCGCTCTCGTCCGATCCCCAGCGCTCCAGAGAGTCTGGCGCCGATCTCGGTCTCGCGCCGGACCGCGTCTACTCGAGTTTTACCGAGATGGCAGCGGCCGAGGCGAAGCGGAGCGATGGGATCGAGGTCGTGAGCATCGTGACGCCGAACGACAGCCACCACGCGATCGCCCGCGCATTTCTCGACCGCGGCATCGACGTGATCTGTGACAAGCCGATGACCACCACCGTCGAGGATGCGCTCGACCTGGTGCAGACGGTGAAGCGCAGCGGTCTCGTCTTCGGCGTTACGCACAACTACACCGGCTACCCAATGGTGCGGCAGGCGCGCGAGATGGTCGCAGCCGGCGAGCTGGGCGCGCTCCGCGTGGTGCAGGTCGAGTACGTGCAGGACTGGCTCACGACCAAGCTCGAAGACACGGGGCAGAAGCAAGCCACGTGGCGCGTCGATCCCGAGCGCGCCGGCGCCGGCGGCTGCCTCGGCGACATCGGCACGCACGCGTACAATCTCGCGGGTTTCGTCACTGGCCTCGAGGCGCGCGAGATCGCCGCGGACCTCTCCCGCTTCGTCCCTGGCCGCAAACTCGACGACAACGTCCACATGTTGCTGCGGTTCGAGAACGGCGCGCGCGGCATGCTGTGGAGCAGCCAGGTCGCGCCCGGGAACGAGAATGGGCTGAAGCTGCGCGTGTACGGCGAAAAGGGCGGGCTCGAGTGGCTGCAAGAGCACCCCAACCAGCTGCGCTTTGCTCCGATTGGTCAACCGCCGCGCGTGCTATCGCGCGGTGGCCCGAGCCTGGGCTCGGCCGCGCCGCGTGCGACGCGCATCCCGTCCGGGCATCCGGAGGGCTATCTCGAGGCGTTCGCGAATCTGTATCGCGACCTGGCGGAGCAGGTTCGGGCGCGGCGCGGGAAGCGGAAACCCGACCCGGCGGCGCTGCTCGTGCCGACGGTCGAAGACGGCGCGCACGGCGTGAAGTTCATCCATGCGGCGGTGGAGTCGAGCAGGAGGAATGGCGGGTGGGTAGGCCTTTCGTGAGGCTCGTCACGTCCCAGTTTGCGCAAATCATTAGTGTAGGACGCACTTCTTGCCCCAGTTTCCCGCGTGCCCTGGTAGGAGTTACGATGACGACGACCACCACGTTCCCGACGACGCGGACCGACGTTTCTGCCGCAATCGGCCTGCTCTTGATTGCGGAGGCCGCGCTGTTCTTCACCTTCCTCTTCGTCATTGGACCGATTGCGACACCGATACGACTGATGCTGTTCGTGGTGATACTCGTGCTATGTGCGGCGCTCTATCGGGGACAGAATTGGGCGCGCTGGGCGCTCTTGGTCCCGATCGCCGTTCGGGCTTACAGGCTCGCGCTCCTGACCGCCGCAGCCTGGGGGCTGCACCGTGGCGGGACTGCGGTCTTTCTCACGCTGATTATTCTCGCCGAGCTGGCAGCTGCGTTCCTCTTGCTCGATCAGTACCTCGTCTCACCAAAGGCTACCTCGGCGCCCAAAACGGATCCGCTGTCGGCACGAACGTAATCGGCACCTCCTTGACGAACGTGCCGAGCCAGCGGGCAAAGTCGTCCATGCCATCCTGCTCCGACGGCACGTGCCCCAGGACGATCAACGCTTTCTTTTGACCTGCCGTGACCGCGTCCGCCGCATACTCGACGATCTCCCATTCTCGCCCTTCGCCGATCACGAGCACCTCGACACTGTCCGACCGGAATGCCCGGCGCTGCATGTCGAAGCCCGCCGCGCCCGGTGTCACGCCGATCTTCGTGACCCGCAGCGCGGGATCGCCGACGACGCGCAGCGTCGGCGCCGGCAGCCGCCGGCGAATCGTGGCGGCGAGGTCGGCCAGAGTGGTCTGCGGAAGACGGTAGAGGAACTCGCTGCCGGCGCGGTACTGGTCCCAGCCGAGCTTGCGCGCGAGGTCCGTTGACATCGGTTCGGGACGGCGTTGATGCCAATGATCGTGCATGCGTACCACGACCAGATGATGCTCGCGGATGAACGCCCGCTTGAGAGCGGTCACGGAATCATGCTCGCTTTCGAGCACGTCGAGCTTGTCGAAGTGATCGAAGAACGTCGGCTCGTGCGTGATCACGAGGTTCGCCCCTCGCGCCGCGGCCCGCTTGAGCACGTCGAACGTCGCCATCATCGTGACCGCAATGCCGGTTACCCGCGTCGTCGAATCGCCGTCCTTGTAGGTGTCCACCGTCGGCGTGGTCCACGGCACGCCAATGTTCTGCTTGATCCGCTCCACGACGTCGTGGGCGGTGAGTGGCTGCTGGGGCAGGGCAGTCCGCGGGGCAGCGAGGACTGCTGATAGAACAAGCCAGACGGGTGCGCGCATTTTGGCCTCGTTTCGAGTCGCGACCAATTTGCAACCTTTGGCCGGGAGCCTCCATCCAATCCTCCGAATCCATCTCCCGGAGCCCCTATGCGTCTCGCCGTCCTCCTCCTCGCCGGTTTCTTGGCAACGCCTGCTCTCTCGGCCCAGCACCCCGTCCCCACCGATGGACAGTGGCTGATCGAGCCCTCTGATCATTCTGGCAAAGTGGAGCTCACCGTCCGCTACGGTGAAGGGCGGTACTCGAGCAACTGGGGCCGCGACATCCCCTTCAACGAGCTGGTGGGTCTCTCGCGGGCCGACATGGAGGGATCCGGAACCAATGTTCATTTCAAGATCGTGAGATCCGCCGGCACGCTCACCTGTCAGGGCTGGTTCGAGGGCGGCAGGGGATCGGGGCATTTCACCTACGAGCCCAATGCCAACTTCGTGGCCGAGCTGGGGAAGCGCGGGATCAACGCGCCGACGGACTGGGAGCAGTTCCAGATGACGATGGCGGGCGTGGGACTCGAGCTGGTGGACGAGCTGCAGCGTCAGGGATACAACCGTCCGACTGCCGGTCAATTGGCGCGCATGGCGACGCATGGCGTCGATCTCGAATACGTCCAGGATCTCGGAAGTAAGGGTTACAAGCTCCAGGACACGGAGCGCCTGGTGCGCATGCGGGATCACGGCGTGGATCGGGATTTCATCGAGTCATTGAACGGCGCGGGCTACAAGAACCTGAGCGCGGAAGAGCTCGTGCGGATGCGGGATCATGGCGTCGATCCGGAATTCATCGCCTCGCTGGACAGCGCGGGCTACAAGAACCTCGAGACCGAAAACCTCGTGCGCTTGCGCGATCATGGCGTTGACGGCGACTACATCGCGGACATGAAGGACGCGGGATACACGCCGACGAATCCCGAGGAGCTGGTCGAGTCCCGCGATCACGGCGTGGATCCGAGCTACATCCGATCGCTCAAGGCGGTCGGGTACGACAAGCTCTCGCTGTACGAGCTGCGCCGCGCCCGGGACCACGGAGTGACGAGAGGGTTTGTCGAGCGCGTGAAAGCCCGTGGGTATGGCACGCCCCCGATCGAAGAGGTGATCCGGCTGCGCGATCGCGGCCTCGACTAAAACCCGTAGCTTGGGGGATGGCCTCGCCCATCCCGTCCACGACTGAGCCCGCTTTGCGCCGAGTGATCGGCGTGGGCGGGCTCGCTGCTGCGATCTTCAACATCACGATCGGTGCCGCGATCTTCGTCCTCCCCGCGCACATGGCGGCATCGCTCGGCGCCGCGGCGCCGCTCGCCTATGGGGTCTGTGTCGTCGCCACGGCGTTGATCGCGTTGTGCATCGCCGAAGCGGGCAGTCGAGTCGCTCAGAGCGGTGGTCCCTACGCGTTCGTGCAAGTCGCGCTCGGCCCCTACGTCGGCTATCTCTGCGGCGTGCTGCTCTGGCTGGGTGTCACGCTCGCCATGGGTGCGGTCGCGACCGTCATGGTCGATGCGCTCGCCACGCTGGTTCCTGCCCTGGGCGGAACGGTTCCGCGCGCCGCCTTGCTCGTTGCACTGTTCGCGGGACTCGCCATCGTCAATGTTCGCGGCGCCGATTGGGGGTCGCGCCTGAGCGGAATTTCGACGCTCGCGAAGCTGCTCCCACTGCTCGCGTTCGTGGTGCTCGGCTTGCCACACGTGCATTCCGCGAATCTGGCCATCACGGCGCTGCCGCCTATCGGCAAGATCGGCGAAGCCGGCTTGTTGCTGATGTTCGCGTTCTTTGGGATGGAATCGGCGCTTCAGGTGAGTGGCGAAGTGATCGAACCGTCGCGCGTGGTGCCCCGGGCAATCGCGCTGGCGCTCCTTGCGATTGGATTCTTGTACGTGTCGGTGCAACTGGTCGCGCAAGGCGTGCTCGGCGCCACACTCGCCACCCCGGAAGCAGCGAAGGCACCACTCGCGCTCGCGGCGGCGCAGTTTGCCGGCTCCGCGGGTGCTCAGCTGATCTTGATCGGCATGGTCGTGTCCACGTTCGGGTTCATGACCGGAATGATGCTGTCCACGCCACGCACGCTCTTTGCCTTGGCGTCCGACGGTTACCTGCCACGCCCGTTGGCGCGTGTCCATCCGGTGCACCGCACGCCGTACGTCGCGATCGGAATTCAGGGCGTGATCGTGTGCGTCATCGCGCTGACCGGCACGTACGTGAAACTGGCGCTCATCGCGGACGTGGCGATCTTGCTGGTATATCTATCGTGCTGCCTCGGGACGTGGCGCCTGCGTCGCCGCAGCGTCGCCGCCGAAGGTACGCCGTTCCGCATGCCCGGTGGCGCCGTCGTGCCCTGGCTCGCGTCCGCCTTGATCGTGGGCTTACTGGCGCGGGCGACCGCGCAGGCGTGGCTGCTCACACTCGCCGTGGTGGCGGTGGCGTCGCTCGGGTTCCTGAAAGCCCGCACGCCTTAGAGCGCGTAGCAACTCCCGGACCCGATGCACTCGCTGACGCTGAGCGTCGCGGTCGTGCTGGCCGAGCCGGACGTCACCGTCACGCGCAGCTCGAACAGGTCATCATCCGCGAAGACCGTTTTGGTTTGCGTCTTGCCCGTTCCCAGAGTCAGGAGCCTCCCCGTCGCGGGATAGTAGAGTGACCAGGCGTAGGTGTATCCTCCGCTGCCGCCCGACGGCAGCGCTTCCCAGGTATACATCCCCTTAGCGGTGATTTTGGTCGGTCCGCTGATAGATGCCACGAGCGAGGGCAGGGGTGGTGGAGGGGGGGGAGGCCGGTTCTGGCTCGGGCGCACGCCCCAGTCGGTGCAGGTCGCGGTGAACAAACCGCCACTGCTCGGCGTGAGCTGGTATGCGTAGCACTCGAAGGTCATCATGAGGATGCTGTAATAATCCGTCGGCCGCTCTCCCCAGGGATACTGATACCAACCCGTGAAACTGCGCCCCCGAACCCAGTAGCATTCGGTGCCGTAGTTCTCCGGGTAATACTGCACGAGGAGGCCGCCCGTCACACACGTTCCGGTATTCATGGCGTTGCTGACCGCGCTCCCCACGTTATACAGCGACGAGTACCGAATGCGCGTGTCCACGTTGGGATTCGACTCGCACGTATCCGAGCCCAGGGTGCCACCGCTGTTACAGGCGCCGCGCGAGACGTAGTTCGCGTGTTTGCCCTCCGAGACCCACACGCGCGGATAGCCACCGTACTTGTCCCCGTAATCGATCCCTGCCGTACCCACGCGTTGGGAATTGCTGCTGGGGAAGTGCGCCGAGAAGAACGCCTCCGCCACGTACCAATGCTGGGATGCGGCGTCATAGCGCAGGTCCACGGTCAGAAACTCGGAGTCGCCCGCGTGGCCGTCGCAGATCTTGTTCTCGGTGGCGGCTACCGCATCCGTGCTGTTGAAGGTGAACAGGCGCACCCCGGTCACTGCAACCGTGCACCCCACGGACTGGAGCAGTGACGGGTCCTGCAGGCCACAGTCCTGGTAGTAACTGAACAGGTAAGCGATGCGAATCAGGTTGCCCTGATTCGGAAAAGCCTTCGCCGCCCAGTACGGCTCCATTCCGACATTGCAGTCGTAGTCGCTGAACACCAGCCCGGGGCGAAACTTCCAGGCAAGCAGTTCTTCGCAATAGTCGTTCGTGGCGTCGTCATCGACGTCGTTGATTCCGGCTCCAGTGAGGCTGACGCACGTTGCGGGGGTCACGGTGGTGCCCATCCAGTAGCCAGGAGCGCTCGGATTCGGATCGGTGCCAAACCCACCGCCTCCGCCGCCGCTGCAGTTTGGATCCGTCTCACAACCGTAGTAAGTCGTGAAGTCGGGGTGCTGAGGTCCGACAACGTCATAGCGGCAGGCAACGAGGAGTGAACCAACCACGAAGATCATGACCCGGGCGCTCATGGCAACCTCTCGAGAGCTATGTTCGAGAACGTGCGTCACACACCTTGGAGCCGCAACGGTTGGCGCGCTAAACGACATAACAGAGGAGTCATCGCGTCGTGACTCTGTAGCGTGCGGATTCGTGACCGGTACATTAGACGCCTCGTTCAATCCTCCGACCGGGAGAAAGCATGACCGACCGCCGCACCTTCCTGAGTACGGTCGCCGCACTCAGTGCCGTCCCAGCGCTCGATGGGGGGTCCGCCTCGGATTCCGACGCATGGCTCAGCCGGCTCAAAGGCAAGCATCGCCAACTGTTCGATGCGCCTGAGCCGGATGGTGGTACGGTCTTACGCCACGTACGGAGCTATCTCGATATCTGGCGCGAGGTCTACGGCGTGCCGGAGCGCGACGTCAGTGTTGTCGTCGTGCTCTATGGTCGCACCACGCCGCTCGGCGTTCAGGACGACATGTGGGCC
>DATBFV010000009.1:0-1612 GCA_036558345.1 Gemmatimonadales bacterium | reverse complement strand
CTGTCAAGACCATATGTAGGCCTTGTCTTGGTGCGACGGTTTACCCTCGGCCGTAGCACCCAGCTCGAGGAGCGATGCCATGGGAGAAGTCACAGCGATGGTGAATGGCATGACGCAAGCCGTGCTCGTCATGGCGATGGATCTCGGACGTGGGCAATGGCGCGTCGCGTTCACAATCGGCGCCGGCCAGCGGCCGCGGATTCGCACCATCTCGGCCGAGCACTGGCGTCGTCTTGGTGACGAGATCGGGGTGGCCAAAGTGAAGCTCGGCGTCCCGCCGGACGCCCGCGTCGTCAGCTGCTACGAAGCCGGGCCCGATGGGTTCTGGATTCATCGCTACCTCACGACGCTCGGCGTCGACAATCTCGTCGTCGATCCCGCCAGCATCGAAATGAGTCGCCGGGGTCGGCAAGCGAAGACCGACCGCCTGGATGTCGAGCGCCTGCTCGCCCTCCTGCTGCGCTACGTGCAGGGGGAACGCGCGGCCCTGCGCCTGGTCCGTGTGCCGACTGACGATGCCGAAGACCGTCGACAGCTGCATCGCGAATTCATCACGACGACGCACGATCGCGTGCGCGTCCGCAATCGCATCTATGGCCTCCTCGCGACGCAGGGCCTACATGTCCCCGTGCACGCCGATTTCGCGAGGCGCTTACCCACCTTGCATCGCTGGGATGGCCAACTCCTGTCGGCGGCGATGACCGAGCGCCTCGCGCGCGAGTGGACCAAAGTCGAGTTGCTCACTGCCCACCTCAAGCAGCTCGAGACCGCCCGTCACGAGGCCGTGCAGTGCGCGACCGATCCGATGGCAACGCAGGTGCGGCAGCTCCTCACGTTGCGCGGCATTGGTGAGCACTCGGCGTGGGTCTTCGTTGCGGAGCATTTCTCGTGGCGCCAGCTGCGCAATCGGCGGGAAGTCGGCGCGCTGGCCGGGTTGGTGCCCTTACCCCACAAGAGCGGCAGTCTCGACTTCGATCGGGGCATCAGCAAGGCCGGCAGCCGTCGCGTCCGCAGTCTCGCCGTCCAGATCGCCTGGATGTGGGTGCGGTATCAGCCGCAGAGTGCGCTGACGCAGTGGTGGCAGACGCGCTTCGCGGCGGGCGGACGCCGTAGCCGAAAGATTGGCATCGTGGCGGTCGCGCGACGGCTGCTGATCGATCTGTGGCGTTACTTGGAGCACGGCGTCATTCCGGAGGGCGCCACGGTAATCGCCGAGCGTCGTTTCGCGCATAGCGTGCGCCGCTGACGACAACGCCATCGCTGGCGGACGATCACCGTCGTCCGATCGGCACTGAGCTGGGGCGGGCGGCCCGGCGAAGCGAGCGCCGGGTTTCTTCGGAAACCGGAGTCAAGGAGGGGTCGCCCGCTTCAGATGGCTGCAAGGAGCGCCCGAAGGCGCACTTACTGGTGTGGTGATCGACGCCTCGTCGTCGGCACGGATAGAAGGCGGATCAGCGGGCCCCGCTCGCGATCTCGCGGCAGCCACCAGCTCGGAGGTCGGATATGTCGAGACGACGGAGGCTCGCTCCGACACGCAAGCGTATGGGCGTGCTCACCCGCGTCAAGGTTTCGCTCGCTGCGCTCGCCGCTGGCGCGACCTTGACGCGGGCTC
>DATBFV010000008.1:0-10618 GCA_036558345.1 Gemmatimonadales bacterium | reverse complement strand
GGCGTGGGACTCGGCCTGATCTTCGTGCCGCTGACGAATCTCGCGCTCGCGGACTTGCCGATGTCGAAGATTCCGAACGGCACGGGACTGTTCAACCTCATGCGCCAGCTCGGCGGCAGCGTGGGCATCGCGCTCTCGGCGACGTTGCTGCAGCGCTTCACGGCGATTCATCGCGCGGATCTCGCGGCCAACGTGACGCCGTTTGCCGAAGCGACGCGCGAGCGCATTGCGATGATCTCGCAGGCCCTGATCGCGCGCGGCGACGTCCCTGCCATCGCGCAGACCAAGGCGATCGGATTCCTGAACGGCATTGTGACGCGGGAAGCGATGATGCTCTCGTTCGAACAGCTGTTCTTGATGTTCGGAACCGTGTTCGTGCTGTCGTTGGCGCTACTGCCGTTGATGCACAAGAGCCGCGGCATGCCTGGAAGCGGAGCCGCGGCGCACTAGCAGGCTTCCGCCATGGCGGCGGTGACGAGGAGGGCGCGCACGATGCCGAGCGCGCCTTTCTCGTTTTCATACCACTCGGTGGGCAGGTGGGCATCGCCGGCCCGGCCGCCCGCTCCCAACGCGACCGCAGGCACGCCGAGGGCGATGGGCACGTTGGCGTCGGTGGACGCACAGGCGAGCTGGTGCTCGTGCCCAACCGCGCGCGTCGCGGCGACTGCGGTTTGCACCAGCGGATGCGTGCGCGGTGTGAGTCCCGAGGGCCGCTCGCCCAGCCGCCGGATGTCGACGGTCAGGGCAGGCGTGCCGGCGACGCGATGCCGGTTTTCGTCGTCGAGCGCCTGCATCACGATCGCGCGCACCGCGCCCTCGAGATGTTCCAATGCCCGCGGATCCTCGCTGCGCAAATCGAGATCCACCCATGCCGATTGCGGGATCGAGTTGAGACCCGTGCCGCCACCCAGCCGGACGACGGCGCAGGTGCTGCGCGGTGTCCGCTCGAGCCGGAGCTCCGCGATCTGCGCCGTGGCGCGACCGACCGCGTTTGCCGGATTGGCCACGCCGAATGCCGCCCAGGAATGGCCGCCGGGGCCGTGGTAGGTGACGCGAGAACGGCGCGAACCGAGCGCGCGGTGCACGATCCGCTCGATGCCGGCGCCATCCAGCGCAATGAAGGCGTGCGGGTGAATGGCGTCGCCGAACAGATGCCGCACGCCACGGAGATCGCCCGATCCCTCCTCGCCGACCGTCGCTGCGAACAAGACCGGCCGCGTGGTTTCCACGCGGGCGCCAGCGAGCGCTTCGGCGACCGTGACCAGCGCCGCCAACCCGCGCGCATTATCGGCAATGCCCGGGCCTTCGAGCCGCGCACCGCGACGCGCGACCGAGACGTCCAACTCGGGTCCGAACACCGTGTCGAGATGCGCGCTCAATACGACACACTCGGCCGAGCGTGGTGCGCCGTACCAGCCGCGCACATTGCCGACATCGTCGATCGTGACCTCACCCAATCCGGCGTCGCGGAACATGTCCGCAACACGGCGGCCCCGCGCCGTCTCTGCGCCCGTCGGCGCCGGAATCGCGGACAACGCTGCCTGCCGCGCGAGCGTCGTTTCGTCGGCGCGCTCGATGTGTGCTCGTGCGGCGCGCATCGTGTCGCGCGCGACCAGTGTGTGGATGGAAGGAAGCATCAACGCCAACTATACTAAACGGATGGATGAGCGCCAGCTTATCTACGACTGGAACAGCTCCGGCGCCAACGGCAGCTTCGACTGGACGCGCGCGCGCGTTGACCTGAACGACGAGACGCTGCGCGACGGTCTGCAGTCGCCGTCCGTGAAGGATCCGTCCCTCGACGTCAAGAAGCGGCTGCTGCACCTCATGGCCGACCTCGGCATCGTGGCCGCCGATATCGGTCTGCCTGGCGCAGGTCCGCGGGTCGTCGAGCAGGTGCGGGCGCTCGCCCGCGAGATCTCGGACCACAAGCTGCCGATCGCACCCAACTGCGCCGCGCGCACGGTGATTGCCGATATCGAGCCGATCGTCCGCATTTCGGAGGAAGTCGGGATCAAGATCGAGGCGGCCACGTTCATTGGCTCTTCGCCAATTCGGCAGTACACGGAGGACTGGACGGTCGATCGCATCGTTGCGGCCAGCCAGGAGGCGGTGACGTATGCGGTCAAACATGGCCTTCCGGTCATGTACGTCACCGAGGACACGACCCGGGCGCGTCCGGAAACGCTCAAAGCCCTATATGGCGCGGCCATCGACTGTGGCGCGACCCGCCTTTGCCTGGCAGACACCGTCGGGCACGCCACACCGGACGGCGTTCGGGCCCTGGTGAGCTTTGTCAAAAAGGAAATAGTCAGAAAGAACGATGTAAAAATCGATTGGCATGGCCATCGTGATCGTGGCATGGGGCTGATCAACTGCCTAGCGGCCATCGAAGCCGGGGTGGATCGCGTCCATGCCACCGCCCTCGGTGTCGGCGAGCGCGTGGGCAACGCCGAGATGGACCTGCTGATCGTGAACCTGAAACTGCTGGGTGCGCACGAGGGTGACATTCGCAAGCTGCCGGAGTATTGTCGCCTGGTCGCGGATGCCGTAGGAGTGCCGATTCCCGTGAACTATCCCGTGCTTGGCACCGATGCCTTCCGCACTGGCACCGGGGTGCACGCCGCCGCGATCATCAAGGCCAAGAAGAAAGGCCACAATTGGCTGGCGGATCGGGTGTATAGCTCGGTTCCGGCGGAAGAGTTCGGTTTCGAGCAGCGTATCGAGATCTCGCCCGTCTCCGGCCTCTCGAACGTGAAATACTGGCTCGAACGCCATGGCTACGACCCTGATGACGAGGCGGCGTGCCGGAAGCTGTTCGAGGCCGCGAAGCGCACCGACCGGGTCCTTTCCGATGAGGAGTGCCACCGGTTGCTGAAAGCATGAGTCTCTCGGGCATCGAGAAGTCGTTTTTCGATCTGTACTGGCATCTCGACCCGGTGGCCGCTACGCAGGCCGGGGTGCCGGGCCACGATGACCGCTATGGCCGGTTCAGCCCGCCCGCGCTGACGCCACATCTCGCCGCGCTGAAGTCGATCGCCTCCGCGCTCGAGGAAGCGAATGCCAACGATCTCGAAGCAGAGATCGATCGCACCGCGCTGCTCAATGAAATCCGCGTGATGCTCCGGCGGTTCGAGAAGATCAAGCCGCAGGCCAAGAACCCCGAGTTCTGGCTCTCGCATCTCCTCGGCGGGCTGCACCATCTGCTGCTTTCCGCCGATCGCACGCCGGCCGAGAAGGCGGTGGCAGCGATCGGGCGGCTCGAGGACATCCCCGATTTTCTCGACGACGTGCGAGCGGGGCTCGAGGAGCCGGTGCGTGTCTTTGTCGAGACAGCGGTGCGCATGACCGAAGGGGGGCGGCTCCTCATCGAGGATCTGGCGACCGCGCTCAGCGCCCAGGCGCCCATGCATGCCGCTCGCCTCGCTGCAGCCGCGGAGAAAGCGAGCGACGCGCTTCTCAAGTTCGACTCGAACCTCGCGCGCTGGCTCGAGATGGGGACCGAGCAGTTCGCGATCGGCGAAGATGCCTTCAACTTCCTGCTGCATTATCAGCACGCGCTGCGCGATACGGCGCCCGAGCTGTGGCGCTACGGACTGCGACTGAAAGAGGAAGTCGAGGGTGACCTCGTACGGCTGGCCGCGCGGCTCGACGGCGGCACGCCGTGGCCGGAGCTGGTCGACAAGCTGCGCGCCGATCATCCCAAGCCGAACGAGCTGGTGGACGCCTATGCCAAGGAGATGGCGCGCGCCCGCGATTTCGTGGAAGCGCACAAGCTCGCACCAATCCCACAGGCGCCGCTCGGCGTCATTCCCACGCCGGCGTTCATGCGGGCAGTCATCCCGTACGCCGCCTACGACAGCCCGGGCGCATACAGTCGAAATCGCACGGGCTGGTTTTATGTCACAGTCCCCGACTCTCGATTGCCGCGCGAGCAGCAGGATCGCATCCTGCGGGACCACTGTCGCCATGAGCTCGCCGCCACGGCGCTGCACGAGGGGTATCCCGGCCATCATCTGCAACTCGTCATTGCCAAGGAATCGCCGTCGCACGTGCGAAAGAATCTCTGGACGCCGCTCACGGTGGAGGGCTGGGCGCTCTACTGCGAAGACATGATGGGCGAAGAGGGGTTCTACGCATCCGATGAGGAGCTCTTCTTTCAGCGCGTCCACCTGCTGTGGCGGGCCGTGCGGATCTTGCTCGACGTGGGACTGCACACGCGCGGCATGACGCGCGAGCAGGCCGTTGAACAGATGGTGAACGACCTGCACGTCGAACGCGGGAATGCCGAAGCAGAGGTACGACGCTATTGCGCGTGGCCGGCGTATCAACTGGCGTACGCGGTGGGCCGGCGCGAGCTGCTCCGCCTGCGCGACGATTTTCGCAAAGCGAAAGGCAATCACTTCTCGCTTCGCGGCTTTCACGAGGCCGTGCTGCCCTACGGCGGCCTCCCTATCACGCTGATCCGCTGGGGACTGGGCCTGGGTGAATAATCAGCTCCCCCGCCAGGTCAAGCTGTTTGGTGCTGTCTCCCTTCTCAACGATTTCGCCAGCGAGATGGTCTACCCGTTGCTGCCGGCGTTCGTCACCGGCGTCCTCGGCGGCGGGGCAGTGGCGCTTGGCGCGCTCGACGGCGCCGCCGATGCCGCAGCAGCGCTCGTAAAGCTCGTCTCCGGCCGGCTGGCGGATCGCAAAGGGCGCCGCGGGCCGCTCATCGTGGGCGGCTACCTCGTGGCTGCTGCGATGCGGCCGATCATCGCAATAACGGCCGCCGCGTGGCAGGTGATTGGGTTGCGCGTCGTCGATCGGCTGGGCAAGGGCATGCGGACGCCGCCGCGCGATGCACTCATCGCGGATGTCACGCCGGCGCCGCTGGTCGGGCGGGCGTTCGGATTGCAGCGCGGGCTGGACCACGTGGGCGCGATTATCGGGCCGCTGGTTGCCTGGTGGCTGCTTACGCATGGCGCGGACGTGCGCAAGGTCATTTTGGCGAGCATCGTGCCGGGGATCCTCGTCGTGCTCCTGGCTCTTTGGGCGGTCAAGGGCGGTGGAGGGCGGTCGATGGCGGAAGCGCAACCAGTGTCACCGCCTTCGACCGTCCCCCTCCGCCTTCCACCGCCCGTGATCGGCATCGCCTTCTTCTATCTGCTCCGCATGCCTGAGACCCTGCTGATCCTTCGAGCCCAGAACCTGGGCGTGGCGGTTGCCCTCATCCCGCTGCTGTGGGCGCTGCTGCACGTGGTGCGCTCATCCACGTCATTCCTGGGCGGCGCACTGTCGGATTTTCTAGGACCTGCGCGGACGATGTGGGTCGGCTGGCTGTGTTACGTCGCCCTGGCCGGTGGTATGGCGTTCGCCGCGAGTGCGATGACTGCCTGGATCCTGTTCCTCGCCCTGGGTGTCGTCGCCGGTTTGACCGAGAGCCCTGAACGCGCGCTGGTTACGGCCGCGACCCGAGGGGCGCATGGGAGCGGATTTGGCGTCTACCACGCACTCACAGGAGTGGCGGCGCTCGTGGGCGGCGTGGCGTTGGGGCTCGTGTTCCAGCGGGAGAGCGGGACTACGGCATTCGTTGTAAGTACAATCGGGGCTTTGTGCTTGGTGATCCTCTGGCCATTCTGGAGCCGCCTGCATAAAGTCCCCCCGCAATGAGCAACCCGGCACCACCTCAGAGACCCACCTCAACCCCGTCGACTTCACACAGCAATCCTCCACAAGGCCGTTATCTGGCGCGTCTAGCGCTGCTGGCCTTGGGAGTCGTGTACGGGGACATCGGTACCAGCCCGTTGTACGCCCTCAGGGAGGCGTTCCACGGGCAGCACGGGATTCCTGTCACGCACAGCAACGTGCTGGGCGTGCTGTCGCTCATCTTCTGGTCGCTCGTGCTGATCGTCACGATCAAATACCACGTCGTGATCATCAAGGCGGACAACAAGGGCGAGGGCGGGGTGCTGGCGCTGATGGCACTCGTGAACGGCAGCCGGATCGCCCGCGGTCTCAGCCCTCGCCGCATCATGATCGTGCTCGGCATCTTCGGCGCGGCGTTGCTGTATGCCGATGGCGCGCTCACGCCGGCGATCTCGGTGTTGTCGGCCGTCGAGGGTCTCGAGATCGCGACGCCGGCGCTGCAGCACTGGGTCATCTGGATCACGCTCGTCATTCTGGTGGGCTTGTTCGCGTTTCAAAGCCGGGGGACGGCAAGAGTCGGCGCAGTGTTTGGGCCGGTGATGCTGCTCTGGTTTCTGGCGATTGCGGTGCTGGGCTTGAACGGCATTCTGCGCAATCCGTCGGTGATCGGCGCGGTGCTCCCGACGCATGCGTTCACGTTTTTCGCCGAGGATCCGGGACGCGGTTTGCTCGTGCTGGGCGCAGTCTTCCTCGCGGTCACGGGCGGAGAGGCGCTGTACGCGGATCTGGGCCATTTTGGCCACTCGGCCATTCAGCTCGCGTGGTTCACGATTCCGTTGCCTGCGTTGCTCTTGAACTATTTCGGGCAGGGCGCGCTCCTCCTATCGCAGCCCGAGGCCGCGGCGAACCCGTTCTACTTGCTCGCCCCACCGAAACTGCTGATTCCAATGATTCCGCTGGCCACCGCCGCGACGATCATTGCGTCACAGGCCGTCATCTCGGGCGCCTTCTCACTCACGCGGCAGGCAGTCCAGCTTGGCTACATCCCGCGGATGGACATCGAGCATACGTCGTCGCGTGAAATCGGGCAGATCTACGTTCCGACGGTGAACAAGATGCTGGCCGTCCTGACGATTGCGCTCGTGCTCTACTTCCGGACCTCGAGCAATCTGGCGGGTGCATACGGCGTCGCCCTGTCGACGCTCATGGCGCTGACGACCGTGATGTTCTACGTGATGAGCCGGGAAGTGTGGGGCTGGAGCGTGCTCAAGGCGGCGAGCGTCTCCGGTGTGTTCCTCATCGTCGATCTGACGTTCTTCGTGGCGAACGCGCTCAAGATCTGGCACGGTGGATGGGTGCCGCTCGTCATTGCGATCGCGCTGTACTTCGTGATGAGCACCTGGAAGCGTGGCCGGGAGATTCTGTCCAAGCGCATGATGGAGAAGACGGTCCCGTTGAAGCTGTTGCTCGCCGACCTGGCCGCCGAGCCTCCGACACGGGTGCCCGGGACGGCGGTGTTCATGTACGGCAGCTCGGACGGCACCCCGCCGGCGCTCGTGCTCAACCTCACGCACAACAAGGTGCTGCACGAGAAGATTGTCTTTCTCACGATCATCACCGAAGACGTGCCGCATGTGGAGGCGGACAATCGCGTGACCGTGAAGCGGAGCGGCAAGGGGTTCCACAGCGTCGTCGCGCGCTACGGCTTCATGCAGGATCCCGACATCGGCGAGGTGCTCGCCGCTTGCAAGAAAAGCCATCTCGATATTCCGATGGAAGGAACCACGTTTTTTCTAGGGCGAGAGACGGTGATCGCGTCGGATCGGCCAGGGATGGCGATGTGGAGGGAGCGGCTGTTCTCATTCATGTCGCGCAATGCGCTGAGGGCTACGGCGTTCTTCAAGATTCCGTCGAACCAGGTCTTCGAAGTGGGAGCCTACGTAGAGTTGTAAGTATTCAGAAGTGACCTCGAGCAGGTAGTCAGGGGCGCGGCGTCGTGGAGTCGCGTCGCGTGTAGGTGACTGCCACAGCTTGCGTCGCCCCTCGCCCTTCCGGCCTGAAGCGGTACCGAAAGTCGGCGCCTACCGACCCGAGCGCGATACCCACTCCGAGCGCGCCGCGCCAGGTCCAGGGACCCTGCGAGAGCCGGCCGGAACCAGCACTTGCGTTGATAGTCATGATCCCCCGAATAGACAAGCTCGCCCCAAACGCATATTCAGTCGCGCTGAGCTCGGATTCGCGCAGCCGCCCGACTCGCGCTCCGGCGTCAAGCTGGAGAGGACCCGCCTTGGTGCCCACGTCGCGGGTGACGGCGATTTGCGCTCTGCCATCGGCTGGCGTGCCGAGGCCCGACGACACGGCCCGGTCGATGACGCCTGCAAGGGCAGTCCGGCGACCCAGGCGAACGCGTACTGAGCTTCGAGCGGTGACCCCGCTGGCTCGCACACCAAGCAACTCGTCGTCTTCATGGCGGACCCCGGCGGAGACCGTCGTGCGGCCAAATGTCTGCACACCGTCGATGGCGACGAAGCGCGCCATCACTCGCAGTGTCGCCAGCTCGGGATACTGCGCGATGAGCTCAGGGTCGATGACATCGGAGACTTGTGATTGAGCGAACTGCAGTTGCCAGAGAACGCCCACCTTGAGTCGTGCCGCCGCCAACATGGTGGTGACGCCGCCAAATTGATTCTGTTCCAGCCCAAGGAGCACGCCACGCAGCGAGGGGGCGGCGGCCGGAACTGTCCACAGCGCGCGCCACCCACGGGCGGCTCCGGTCGCCACGCCGTCCGGGGTCGAGGCTGGAACCGCTCGCTCGAGATCGCTTAGGTTCGTTGACTGGGCCCGGACCGCCTTGAGCGTGACGAGCGAGAGGAGACTAACGCACAACCAGGCGGTGCGTCTCACGGAAGGTTCCGGCGGTCATCACTGCCACATAGACTCCCGGCTGGACACGCCGCCCTTTGTCATCCACGCCGTCCCAACCCAAGAGATAGCGGCCCGCCTGCAGCGCCTCATTCACGAGTTGCCGGACGGGCGTGCCATCAAGGGAGTAGAGCGTCACGCGCACGCTGGCGACGGGATTTCTGTCGGGTATCTCGAGACGCAGAGTCGTAATGCCATGGGACTTGACGAGCTCGACTGCGCTTGCGGAGGAGGTCATTCCCGACATCTGTGCGGTCAGCGTTGCACCATCGACACGCATCAAGGGCCCGGTGTACTCGGTCAGCACTTGGCCCATCCCGTACCTCGATGGCGCAACGTCAGGTGTCTCGACGGTTCCGGCGATAGCGCTCAAGGCCTGCTGATCGACGAAGAGCGAATCGCTACGGATTCCCTCGGAGCGACCCGCACTGAGGTCGGGAGTCGCATAGTCGACAAGACCACTCGCCCGCAGCGCGTTCGCGATCGCTATCGCGTCATTCTCAGGGTGCAGGAGGCTGAGTACATAGCGACGGCATCGAGACTGGTTGTCCGGAGTAAACGCTTCGACGCCGGTCGCCGCTATCAGCGAATCAATCTGGCGCTGGCTCGTCGAGGCCTTGAACCGAAGTGCCACGTGACCACTGACGGCGAGTGACGTCCCACCTGCCGTGCGGTACTCTCGAAAGAGAGTACGCGCGCTTTGGGTCGTTCTCGGTGCGCAGTGCGCTGATGTGCCGGACTTAGAAGCCGCGAAATGGAGGACAACGACTCCCGGGCCACTCTGAGGCTCGGCTCGCTCCTGCGCCATCGCGTCGGCGCAAAAAGCAGTCGCCAGAGCGCCGTACAGTGCGAGCGAGTGCCACGACGAAGGTATCATGCCTGTCTCCCTCGCAACTAGTAAGCCTCTCTTGACGGTTCCGCGCAAGATCAACGGATCAGGATACCGGTCGGACCACTGTAGCCATTGCGTTACACCTTTGCGTCAGCAAGCGACCTTCTTTGCATCATTGCCGTTCAAAAAAATCGGTGGACATCTGATGTGGAGCAGGCATGTTTAGTGCAACCGTCGCGCTGCAGCAGCCAAACAAATCTATTCCCGTCCTTCCCGTCGGGGTCGAGTTGATCGAACGCCTAACGCGGCTCGCTGTAAGCATCCTAGTCTTGTCCGTTGCCGTGCCCAGGGTGTCGCACGCCCAGACGACGGGTCTCGTCGCGGCGTGGAGTTTCAATGAGGGCACGGGCACCACCGTCGCCGATGTCTCGGGCAACAACAACACGGGCACGATCTCTGGGGCGACGTGGTCGACGCTCGGGCGGTACGGCAATGCGCTGAGCTTCAATGGCAACGTCAACAACCTGGTCCTGGTCAACAGCTCCGCCTCGCTCAACCTGACGACGGGGATGACGGTGTCGGCGTGGGTGTTCCCCACGGCGAATCAGAGCGGTTGGCGCACGATCGTGCAGCGCGAAACCGATGCCTACTTCCTGCACGCCAGCAGCGACGCGGGAGCCCTCCGCCCGGGTACAGGCGGTACGTTCAACGGTCTCGACCGGCATTTCTCGGCCCCCAGCCCGATCCCGATCAACACGTGGACCCATCTTGCGGTCACCTACGACGGCACGACGCTGCGTCTGTTCGTCAACGGCACGCAGGTCGGCAGCACGGCGGCGACTGGGTCGCTCGAGACCAACACGAAGCCACTGCGCATCGGTGGCAACACCTATAACGAGAATTTCCAGGGCCGCATCGATGACGTGCGGATTTACAATCGGCCGCTGAGCGCGGCCGAAATCCAGACCGACATGACGGTCGACGTGGGCGGCGGCTCGCCGCCACCCCCGCCACCCCCGCCGCCCCCGCCGCCCCCGCCGCCACCGCCGCCACCACCGCCGCCACCACCGCCACCACCGCCACCACCGCCGCCGCCGGGCTCAGGTCTCGTCGCGGCGTGGGGTTTCTACGAGGGGACGGGCACGACCGTCGCTGATGTCTCGGGCAACAACAACACGGGGACGATCTCAGGGGCGACGTGGTCGACGCTCGGGCGGTACGGCAATGCACTGAGCT
>DATBFV010000007.1:0-11087 GCA_036558345.1 Gemmatimonadales bacterium | reverse complement strand
CATATCGACGGTCTGGATTTCGCCTGTCCTGAAGACGCGGTCGAACTCGAGCTTCAGGAGGTCGCGCGGCTGGCGATCGAGCACCTCGAACACTTCCCGTCCCAGCGCGTCCTCGCGCGACACGCCCTGCGTGCCCGCCTCGCGCTTGCGATTCCAGGCCCGGATGCGGTAGTCGCGGTCGATGACGTACAGGCCTACGGGCAGCGAATCGATGATCCGAGCGGCGAAATTGTGCTGCGCCTCGAGCTCCTGGCTCCGCAGCGCGACCTCCGAAGCGAGATCCTGCGAGAGCTCATCGCCCGCCAGTACCGGCGCCAACATCTGCGCGACCACGACCAGGACGTCGTGCGCGATCCGCTCGGCGCGGTCCTGGGGGATGATCACCTCAAAGCAGCCAAGTGGCTCATAGCGATGGACCACCGGAAGGCGCATGAGCGTGCCACCGGCGACCGTCTCGCGGTAGGGACCTTCAGTCACCCACCGTTCGACGTCCGTCGCCTGGCCGGGGAGCTGGGTTTCGTCTTCGTGACTGGTGATGGGGATGTATCGCGAACCATCTGACGAGCGAAGCCAAAGGCGGCACCTACGCAGCGCGAGGCCGCGCCGGAGCACACCGACCACTCCGGGCAAACCACCCCCTTCGGGCGCCGGCCGGTCGGCAGCCAGTACTTTGGCAACTTCGGCAAGAACCTCGAGACCAGGATGGTCCGAGGTCAACGTCGGTGCGACCATACGGTCGCTAACCTAGGGATGACGCTCCTTGCGCGCCAGCGGCGCCTCAGCTCGGAGGGCGAGCATGCCGCGCATGACCGGCTTCCCAGCAGTAAAGAAGGCCGTGGGACCGAGCACGATGGCGAAGTGCGGCGAATCGCCACTGCCAACACTGAGGGCTGGCAGCAAGGACACGCCGACCCACTGCGATCCAAGAGTCATCGGAGACTTGATAGCCTTGTAACCGCTCAGCTCCAATGTCAGGTCGAAGCCGATTCCGGTGCCCGGTTCTTCAGCGCCCAACTGCGCGATCGACTTCATGCGTGTCCGTGCAGACAACGTCGCCCCAAATAGCATCCCCTGACTCCCGCCGAGCATCGCGCCTTCGTCTATGAAGGTCCCTACCCTGGCAGCGATGCCGATGGCGGCGAGCCCGCGCGACTGGCGCCGCACGTACCCGACCTCACCCATCTCCATCGTCCAGTTCGTACCGAGACTGGCGACAAAGCCAAAACCGATCGCGTTCGGCCGGACCTTGGTCGACTGCGGTGCAGTCGTTTGCGCCGCGAGTGTCGTACCCGCTCCTGCCACCGCCACCAGCATGAGTCCCATGGTCCGTCGCACGTCCGTCTCCCGATCCGGCCACGTGCGTTGCCCGCAACTTCCAAGCCAGCGGGCGCGGGGAAAGCCTACAGCCTTGCGTCTGCCCCCGTGAAGCGTACGCCGGCCACCACCGAACGGCTGGCCAGCAGGCACACCACAAAGAGCGGGATGGTAACGAGCACAGCCGCCGCCATCTGGTAGGGAACGTTGCTCGCGTAGTCTGCGTGGAAGTGCGCCAACGCGACCTCCGCAACTTCCATCCTGGGTGAATGGGTCACCATCAACGGCCAGAGGAAGTTGCGCCACTGATCCATGAACGCGAGCACGGCGACCGCGGTCACGGCCGGCTTCGCGAGCGGGAGGCTCACCTGCCAGAACAAGGTCCATTCCCCTGCTCCATCGAGCCTGGCGGCATCCTCGATGTCGCGCGGCTGCATCAGAAATGCGTGGCGCATGAACAGGATGCCCCAGACGGAGACCAGCTCGGTCGAGATCAGACCGGGGAAGGTATCGAGCCAGCCAAGCGCTTCGATCAACAAGTAGCGCGGAATGACCAGCAGGATGGTGGGGAGTGTCAGCACTAGCAGCACAAGCCTGAATGCGCCGTCGCGACCGGGAAACCGCAGACGGGCGAACGCGTAGCCAGCGGCGGCGCTCGTGAGAACCTGGCCGATCATGACACAACTCGCCAGGATCGCGGTGTTCACCAGGACACGCAGCAACGGCAGCGCGGCGATCGCCGTCGCGTAGTTGCCGGTGGTTGGGGACGCCGGGAGCAATGGTGGTGGCCAGCGGAGCAGTTCCCCTTCGCCCATGAAGGAGACCGAGACCATATAGAGGAAGGGCGCGATCATGACGACGCCCAAGCCCGCGGGCAGCACCTTACGCACGGGGCACCGTCCTGCGCACGACCTGCAATTGCGGCCAGCGAAACACCAGGAGTACCAGCGCGAATATGACCGCGAGCGCGCTCGTCATTCCCCACGCTTGCGCGCCGATCGCCGTGCGGTAGATGCGATGGACCGCGACGTCGGTCGCGTGCAGCGGGAACGGCCCGCCCTGCGTGAGCACGGCCACCAGCGTGAACATCTGCAGCGCGCCCAAGACCCCGGTGAGCGAAACGAGCCACGTCACGGACCGAAGCATGGGCAGCGTGACCCGCCGGAAACTCTGCCAGGCGCTCGCACCATCCACACGCGCCGCATCAAGACAGGACTGCGGAATACTCTGGAGACCGGCGAGAAACACGAGCATCTGGCCGCCCACGTGCGTCCAGAGCGAAATCAGCATCAACGCCACCAGCGCCGTGCGCGGATTGCTCAACCAGTCCGGCCGGCCCATACCCAATGAGCCGGCCTGATAGATCGCCTGCCAGAGCAAAGCCACCGCGACGACCGACGCGACATACGGCAACAGGAACGCCGCACGCAGCAGCCACCCGCTCCAGTGCGCGCGGTATCGGTGGACCGCCAGCGCGGCACCCAGGGCCAGGACTATCGATACGGGGACGTAGAGCGCGTATGTCGCGCTGTTGAGAAAAGCATTCCAGTTCAACGCATCGCGCACCAGCGCAGAAAAATTTGCGAGGCTCGCGAGATAGATCACGTAGACGGCGGGACCCGCCGTAAAGAGCAGCAGGTGAATCGCGGCGGGCGTGAGGAAGCCCCACGCAATCACCGTTTCGCGCCGGCGGCGCACGGGCGTTCGCTCCGCCCAGCGCAATCCTATGATCGCGAAAGGTCCCAGTAACGCGGCGGGCAGCAAGCCGATCAGCCAACGCGGAGCCTCGACCTCTGCCGGCACGGAACGCAGCTCGATCCAACGCTGGGGACCGATCAAGACGGCGACGACGGCGCGGCGCTCACCATCGACCCGGACTCGCCGCGCCGGCGATTCCCCCGGCTCGCCTGCGACAATCTCAGCATCGTGGACGATCGCCGCGAGGTCGCCGATTCCCGCGCGCATCCGCGGCGGAGGCAGTCGTGTGGCAGCTTCCTGCAGCAAGCGGCGCGTATCGAACAACCAGCGATCGGTGCTTTGGCGTGCGGCGGCGCGTACGTCAACGTACGCAGCCAACGCGAGCAGCAGTGCGGCGCCGATATAACCTCCACGCCTGAGCGAGTGCTGGCGAAAGGCAATCACGCTCGCCGCACCTACAGCGATGAGCACGGCCGGGAACGAGAATCCGAAACCTCCGGGCAGGGGGCCATGGGGCATGGGGAGCGGCCGCATCGCCACGGCACCGACTATTTCCTGTCCATCGCGGTCGGTGAGGGGAACGAGGGCCGTACCGTTCCGCCATCGCCTACCCCCATCGAGGCGGCCACCTGCTGCGGCGAGATCCGCGAGGTCATCTGGAGACAATGGAGTCGCGGTTGCATCGGTCAGCGGCGCGGTGCCGTAATACACTTCGGCGATCGACGAAAAACCCGGCAGCGTGCGCAGCGCATGCGCCTGCGTCAGCAGCGTCGGCAGATCGTAGCTGCGTGCCGGCAACGGAGGAGCAGGCGGTGGAGCGCGACGGGAACGTGGAGCCGGCGGAGGGAGCGGTGGAGGAGTCACCGCCGCGATGTACGCGGCGGTTGTGTGCGCGATCCGAAACGCAAACGCGCGCTCATAATGCCGCTGCGCGACCCTGACGACAGCGATGGTGAGCGCAGCCGAGAGCGCGGCCGCGACCGCCGCGGCGGCGGCCCAGGCGCGAGGCGCGGGCGCGGGACTCATCCCAGCGGCGCTCCGGCGCTGTCGAAGAGATACAGGCGGCGCCGGTCGAGCTTCAAGCCAACGCGCGTGCCCACTCGCACGTCCGCGAAACCGGGCACACGCGCAACGAGCGGCTGACCGCCCGCATTCAAATGAATGAGGGTCTCACTGCCGAGCGGCTCCACGACGAGAACATCAGCGTTGCCGACACCCTTATCGACGGCACACAGCGCCACGTATTCCGGCCGGATTCCAACCTGCAGCTCGCCTTCGTACGTCGTCAGCTCGATCGGAATCGCGAGACTGCCGGCCTCAATGACCCGTCCCCCCTCCTCCGCTCCCGATGCGCGTCCCTTTCCTTGTATCACGTTCATCCCTGGTGTCCCGATGAATCGGGCGACATGGACGTCCGCCGGGCGCTGGTAGATCTCCGCGGGCGTCCCGGTCTGGCGCAGGCGGCCCTCGTGCAGGACCGCGATGCGTTGCCCCATCGTCATCGCTTCCGTCTGATCGTGGGTGACACAGATCATCGTCACACCAAGGTCGCGATGGAGCGCGAGGAGCTCGGCGCGGAGCTCGATGCGCAGCTGCGCGTCGAGACGTGAGAGCGGCTCGTCCAGGAGCAACACCTGCGGTCCGCGCACCATCGCGCGTCCCAGCGCCGCGCGCTGCCGTTCACCCTCCGACAGTTGTCCGGGCCGGCGCTCGAGCACCTGCTCCAGCCCGAGGCGCGCCGCGGCCTCGAGCACGCGGCGAGTGATCTCCGTGCGGGAGACGCCGCGCAGCTCGAGTGGAAACGCGATGTTGTCGCGGACACTGAGATGGGGATAAAGGGCGGGCGACTGGAACACCATCGCGACGTCACGAACGGCCGGCGGCTCATGCGTGACCACGCGCTCGCCGATGACGATTTCACCACTCGTCACCTCCTCGAGCCCGGCGATGCAGCGCAACACCGTCGTCTTCCCTGAGGCCGATGGCCCGAGGAGCACGAGCAGCTCGCCGTCGCGCACCTCGAGGTCCAGATCGTGAAGCGCCTGAACGCCGCCGTCGAAGACCTTGCTCAGCCGTCGGAGCGTGACCGACGCCATCGGCTACGCCGTCAGGGGAGAGTGAAGAAGCCGGGAGAGGATGGCACGTTTCGCGAAGCCAAGATATGATGGGAACCGTGCCGCGCAATGCGGGGTTTGAGAACCACACTTTCAGAGGACGAGGACACATGGCCTCCACGGCAACTGAAGCTCGACATACGCTGCCCAAACTGCCGTACGACTTTGCGGCACTGGAGCCGCACATCGACGCGCAGACGATGCAGATTCACCACGACAAGCATCACCAGGCCTACATCACCAACCTCAACAACGCGATCAACAAGCATCCCGAGCTCGCCACCAAGAGCGTCGAAGATCTGCTCCGCGGCATCAACTCGATTCCCGAAGACATCCGCACCGCAGTGCGCAATCACGGCGGCGGCCATCACAATCACGCGCTGTTCTGGACGATCATGGCGCCGGCCGGCCAGGGCGGCGGGGGTGAGCCAAGCGGCGCGCTGGCGGACGCGATCAAGCGAACGTTCGGCGAGTTCGCGAAATTCAAGGAGCTGTTCTCGAACGCCGCGACCGGGCAATTCGGCAGCGGTTGGGCATGGCTCACCGTCGCGAACGGCAAGCTCGAAGTGGCCGGACGGCCGAATCAGGACAGCCCCCTCATGGACAACAAGGTCCCCGTCCTCGGCCTCGACGTGTGGGAACACGCGTACTACCTCAAATACCAGAACCGCCGGCCGGATTACGTGACGGCGTGGTGGAACGTGGTGAATTGGGAGGAAGTCGGGCGACGCTACGCGGGAGCGCAATAAGCGCTCACTTCAGAAATGGGCATTCACCAGCGGAAGCATTTTCCAGATGCCCCGATTGTTTTGTGCCCGATTGAGCACGCCGAGCTGTAGCCCGTTGAGGACACGAGCCGAGTTGTAGATCCCGATCGTCAACCCGACCTGGGGCCCGCGCACGCGATTGTAGGCAGCGATCGACAGACCGTGCAGCTCCCGTGTCTTCACATACAAGGCGGAACTCCAGCCGCGAATCTGCGGGGAGTCCAGGCGGGCAAGGGCGAGCCCGATACCGCGCAACTCCTCGTCGGCGACCAGCGCGAGCCCGCCGATGCCCAGCCCCTGCAGCGAGCCGTTCGTCACGGAGGCGAGACCCCCGATGCTGGCACCGCGCGCGTCTCCGTTCGCCACGGTTGCGAGCCCGCCGATCGCGAGGCCGGTGATATCGCCATTGGCCACCGTCGCCAAACCGCCGATCGCGATACCGCTGATATTGCGGTTGGCAACGGTACCGAGCCCGGCAAACGCGAAGCCCGAGAGATCGCGGTTCGCTACTGTGCCAAGCGCACTCAAGGCAATGCCACCGAGATTGCGATTGGCGACCGTCCCCAGCCCGCCAATCAGGAGACCGACGGCGTCTCCATTGGCCACGGTCCCCAGGCCGCCCACGGCCAGGCCTTCGAGCCGGTCGTTCGAGACGACCCCCAACCCGCCCAGCGTGATCCACCGCGCGCGTCGCTCAGCGACCACGCCGGCAATACCAACCGAGATGCCGTTGAGCTCTTCGGCGCCTGGTGCGCCGCCGACCGACAGCCCGTTGACGGTGCCGGAGAAGGGCTCTGACGGCTTCCAGATCGTCATGTTGATGCCGTTCACGCGATCGAGATCAGCGTCCAGGAAGTTCAGCCGCAGACCGTTGGTCCGTGCCGCATTCCCGATCGTGATGCCGTAGTCGTGGTAGGTGAGGCCGATGTGCCAATGACCAGCGGGTTTTTGAGCGGAGAGCGCGGCAGGGATGAATAACAACCCGGCGAGTCGCATGCGCGCCCTACGACGACCGCGCCACCACCGTTTCAGCCCGAGTCCGACACGTTGTGTCTGCTAGACACGTAGCCTTGCCCGAATTCATTCGTCGAGCGGTGCGGCTGAGATTTCTGCCTTGCCTTCGTCGTCGTACGCCACCGTGACGCGCCACGGCCGGCAACAGACCTGGCAATCCTCGACGTAGTCCTGGTAGTTGCC
Source organism: Gemmatimonadales bacterium (assembly GCA_036558345.1). Lineage (GTDB taxonomy): Bacteria > Gemmatimonadota > Gemmatimonadetes > Gemmatimonadales > GWC2-71-9 > 20CM-2-65-7. The sequence continues at coordinate 3,997 of DATBFV010000007.1, read as the reverse complement.
GCCGCCGGCATCGATGGCGATTTCATTGGGCTCGCCACAATACGGGCAAACAACGATCCCGTCGCTCGCGGCGGTGCCGTCGCCGAGCGGGAACGTCGACTCGAGATCGTCGTCGGCGAAGTCGACCATCAGTCCCCCCAACCCATCCTCTGGCGCAGCGACGTGACGTGTGCGGTATGATGCCGCCCATGCCAGGCGTACTGCGCGAGCAGCATGTCGAGCGACGGCGTGCCCCAGTCCGGATGCTGGATGGTGCGCGCGAAATCCGCGGGCCGCATGTTACGAAGCAAGGTGACCCAGCGCTCATGCAGCGCCGTCAGCAGATCGAGCGACATCGCGATCGGTGAGCGCATCTCCGGTGTCTTGGCCCAGTCCTTTTCTTCGTATGTCTTGATGGCCGGATTCTGCTCGGTCAGTCCCCACTTGAACCGGATGTAGGCATTCATATGACTGTCGGGCAAATGATGGGCGACCTGCCGCACAGTCCAGCCGCCCTCGCGATAGGGCGTGTCGAGCTGCGCGTCGTTCAGGCCCGCGACCGCACGGCGAAAATTTGCTGGCGCCACCACGATCTGCTCGATGCGCTCCGTCCGTTCCGCTGGCGACAGCGACTGGACGGGCGTGAACCGCCCGATCGGATAGCGTTCGTCGGTCACTGGTCGACCTTCCACGGCGCCGTGAGCTCGGTGGTGCCCCATTTGATGCGCAGCATGCCGCTCAGGTTTGCGTAGCCGGTTGTCGGATCGGGCGAATCGGGCACGAGATAAATCGACAAGGAAGGTTCCGCTTCCGCCATCGTCCGACTCGTCAAGGCGATACGTCCGATGTCCTTCGTGGCATCGCGATCCGTCCCCCACTGTCCCGTCCCGCGATTCACGATGAGCGAGTAACCCGTGCGGCTGTAGAGGACAAACAACGAATAGTCTCCGCGCGGGAGTTTCAGGTCTCCCAACGAAATGTCGACGTCGCTGTGCAGGGCCGTCGACATGTTGGCGCCGAACCGCCAGACCGTATCGAGGGGGATCAAGCCGCCCTCGACCTTGCGGCCGCGCGCGTGCGGCTGCCCGTACGAGATCGCGATGCGCGACGGGCCTGAGAGGCTCGCGTCTTCCTCGAACCAGCGGTTGCCGATCCGACGAGCATTGAGGTGGACCTCGACGGATGCCTGGCTGCTGGCGGCGATCCGCAGAGGAGTGGTCGGCTGCTGGGCCTGCGCCAGCACGACGAAGGGAATCAGAACACTGACAAGCATGGCATCTCCCGATTGGACGACGATGGTTGAGGCCAACTTCCTATGGAGCGGATGGGATTCGAACCCACGACCCCCTGGTTGCAAACCAGGTGCTCTCCCAGCTGAGCTACCGCCCCCCGCAACGAAAATAGAGACACAATGCTCCACCGGGTAGCTTGAGCGACCCCCGTGCGCGATTGACACTCCATTGTGCGGTGATGCCACACAATCCGAGATTCGACTGGAACGAATCAACCGCTCGGGCATACGGGAGAGGGAGAGCAATGCGCCCCATGACGCGATCCACACTCCATCTGGTCATCTGCTGCGCCGTACAGGTCGCGTGCGCACGCGGATCGAATGCCACACCCCTGCGCCTCGGCACTACGACCACGGTTGAACAGTCGGGCGCCCTTCGGTTGCTCGATTCGCTGCGTCCGCCGGTGGCCGTGCGCGTCGTCATCGGACCGTCGGGCACAATTCTGCGCTCGGCCGCATCCGGCGATCTCGACATCGCCATCACGCACGCGCCGGCGCTCGAGCAGCGGCTACTGATCGAGCCCGGTCATGCGGCGCTGCGCTGTCCGTTTGTGGCCAGCGCGTTCGCCATCGTCGGTCCAACCGGCGACGCGGCGGACGTACGCGGCGCCTCGTCGGCGGCCGATGCGTTCCACCGTATCGCGACGCGCCACGCGGTGTTCATCTCGCGCGCCGATTCGTCCGGCACGCATATCAAGGAATTGTCGCTGTGGAAAGCGGCGGGCGTCGGCATCCCCGGTGTCCACGACCGCTGGTACGTGCAGGCCGGAGTGGATCAGTCGGCCACGCTCCGCATCGCTGATGAGCGGTCCGGCTACGCGCTCGCCGACCTGCCCACGTTTGCGAAACTGGCAAATGTCGATTTAAAAGTGCTCTTCACTGCCGACAGTGCGCTCGGCAATCCATACACGTTGTACGTGATTCGTTCGGCATCGAACGACAGCGGCGGGAAGGCAACGGGATTCAGCCGGTGGGCGCTGGACGAGTGGCGCGCGCGGCTCATCGCGGAACGCCTGCCCGGCGGCCTGGCCGCATTTCAGTTGTCGCCAGGTGAATGCGCCGTGCCCACCGCGGTCGTAAATGGCGGACGGTAGGAGGTCGCATGCAGTTCCCCGATCTGGCCCCGCACGCGGTGGTCACGCTCTCACGGCGCGGCGTTTCGGTGCTTGGCGAGCGCGAGGCACGGCTCCTCGATGCGGTCGAGCGGGTGCGTTCGATCAAGGACGCGGCGTCCGAAGCGGGCATCAGCTATCGAACGGCATGGAGTGCGATCCGGCACATGGAGCAGGCGCTCGGCTGGCCGATCGTCGTGTCGCGCGCCGGCGGCCCGGGTGGTGGCGCGACGACACTCACCGACGAGTGCCGGCGCCTACTCGCCCTGTATCATGACCTGACGCGGCGCCTCGAAGAGGCGCTGCTGCACGTGTGGCAGCAGAATCCCGAGCCCGCCGCGGAGGCGGGCGACTAACGCGTCAGCGCGAGGGCGTATCCGCCCGGCAAGGTTCGCAACTGATAGTTCGGCAGCGCAACGCCGGTGATGGCGCCGTGGTACTGGCTCAGCTGGGCCAGATCGTGTATGCCGATGGTCAGGATCACCGTGCCGTTCGCGAGCGGCCCAATGACGGCGAAGTTGGTCGATGACCCGCCGAGCGGTTCCTGAAACAGCCGTAGGCCGGACCCGGCCGTAGCGCTGGTCAGCGGTGCCGGCCCCGAAATCGTGAACTGGATCGCGGAATCGAGTGCTCCGATCGGCGCGGTGAGTCGCACCTGGAGGTCGCCAGGACCCGAAGGACCTGCCGGGGTCTTGTCGCCGCAGCTGATTCCGGTCGCGATGAGCGCGGCCACCAGTGCCAGGCCAAAGAACCGTCTCATGGCCGGCCTCCTTTTCGCTGAGCTGCTTGCAGCACTCCGGGGCTCAGCGGCGCGCCGGTCGCCTTGACCCACGCCAGAAAGTCGCCGACGTCGTAGCCGCCGTTGTTATTCCCCAGGAAATCGAGATAGCGCACCTGATCGGCCGTGAGCGGCGCGGTGGGGCCGAGCAACTGGGCAACGACGTCGCTCGTGAGCAGCGTTGGGGCGGTCACGGAGAGCGCGAACGCCTTGCTCTGTGTATCGCACGAGACGACCTGTGCGGTGTAGTTGAAGTCGCCGGTCTGCTGCGGGAATCCTGATACCTTGCCGTTCGCCGCCAGCGTGACACCCTGCGGGAGCGCGCCGGCGATCAGTGTCCACGTCATCGCACTGCTACCGCCGCTGATTGTCAGCGAGTCGACGTAGGCGGCCCCCATGATGCCGCTCGGCCGCGCGTTCGCAGCCGTGATGGTCGGGCTGGTCCCGAAATTGGCGACAAGGCTGTAGGGACGCTGCATCCCGAGCGTGAGGACCGAGTCGGTCGTGGTCGAGTCCCCCGTCCATCCGCAGAAATTGGCGCCCGCGTCGTTGGGCGTGAGGTGCACGACCCAACCCTCGGGGACGAAATCTCCCGCTGTCAGATTGATGGTGGTGTCGGCGGTGACGGAGCCAGCGCCTGCTGCGGCGGCGATCAGCTTGAAATCACGCGCCACGGTCGCGATCAGCGAACCGCCTGCCAGGCTTCCGCTGTAGCTATGGCTCTGTGCCCCACCATCGGACCAGGACATGAAACGCCAGCGCGTACGGCCATCCGTTGCCACCTGCCCATTCGCAAAGTTCACCGGGTGCGCGGATCCGTCATCGAGCAGGTCGCGG
>DATBFV010000006.1:0-1634 GCA_036558345.1 Gemmatimonadales bacterium | reverse complement strand
GGCTGACGGCGCGGAAATTCCCACGCGAACCGCCAGAAGTACAGCGGGACCATCGTGACCGGTGAAATCGCGAGCACGAGATCCCGGGCGAGGATCCATGCCGGCGAGTCATGCGGGACGACGGCGAGGAGCGGATCCGCGAAGATGCTGCCAAAGAGGCAGAACACCATGCCGAGGGACCGCGCCGGCACGTCCTTGCGGCTGCCGGCGACGAGCGCGGCGCCGCCTCCCACGAAGGCGCCGAGCATCGCCACCCGAAGGGCCGGCGGCAGGATGGAAGGCAGATGCTGGCCCTGAAAGAGAAGGGCCAGCCACACCAGCACGCCGACGACTCCCTTGGCAAGCGCGAGGACGAACCAGAACATGCGGGGACACGGGCTCAGGAACGATGGAGTGGCGCTGTAATCCTGCAGAGGCCGAGCGGCGTCCGCTCGTTCGCCCTCACCACGCTCAGCGCGTACTGGACATCTTCCACATCGATGACCGCGCGGCCGTTGACCAGCGCGTGAGTGGCCGAGAGGCTGCCGAGCACACGGCTGAACTCGATTGCGTGGAGGGCGTTCGTTTCCCAGTCCTCCAGGCGGCGAACGTTGTCCTCATAGGTTTCCAACGCTGTCAGCAGGGCGTCCTCGGTCGCCAGCACCACCCCGGCTCCGTGCCCAAAGCCGGCGGCAAGCTGCAGGATTCTCCCATCGGTGTTCGTGTCTGGCATGGTTGTCCTCCGGAGAAACGGTCCATCACACGTCGAAACGTGACGCGCAGCAGGTGGCGATTCTAGCCCACCACTTGACCGCCGGGCGAGGAAACCGGTAGAAGCGTCGCATGACCCTGTTCGCGCGCGGCCGCCGTCTGTTCACCAGTGCCTGCATCGCGACGCTCGTCGTCGCGGCGCTGCACACGATCGGGAACACGATCTCCGGCCCGCCACCGGACCCGGGGTACGCATCGGTGGAAGCCGCGATGCGGGCGTACTCGATTCCTCTGGGGATCGGGATGTCGCCGTCGATATGGGACATTTTTCGCGGGCTGGTGTTCACGATGAGCATCTGCCTGGTGGCGATGGGGGTGCTCGGGCTGGTCGTGGCCGGATCCCGTGAAGCCACGCCGCGCCTGCTCTCCCGGATGGCTCTTGTCCTGGCGCTGGCGTCAGCGGCGCTCACCGCTCTCTATTGGGTGTACCGCGTTCCCCCGCCGCTCATCACAATGGCGGTCGTCACGCTGCTCTTCGTCGTCGCGTTGGTGACGACGCGGAAGTCCGCGGATGCCCGAATGGCGCCCTAGGCCAGCACAAGGAAGATTTCAGGCAGGGCCGCAGAGCCGCAGAGAAGAGGAGGGGACTGTCGCCGCGCGTCGCGCGGCAGGAGGTCACGCCAGGCACGGACGACAAACGCTCTGCACCACCAAAATGCGTTTGTCGTTCGTGCCTGGCATGACCTCCATGGCCGGCCGAAGGCCGGCCGACAGTCCCTGCACCACGACGCGTTTGCTCTGTTCTCTGCGGCTCTGCGGCTCTGCGTGAAAACAGAACTCTTGCCTAGGCGCGCTCGCCGATCCGCGTGCGGATGGCGTGAACGCCCGCGAGCGCGAACTCCGCGATGTGGCTCGCGGCCTGATCGATGTGGTCCGGCGTCTCT
>DATBFV010000005.1:0-3190 GCA_036558345.1 Gemmatimonadales bacterium | reverse complement strand
CGCACCCCGACAGCATCATCACCGTGCTCGCCCGCCGTGACTACTTCACGCCGTCCGACATGGTCTGGCTGTTCATCGACTCCTATCACGACCGCCGCACCGGATTCGAGTTCGGGGTCAACCCGTCGGGTGTGAAGATGGATGCGCAGATCTACAACGACGGCAATGAAGATTTCGCCTGGGATGCCGTGTGGGATGTCGCGACGCGCATCGACTCTCTGGGCTGGACGGCCGAGTACCGCATACCGCTGTCGCAAATGGCGTACGGATCGCAGAAGAACCACACCTTCGGCTTCACGGTCGACCGCGATATCTATCGCTACTCGCAGCGTGTTTCGTGGCCGCTGATCCGGCAATCGCAGTCGGGGTTCGTGTCGCAATTCGGCGAGATCGCCGATTTGAACGACCTCGAGACGCCGCGCCGCTTCGAAGCCGCGCCGTATTTCGTGACCAAGAACGTGTCGCAGTACGAGGCGACCGGTATCGGCCGCGACCAGCAGGTGACCGTCGGCGGCGATTTCAAGTACCGCGTCGCGTCGAACCTGAAGCTCGACGCGACCGTCAACCCCGACTTCGGGCAGGTCGAAGCGGACCCCGGCGTACTCAACCTCACCGCGTTCGAGACTTTCTTCCGCGAGCAACGGCCCTTCTTTGTCCAGGGCGCCGGGCAGTTCCAGTTCAACGTCAACTGCACCGCGGTCAACGACTGCTCGACGGGCGAAGGACTCGTATACTCGCGGCGCATCGGCCGCGCCCCGCAGCTGCAGGGGACCTACAACGACACGACATCGTCTCCGTTCACCACGATCATCGGCGCCGGGAAGCTCACCGGCCGCCTGCCCGGCGGGATGACGATCGGCGCGCTGGACGCCGTGACCGGCCATGAGGTCGGCGTGGGCGGCGTGACGATCGAGCCGGCGACCAACTACGGCGTCGTGCGGCTGCGCCAGGATCTGCGCGGCGGTGAGAGCAGCATCGGCGGCATCGTCACGACGGTAAATCGCGACAACGATTCGTGGAGCAATCCATACCTGCATTCGAGCGCCTACGTCGGCGCGCTGGACTTCCGCCATCGCTTTAAAGGCGGCCGCTACGAGCTGTCGGGCTCGGTGGACTACAGCCAGGTCCTCGGCAGCCGGCAGGCCATCGCTCAGACGCAAACGTCGGCGACCCACTACTACCAGCGGCCCGACGTGGCGGGAGGCGTTCGATTCGATTCGATGCGCACGTCGCTCACCGGTGACGCCGAGGGGCTCCAGTTCGGGAAAGTCGGCGGCAATCACCTGCTGTTTCAGTCGAACCTCGAGCGGCGCTCGCCGGGCTTCGAGATCAACGACCTGGGCTACCTGCAACGCGCCGACCAGATCGCGTGGAGCACGTGGGCAGGATTCTTCGACCGGCACACGCGTAAGCTGTACCAGCGCTTCCAGTGGAACTTCAACTGGTGGCAGTACTGGACGACCGACGGCTTACCGGAGGAGCGGGCGTTCAATACGAACACCCACACGACGTTCCGCAATACCTGGTCGCTGCATTTCGGCGGCACGGTGGGGCAACTCGGTACGACGTACTGCTATTCCTGCGCGCGCGGCGGCCCGGCGGTGCGGCAGGATCCCTATTTCGCGCCCTGGCTCGGCATCAACGGCGACGACCGCAAGGCCGTCGTGCCGTACGTGTGGTTCAACTGGTTCCACGCCGACGGCGGCCGCACGCACAGCGTCAGCGTCTCACCGGAACTCGATTTCAAGATCGCCGCGCGCGTCACGGCCGTGGTTTCGCCGAGCTTCTCGCGCAGCACGTACGACCTGCAGCCCCTCGGCCCCAATACCGATACGAGCAACGTGACGCACTACCTGTTCGGCCACCTCGAGCAGAAGCAGTTCTCATTGACCGGCCGGATCACCTATCCATTCAGCGCAAACATGTCGCTGCAGATCTACGCGCAGCCGTTCATCTCGAAGGGCACGTACAGCAACGTGCGCGAGCTGTCGGCAAACCCGCGCGCGGCGGACTACGACAGCCGCTACCAGGCGTTCACCGACACGAGCGTCACGAACAACATCGGCGGATTCAACTTCATGCAATTCCGCTCGAACGTCGTGTTCCGCTGGGAGTACCGGCCAGGTTCTACGCTCTTCTTCGTGTGGAGTCAGGGCCGCCAGCAATCGACCGGTGAGGAGGGGACACAAAACCTGGGCGGTGATCTGAACGATCTCTTCGATCTCCGGCCGGACAACAGCTTCCTCGTGAAGGTGTCGTACTGGATTAATCGCTAGGAAACAGGTGGACAGGGTCTAACGCAGGCGGTATTGTCGCTCCTCCGGAGGAGGGAGCACATGAACGCCGTCCTGCTTCTGCTACTACTCCAACAACCCACGCTCAGCGGTAAGCGCGCCGTGGTCTATACCACCGCGGACAGCACCGCGCTGCGCCTCTCCCCCGCCGACACGCTCTCGTTTCAACCGGCAGCCGCGATTTCCGAAGGACAGATCTACGTGTTCGCGGATCCGCGACGCACGTTCCAGACGATGATCGGCATCGGCGGCGCGCTCACCGATGCGGCTGCCGAGACGTTTGCCAAGCTGCCCGCGGCGCAGCAGGACGCGCTGATGGCGGCCTACTACAGCACCGAGCGCGGGATTGGCTACACGCTCGCGCGGACGAACATCAACAGCTGTGACTTCTCGAGCGAGAGCTACACGTACGTCACCGAAGGCGACAAGACACTCAGCAGCTTCAACATCGCGCCCGATCTGCGCTTCAAGATTCCGTTGATCAAGCGCGCGCTGGCAGCCAGCGGCAACCGCATGAAGCTGTTCGCGAGTCCGTGGAGCCCACCGGCGTACATGAAAGACAACAACGACATGCTGCACGGCGGCCATCTCCGCGCCGAGTACCGCGAGACGTGGGCACTGTACTACACGAAGTTCATCGAGAGCTATCGGCAAGCCGGCGTGCCGGTCTGGGCGATCACGATTCAGAACGAGCCGATGGCCACACAGACGTGGGAGTCGTGCATCTACCAGCCCGAGGACGAGCGCGACTTTCTCCGCGATTATCTCGGCCCCGTGATGGCGCGGCGCGGGCTCAAGGACGTGAACATCATCGTCTGGGATCACAATCGCGACCTGATCGTGCAGCGCGCTCAGACGATCTTCGATGATCCGAAGGCCGCGCAGTACGCCTGGGG
>DATBFV010000004.1:0-13795 GCA_036558345.1 Gemmatimonadales bacterium | reverse complement strand
TACTACCGGAACTAATCCCGGATCGGGCCGTCGGGGAGCACGAAATTTTTGGGATCGACCGGCCTGCCGTTCAGCCTGACCTCATAATGGACGTGCGGGCCTGTGGACTCACCCGTAGACCCGACGAGCGCGATCGGCTGTCCACGCGTCACGTGCTGTCCGCGGACGACGAGGATTCTCGAGCAGTGTGCGTAGCGTGTGACGACGCCGTAACCGTGGTCGATCGCGACCAGGTTTCCGTACCCGCTTACCCACCCCACCTCTGTTACCACGCCGGCCGCCGCCGCCTCGATCTCGCTGCCCGCGGGGGCGGCGACGTCCATGCCTTCATGAGGGCGGGCGACATGAACGATCGGGTCGACTCGCTCGGGCGCGAATGGGCTCGAGATCCGGCCGCGAGTGGGCAACATCGAGGGTGTGGCGAACCAGCGCATTTGGTGGGTCAGGAGCGAGTCCGAGGTTTGGCTCATCGACGTGGAGAGGATGGACACCCGGCGCGTCAGTGCGTCGACGTCGATTCGGGCCGCGAGCGCCCGTGCGCCGTCGGGTCCGAGCGCCAGCAGGCTATCCCGCTCGGGCCATGCCCCAACTGGACCGCCGATACCACCCTGCAGCACCCCGGGGTCGAGGAGGCTCAAGCCACCGAGGAGGCGAAGCCCCTGCCCGCGCGAGCTTAGGTTGTCGAGCGAGTCGCTCAGGACGGCCAGCTCCTCGCTCACTCGCTGGATCTCGTCGACGAGCACGCCGTGTTCGCGCGCGAGCAGACGGCTGTGTGAGCTGTTCACGCCACGCTCGATCGCGGCGACGGCCAGGGCCATCATCGCCACGACGGCGACGACGGCGATGGCGGTGAGGCTCGTGACGACGGCACGTGATAGCTCCACGGCCCGGGTCGGACCCGAGCCGTGCGGCACCAGCATGATGGTCCACCGTCGCTGCGCGCGTTTGGGCATCGGCGTGGCATTGCCTCGGTCTAGACACTCGATTCAGGGCGGCGCCGGACCGTGCGTGGCATCCGGATGCCCGAAGTGGACTGCTAGAATAAGCCATGCTGCCGAATTCGTCCACGCCTCACAGTGAGCCAGGTCACGATTTCCCCGACGACATGTCGCGCCTCTTCCAGAGGGGCTCACCGTGTTGCGTTGTGAACCCGCCGCCCCGCCCGCGGTGCGTTGGCCGGTGTACTGAGGAGCACGCATGACCATTCCGTACCCTCGGATTCCGCCCGATATCCTCCACATAGGGCCGCTCAGGATTCGCTGGTACGGCGTGATGTACATCGTGGGCTACGTGGTGGGATACCGGATCATCAAGCGGCGCGTCGCCCGGGGATTGTTGCAGCTGAACCCGAAGCAGCTCGACGCGCTGATCGGGTACCTCGTGATCGGGATGCTCGCGGGGGCGCGGATCATGTACGCCATCGCCTACGAGCCGGGCCACTTCCTGCATGACCCTCTCGCGTTCTTCGCGATCTGGCACGGTGGCCTGTCGTTTCACGGCGCCCTGATCGGGATCGCGGTCGCGGCGATCGTGTTCGCGCGCATCTACCACGTGGCTTGGTGGCGGCTCGCAGACACGCTGGCGGTAGCGGGCACACCGGGACTCTTTTTCGGGCGCCTCGGCAACTTCATCAACGGAGAGCTATACGGTCGAGTGACCACGGTGCCCTGGGCGATGGTCTTCCCGAGCGACCCCCAGCACTTGCCGCGGCATCCGTCGCAGCTGTACGAGGCAGTGGTCGAGGGACTCGTGCTCTTCCTGGCGCTTCGGGCCTTCGAGCGGCGCGCGGCGTCGCGCGGGTGGTACCGGCCCGGGCTCGTGGTGGCGCTGTTTCTCTTCGGCTACGGCACGTTTCGGTTTCTGCTCGAGTTCACGCGCCAGCCTGACACGCAGCTCGGCTTCGTGCTCGGCCCCTTCAGCATGGGCCAGGTGTTCTGCGCGGCGATGGTCGTCACGGGTGCAGCCCTGTTCCTCGCCCGGCTCTGGCGGCCGCCCGAGGAGGCGCATGTGGCGGCAGCAACAGATCTGGCCGCGCAGCCCTACGGAGCGCGCCAAATCTGATTGGTTCTGGCGGATCGATGGATCTTCCATCACTTCGCGTACGGCGGCGTCTACGACCGCGCGTGGGGCCGCATGTTGCGAACCGGCGGGTACCTTCCCTTCTGGGGAGTCGCGGCGCTGGGGCTGCCAAGCAGCGAAGCGGCGGTCGCGTTCGGCGCGGCGGTCATGGCTCGCCTCTTCCCCGAAGCCCGGGGCCTGTGGTACGGAATCGCACTGGGATGCGCTCTCACGAGGGTCGCCGCGCGCGCACACTTCATGAGCGACGTCGTGCTCGCGGCATTGGTGGTGTACGTCGTCATGTTGATCCTCTGGCGATGGTGGCCCACAGCTGATACCGAATCGGGGAGTGATACGGCCGGTGTGACGGTTGGTTGCCGTTTCGCGTATCACACTGGAGTATCCGTTGGTATGACGATGCGCCGGCGCGGACGCTCCGCCGCTACTTCCTGGCGTTGGCGGTGCTCGCGCAGCGGGGCCGGAGTACCGGACCCGCGGGTGTGCCACTAACTTAGGAGCCTTGACCGCCACCGTAGCTCAGTGGTAGAGCTCTCGATTCGTAATCGAGCGGTCGTCGGTTCAAATCCGACCGGTGGCTCCTCGCTCCTAGGCCCTCCCAACACATCGGCGGGGGCTTTTCCATTGCATTTGACAGCCAACACCGGGCGTGGGCATTCTGACTGACCCTCCGACCCGGATCTAGGCCGATGCGCTGGCTCACAATTCTTTGTCTTCTCGTCGGCCCCGTCTCGACCACACCCGTCGTGCAGCCAAACGACAACCGCCTGCCAGCCGGTACGCGTCACGGGGACACGCTGCGCCTGGCGCTCGTCGTTCAGATGGCGACGTGGCGCCCGGAGGCTGACGACGGTCCCGCGATCAGCGTCGCGGCGTTCGGGGAGGTTGGCGGGCCACCACAGGTGCCCGCCCCCCTGATCCGGGTGCCGGTGGGAACGATCATCGCTGCGACGGTGCGCAACGCGCTCACCGACTCAGCACTCATCGTGCGCGGCCTCCACGCCCACCCCGCCGATCCGTCCGACTCGCTGGTCGTCGCGCCCGGCGCCACCGGGCGCGTCGTCTTCGCCGCCGGCGCGCCAGGCACGTACGCCTACGCCGCCGACCTGGGCACCCAGGATACCTTGGTCGAGCGCGAGCAGCTCGGCGGCGCGTTCGTCGTCGACTCGGCCGGTGCGCGCACCGACGATCGCATCTTCGTGATGAACATCTGGGGCAATTCGATCGATTCGCTGCACTACGCGAACGCACTGACGATCAACGGTAAATCGTGGCCCTATACCGAGCCGATCATGCTGTCCCTGGGTGACACGGCGCGTTGGCGCTGGGTCAACGCCACCGACCGCAATCACCCGATGCACTTGCACGGGTTCTTCTTCCGCGTGGACAGCCGCGGATCACCGGCGGCCGACACGATCTACGCTGCCGAGCAGCGCCGGTGGGCGGTGACCGAAGAGCTCCGTCCCTACACTACCATGGCGATGGTGTGGAGTCCCGAACGGCCGGGGAACTGGCTGTTCCACTGTCACATCGCGTTTCACGTCGTGCCGGGCGAGGCGCAGCTCGACCCCACAGCGCCCGACGTGCACGGCGACGCACACATGGCAGGGCTGATCCTTGGAGTCAATGTCCCCACGCCCCCGGGATGGCGTCCACCGCCCCGAGGGCGTCTACGCCGCGTCACGCTGGCGCTCGCCGAGCTGCCGCGCCACGGGGGGGGCGACTCGTTGCGGACGGTCGGTGTGGCCATCGCGGACGCCGGAGCCCCGCTCCCTCCCGCACGCTCTCCCGGGCCCATGCTCGTCGTGACGAAGAACCAGCCCACGGATGTCACCGTGATCAATCATCTCGCGCAGGGCACGGGCATTCACTGGCACGGCATCGAGCTGGAGAGTTACTCGGACGGGGTAGTGGGGTGGAGCGGCGTACCCGGCCGCCTGGCACCGGCGATTGCGCCCGGCGACTCCTTCGTCGCGCACCTCACTCTGCCACGCGCCGGCACGTTCATCTATCACACGCACCTGCACGACATGAGTCAACTGACCGCGGGGCTGTACGGACCGATCGTAGTGCTCGAGCCGGGGGAGCGGTTCGATCCGCGCACCGACCATGTTTTTACCGTGGGATGGGACGGGCCCGCGGACCCGCCGCGCCTCGTCGTGAACGGAGACAGCATGGCGCCCGCCCTCGTGCTCGCAGGCGGGACGCGCCACCGGTTGCGGTTCATCAATATTGGAGCCGCCCAGGCGGTCCGGATCACGTTGCAGCGTGACTCAGTCCCCACACGATGGCAGCCCGTCGCCAAGGACGGCATCGCGCCCCCCGCCTGGCTCGCCAGCCAGCGCAACGCGGTGATGCTGCTGCGCGTCGGCGAGACATTCGACGCCGAGTTTACACCCGTGCCTGGGGAATACGTCCTCGAAATGCGGCGACCCAGCGACAGTTTCTTGTACTATCGACGAGTGCTGACGGTTCGTTGACGAAGCTCACCCCAGCGACTCGAGTTGTTGCTCGAGCTCTCGCGCCGTCTGGATCCGATCGTCAGGTTCTTTGGCCAGCAAGCGTAGCACGAGGGCGGCCAAAGCCGGGGGCACCTCGGGATTGAACTCCGCCGGTGATGGCGGCGCCTCAGTGAGCAGTTTCTTGACGAGGACCATGACAGACGGCGCCTCGAACGGCGTTCGTCCCGTGAGGCACTCGTACAGGACGACGCCCGCGGCATAGAGGTCGCTGCGGGCGTCCACTGCTTCCGCCATCAGCTGTTCGGGTGGCATGTAGGCCGGCGTCCCGACCGCCAGCCCGGCTTCCGTTACGCTCGTGGTGCGCTCGGCGAGCCGGGCGACGCCGAAATCCATCACTTTGAGGATTCCCGCCGCGTCGAGCAGCAGGTTCTGCGGTTTGATGTCACGATGGATCACGCCGTGCTCGTGCGCCACGGCGAGCGAGTGCGCGAGCTGCGCGCCGATCGCCAGGGTGGAGGACACGCCGAGCCGGCCGCGGGTGTCGATCACCTCACGCACGGTGATTCCTTCGACGTACTCCATGGTCAGGAAATACACGCCGCCCGACTCGCCGAAGTCGTGGGTGCGAACGATGTGCTGATCCGACAGCCGGCGCGCGAGCCGGATCTCGTCCTTGAAGCGTTCCAGCAGCGTCGCATCCCGGACGAACTCGGGGCGTAGCGTCTTGACCGCGACCTCCTCCTCGAGGTCGAGGTCCCGGGCCCGGTACACCGTCCCCATCCCGCCGCGCCCCAGCACCGCCAGAATCTCGAACCGCTGCCCCAGGCGCTCCCCCGTGCGCAGGTTGCCGCCGTCCACGGCGATGGCGAATTCCTTCGACGTGCGCCGCGCTTCCTCTATATCCTCCCGCAAGTCGCGCACCTGGTCCCGCAGCCGTTCTTCGCGCGCTTTCATGCGCACCACCATGCTGTCGAACACGCGCGCCAGACGGCCGAGCTCGTCCGCGCGCTGCGCCACCGGCCCAAGCGCGCCCTGCCGATACGTCCCCGCTTCGACCGCCGTCGCGGCCTCGATCACGCGCCCCACTTCGCGCAGGTACTCGACTTCCTGGTCGCGGAACCGCTTCTTCTCGAGCGAGGCGTTGATGCGGGCGCGCAGCAGAACCGGATCGAACGGCTTGGGGAGGTAGTCCTCCGCGCCGCGCTCGATGCAGCGCACGATGCTCGGCATCTCATCGAGCGCCGATATCATGATCACCGGAATGTCGCGGAGTGCCGGGTTTCCCTTGATTGCTTCCAACACGGCAAACCCGTCGAGCTCCGGCATGAGGACGTCGAGCAGCACCAGATCGAACGGCGCGGTGGTCAGCAGCTCGAGCGCGCGGCGCCCGTGCTCGGCCATCTCCACCGCATGGCCCGAGCGCTCCAGCCGCCGCCGTAGCACCTCGCGGTTGTCGGCGCCGTCGTCCACGACGAGGATTCGCGCGCGTGGCGCGCCCGACAGTTCGGGCGACTCGACGGACTCGCGGCGGGGCTGGGACGGCGGGGCGGTGGCTGAGACCCGCCTGTCAGATGGCACCAGCCGCTCGGCGGCGCCGAGGATCTTTCGGAGATCGGCGGTGACCGTGCCGTCCCGACCTTCGTCCGCACTTGGCAGCAGGGCGGTAATCGCCGCTACGATTCGGCCTCGCGGCACGCGCAACGCGTCGTACAGCCTCGCCACATCGCTTGTCCCGGCGCCCGGCACCCCGAGGATCGCGTTGATCAGGCCGAGCGCCTCCCGCGCCGCATCCAGCGTCTCCTCCAGCCGAGGATCCGCGGAGTCTTCCAACAACATTTCCGAGTAGCCGATGATGTGATTGAGCGGCGTCCGTAAGTCGTGCCGCAACTCGGCCAGTTGTTCGGGCGTCACTTGGGACGGCTCAGCAGGGCTTCGATCTTCGCGAGCAGGCGCGGCAGCTCGACCGGCTTGGTATCGTAATCGTTGCACCCGGCTTTGAGCGCCTGTTCCCGATCGCCCGCCATCGCGTGTGCCGTCAGGCCGATGATCGGCAACCCACGAGTCTCCGGCACCGCCCGCAGCTGGCGGGTAGCCTCCCAGCCGTCGATTTCAGGCAGGCTCATGTCCATCAAGACCAGGTCGTACCCGCCGCTCTTCGCCATCTCGACGCCCTGGCGGCCGTCGACCGCCATCGCCACCTCGTAGCCTTTGCGCTGGAGGCGGCGCGACAGCATGTCGCGATTCATTTCGTTGTCTTCGACCAGCAGGATCTTCGCCATCAGCGATGTTCCCTGACCGTTGCCGGCAGCCGGATCGTGAACGTCGATCCCCGCCCCACGTCGCTCGCGACCGTCACGTCCCCGCCCATCATCTCGCTGAACTGCTTGGTGATCGCAAGCCCGAGTCCCGTGCCGCCATACTTGCTGGTCGTCGACGCCGCCGCCTGCGCGAACGCTTCAAACAGCCGATCCATCTGTTGCGCGGTCATGCCGATGCCCGTGTCGCGCACGGAGAACTGCACGGTATCCCGCTCGCGCGCGACCGTGAGCGTGATCGTCCCGCGCTCGGTGAACTTGCAGGCGTTCGACAGGAGGTTCAACAGCATCTGGCGCACTTTGGTGAGATCGGCGTGCATCGCGCCCGGCCGCTCGGGGATCTTCACGACGAGCTCATTCGCGTTCTTCTGCACGAGCGGCTGCACCGTCGTGACGACTTCATCGATCAGCTTCCGAAGCTCGAACGTCTCGAGGTACAGCTCCATTCGGCCCGCCTCGATCTTGGAGAGGTCGAGGATGTCGTTGATCAACGCCAGGAGGTGCCGTCCCGCGGTCTGGATCTTGGTGAGATCGTTTGCGAGCTGAGGCTGTCCGAGCTCTTCTACCTCTTCCTGGACCATCTCGCTGTATCCGATGATCGCGTTGAGCGGCGTGCGGAGCTCGTGGCTCATGCTCGCGAGGAACTGGCTCTTGGCGCTGTTCGCCGCTTCTGCTTCACGCCGGGCCGCGAGGAGCTCGGAAATGTCGTGGTACAGTCCCATCAGACCGACGCGCGCCCCGTCGACGATTACCGGGACGCCGAGCAGCTCCACATCGACCAGCGTGCCGTTCTTGCGCCGGCGCCGCGCGATGCCGTGGATCGGCTGCTCGAGACCCTGCCGCGTGTACTGTACCGCCTCCGACCGCGTCGCTTCCGTCGCGATCAGGTCGTCGAGATTGCGGCCGATCGCTTCGGCTTGCGAGTACCCAAACAGCTTTTCGAAGGCCGGGTTGCAGGACATCACCGCATGGTTCGTGTCCAGCGTGACGATGGCGACGGGACTGTTCGACACGAGCTCCTCGAAGTACTGCTTCTGACGCCGCGACGCCGTGTAAAGGCGGGCGTTCTCGATCGCGATCGCGGCTTGCGGGGCGAACATGGTGAGCAGGCGGAGGTCCTCGGACCCGAAGATGCGGTTTGGATCGGAATGCACGCTGGCGATCGCGCCCACGAGCCGGCGGCCGATCAGCAGCGGCGCCGCCATGACGGAATGGACCGTGACGTCGGCGTACTTGCCCGAGCGGCCCAGCCATTCGTGATAGGACGGAATGATCAACGGCTCGCGGGTGCGGGCGACGTGGCCCATCGCGCCTTCCCCCAGGCCGAGCCGGGTCCCGGTCGAGTCCTTCCCGATATTTTGACTCGCCGCGACGACGAGCTGCTCGGTCTCCTCGTCATAGATCGCGACCTCGCCGCCGGTCACGCCGAGGAGGGTCACCGCCCGGTTCAGCACCGCCTGCAGCACGCGGGGCAACTCGAGGTCGGACGAGAGGTCCGCCATCGTGTCCAGCAGCGCCTTGTGCTCCTCGACGCGCCGGCGCTCCTCGGCGAGGAGCCGCGCGCGGCCGATCGCGATGCTCGCCTGGTCCGCGGCGGCGGTGAGGATCTCGAAGTCCGCCGTCCCGAACGCATGCCGCTCGGGGCTCTCCACCACGAGGACGCCGATCACGGTGCCGTTCACGCGCAGCGGCACATCGACTTCCGCGCCGCGGGCGGGGCTGGGCACATAGGCCGCCGCGCGGCTCACGTCCGGGGTGTAGTGGAGCTGCCCATCCTCCAGGACGCGCTCGCTCAGTCCCTCCCCGGGGTGGGCGCGAAAAAAGGGCGGCGCATCCGGCCAGCCGACGGAGGCCTGGAGGACGCGGTCGCCCGTCCGCTCATCGAGGAGAAACGCCCCCAGGAAATTGTAGCCCAACGCCTCGTCGTGGAGGCCTTCCACCATCGATCGGTATACGCCGGCTTCGTCAGTCGCCGAGGCGATCGCGCTGGTGAGCCGCAGCAGGGCCGCCTGCCGGCGCGCTCCGTCGTGTTGGTGGCCGCGCGGGACGCGGCGGGTACGAGATGCGGGTGGGGAGCGGCGTCCGGCCATGAGGACTACGATGAGCCGTGTTCCGGGCACGAGCAACCCGCTCTTGACAGCCCGTGGCTTTTGGGGAGATTACGCGTTCGCACATGAACCAGTTCGCGCTGCTGCTTAGCCTCGTCCTGTTCCTGCTGGGCCTTACGCTCAGCAAGGGGGTCGCGGCGCGCGCGGAGGTAAGAAGCTAGAAGTCGCTCAAAAGCAACGAAGCAGGATCGGCGCCGCGAACCCAATCAGGTTCGCGGCTTTTTGTTTTTTCACCGCGAAGTCGGGGGAACCAATGGCCAGGGACGTGATCATCTTCGATACGACGCTGCGCGACGGCGAGCAGGCGCCCGGGAACGCCATGACACCCGAGATCAAACTGCGACTGGCCCGTCAGCTCGATGCGCTCGGCGTCGATGTGATCGAGGCCGGTTTCCCCGCGGCATCCCAGGGCGACCTGCGCGGCGTGCAGCAAGTGGCCGAGGGCGTTCGCCGGCCCATCATTGCCGCGCTCGCGCGCTGTCACGAGCGCGACATCGACGCGGCGGCCGAAGCTCTGCAGCCCGCCGAGCGCAAGCGTATCCACGTCTTCATCGCGACCTCCGACCTGCACCTCGAGCACAAACTGCGCATCGATCGCACGACCTGTCTCGAAAGGGTGCGCGCCTCCGTCCGCCGCGCGCGCGGCTACACCAGCGACGTCGAGTTTTCGGCTGAGGACGCGACCCGCAGCGACTTCGATTTCCTGTGCCGCGTGATCGCGGTGGCAATCGCCGAAGGCGCGACGACGATAAATCTCCCAGACACCGTTGGCTATACGACGCCGCGGGAATATGCCGCGCTGTTCCATGCGGTGAAGGAGCGCGTGCCCGAAGCCGCCCATCTGGTGCTCAGCGCGCACTGCCACGACGACCTCGGCCTGGCGGTCGCCAACTCGCTCGCGGCGATCGAAGCCGGCGCGGGGCAGGTGGAATGCACGATCAACGGCATCGGCGAGCGCGCGGGCAACGCCTCGCTCGAGGAAATCGTCATGGCCGCGCGCATCAGGCCCCAGGTCGCGACGTTCCAGTGTCGCGTGAATACGCGCGAGATCATGCGGACGAGCCGGCTGCTGTCGCACGAGATCGGTGTGTTTCCGCAACCCAACAAGGCGATCGTCGGCCGCAACGCGTTCGCGCACGAAGCCGGCATTCATCAGCACGGCATGCTGCAGAACGGCCTCACCTACGAGATCATCTCGCCGGAAACGGTCGGCGCGGGCGGCTCGAGCATCGTGCTCGGCAAACACTCCGGTCGCCATGCGCTCGAACGTCGCTACAAGGACCTCGGCTACGAGCCCGACGCGGAAACGCTCGAGCAGCTGTATCAGGCGTTCACCGCGCTCGCCGACAAGAAGCGGCAGATCCTGGACGAAGACCTGCTCACGCTGTTGCACGAAGGCTTCAATCGTGCGCCAGAGGTCTACAACCTCACTCATCTGCGCGTCACGTGCGGCACCGATACCGCATCCGCCGAAGTGCAGATCGCGGGGCCGGGGTTCACCGGCCGCCGCGCTGCCGCGCCGGGGAATGGGCCGATTGCCGCCGCGTTCGCGGCGATCGCCGAGGCCGTCGGCCGCACGATCGAAGTGCTGGATCTCTCGGTCCAGTCCGTCACACCGGGACGCGATAGCCTCGGCCGCGTGATTCTGCAGGTGCGCGTCGACGGCAAGTCGCTCAGCGGCCATGGCGCATCAACCGACATCGTCGAAGCCGGCGCCCGCGCATTGATACACGCGCTGAACAAGGCCGACCACGCCGATGGACTCGAGACCGCAGCCCTGAGCAGCAGCTACTTCTGGGGAGTGTAGTCATGAGCGAGCTCCTGACCGGCGCCCAAATTCTGCGACGCACGCTCGTCGATGCCGGCATCGAAGTGATGTTCGGCTATCCCGGCGGCGCGATCATGCCCTTCTACGACGCGCTGCATGGCGGCGACGGGCTCCGCCACATCCTCGTGCGGCATGAGCAGGCGGCGGCGCACGCGGCCGACGGGTACGCGCGCGCCGGCAATCGCGTTGGCGTGTGTGTCGCGACGTCGGGTCCCGGTGCGACCAATCTCGTCACCGGACTCGCGACCGCGCACATGGACGGCTCGCCCGTCCTCGCCATTACAGGGCAGGTCGCACGTCCCATGCTCGGCCGAGACGCGTTCCAGGAGACCGATGTCGTCGGCGTGACGATGCCGGTGACCAAACACAACGTGCTGGTGCGCGACGTCGAAGATCTCTCGGACGATGTGCGGGACGCGATGGCGATTGCGATGGAAGGACGGCCGGGCCCGGTGCTCGTCGACGTCCCGAAAGATGTGCAGAACCAGAAGGCTGAATACCGGGGGCCAGAAGTCAGGAGCCAGGATTCAGGAACACCTGACAACCGTTACGACAACGCGGCCATCCAAGAAGCTGCCCGGCTGATTGCCGAGGCCAAGCGGCCGCTGCTCATGATCGGACGCGGCGTCATCGTCAGCGGCGCGTACGCCGAAGTGCGCGCCCTCGCCGAGCGCACTGGGATGCCGGTGATCACCACGCTGCTCGGCATCAGCGCGTTCCCGCAATCGCACGAGCTGCACCTCGGCATGCCCGGCATGCACGGCGAGGTCCACATCAACAAGGCGATTCAGGCCGCCGATCTGCTGATCGGTGTCGGCATGCGGTTCGACGACCGCGTGACCGGGAATACGGCGACGTTCGCCCCGCGCGCGAAGATCGTGCACATCGACATCGACGCAGCGGCGATCGGGCGCACGGTGCGCTGCGACGTCGCGCTCGTCGGCGACGCCCGCGGCATCGTGCAGCGGCTGCTTGCCGAGGTTGCACCGCGCGACTGCATGCCGTGGCGCAACGAGATCGCTGCACTGATGCGTCAACGTGAGGAATCGTTCGCGGGCGGATTGTCGCCCGAAGTCATCCTGTCTGCGCTCGCCGAAGTCACCGGCGGCCGTTGCACCATCGTGTCCGACGTGGGACAACATCAGATGTGGGTCGCGCAGCGCTATCCGTTCCAGCGTCCCAACACACACATCACGTCGGGAGGTCTCGGCGCGATGGGATTCGCTGTGCCCGCCGCGATGGGCGTGCGGCTGGCACGACCCGATGAGCCGGTGTGGGCAATTTCGGGCGACGGCGGGTTTCAGATGAACATGGCCGAGATCGCGACAATGGTGCAGGAAGGCGTGGAGGTGAAGCTCGCGATCTTCAACAACGGCTACCTCGGCATGGTCCGTCAGTGGCAGCAGTTCTTCCACGGCGGCCGTTACTCGAACACGCCGATCTGGAGTCCCGACTACGTGAAGCTCGCGGGCGCGTATGGCATTCCCGGCTGGCGCGTCAAGAAAGCGACGGACGTGAGCGACGCGCTCCGCGAGGCGAACGAGACGCCCGGTCCCACGCTGGTCGAGCTCGTGATCGAGCAGGAAGCCAACGTCTTCCCGATGATCGTGCCGGGTGGATCACTCTCTGAGCCGCTCGAGGCGGCGCCGGCATGACCTCACCCCCTGGCCCCCTCTCCGTGCCGGAGAGGGGGAACGCCGCCCGAGTGGTGATCGTGCTGATGAACAGCGATCTGCTGACGCTCAGCCGCGCGTGCGCCGTCCTGCGGCGGCGCAACATGCCAATTCGCGACTTTGCCGTTGATTCGCAAGCGACTGGCATGTGGCGGATGACGTGCGTGATCGAGGTGGATGATCCGACGGCAGAGAGCATCGCGTTGCTGATGCGGAATGTGGTTGGCGTAACAAACGCCACCGTTTCGTCCTCACCCCCTGACCCCCTCTCCCTGCGGGAGAGGGGGAACTCCACCCCAAAGTCCGGAGCACATATGGGCGCACCCGTGCGCATTTATTACGAGAAGGACACCGATCCGGCCCGTCTCAAGGACCGGACGTTCACGATCATCGGATACGGCAGCCAGGGTCACGCGCACGCACTGAACCTGCGCGACTCGGGCGCGCGCGTCATCGTCGGCTTGCGGCCGGACGGCGCTTCGTGGAAGCGCGCGGAGGCCGATGGGCTCGAGGTGCGAGCCGTGGCCGATGCCGCCAAAGCGGGCGACGTCATCATGATGCTCGTGCCCGACCCCGAGCAGCGGGCGGTGTACGAGACCGCCGTCGCGCCCGCGTTGCGCCAGGGCAAGACGTTGATGTTCGCGCACGGGTTCAATATTCACTTCGGTGAGATCAAGCCGGCTCCCGGAGTAGACGTGTCGATGATCGCGCCGAAATCTCCGGGTCATCTCGTGCGCAGCGAGTACCAGGCGGGTCGCGGCGTGCCGGGTCTCGTCGCCATCCACCAAAACGCCAGCGGCAAAGCGCTGGAGAACGCGCTCGCCTACGGTACCGGCATTGGCTGTACACGCGCCGGAGTGCTCGCCACCACGTTCGCGGAAGAAACCGAAACCGATCTGTTCGGTGAGCAGGCCGTGCTGTGCGGCGGCGTCACCGCGCTCATCCAGGCGGGATTCGAGACGCTGACCGAAGCCGGGTACGCGCCCGAGATGGCGTATTTCGAGTGCCTGCACGAGCTGAAGCTCATCGTCGACCTGATTTATCGTGGTGGCCTCGGTTTCATGCGCTACTCGATTAGCGATACCGCGGAATACGGTGACCTGACGCGGGGCGAGCGCGTGATCAGCCCGGCGGTGCGCGATGAGATGCGGCGGCTGCTCGCCGACATCCGCAGCGGAGCGTTCGCCAAGGAGTGGATCGCCGAATGCCGCGCCGGGGCGCCGCGGTTCAACGAATTGCGCCGCAAGGCCAAGGAACATCAGATCGAGCAGGTCGGTGCGCGGCTGCGCGCGATGATGCCATGGACCGAAGAAGGCAAAGCGGCACAGGCCGG
>DATBFV010000003.1:0-19589 GCA_036558345.1 Gemmatimonadales bacterium | reverse complement strand
GTCGAGCCGGGCGACACCGAGTTCCTGGAAGGCGAGAACGTGGACAAGCTCGTGTTCAGCGAGATCAACGAGCGCGCGGTGAAGAAGGGCGGCAAGCCTTCGACCCGCGAGCCGCTGCTGCTCGGCATCACGAAGGCGAGCTTGACGACGCAGTCGTTCATCTCGGCGGCGTCGTTCCAGGAGACGACCCGGGTGCTGACCGATGCGGCGATCCGCGGGGCCAAGGACGACCTGCTTGGTCTCAAGGAGAACATCATCATCGGGCACCTGATTCCCGCGGGTACCGGGATCTACCGGTATCACGACATCGAGATCGAGCCGCCGGAGGGCTTCACGCCTCCGCCGCCTCCGCTCGAGGCCGCGGTGCCGGCGGCGGGAGCTGCACCGAGCCCGTTCCCGGAAGAGGTAGAAGCGGAGTAGCCTAGGAAGAAGCGCCCGGGGAAGATCCCGGGCGCTTTTGCTTTAGAGCACGGATGCCAGCGGGCAGGTGAATCCGGGCACGACATCCTCGCCATCCAAACTGTCCTGTTCGGTGACGACGGCTTCACTCCCATCCTGACGATACACACGCGCATGGCGGCGGCGCGGATCGATCACCCACACGAGCAGGGCGCCGGCCTCGAGCCAGTCGCCCACTTTGGCGAGTACTTCACCGGGTCGGTCGCGCGGAGACAGAACCTCCACAACGAGGTCCGGCGCCATGGCGGGATACCCCAGGGGCCGTGGATCGGGAACACGATCCTTGCGGAGGAACGCAACATCGGGGGCCCGGACGGTATCAGGATTGCTCTGGAGTTTAAAGCCAATCTCCGCGCCCAGAATCCGACCCAGGCCGTGTTGCTCCACGTATTTGTCGAGACGCACCGCCAATTGGAATGCGACGTCGCCATGCAGAAAGCCGGGCGGCTCCCGCACGATCAACACACCACGAACGAGCTCGACCTGTTTGTCGGGAAAGTGCGTCTGCAGCAGCTCGTCCGCGGTCATCAGCGTACTCGCCATCGGTCGAACGTATGAGAGCTCCTCTGGCATGGCAAGAAGCTGCGGGTGCGTCGTCAACTGGCACTCAACCGGGGAACGGGTTGCACCGGGCGGGATCGCGCCATAGCGTACGAGTTCAAAGGGTGCAGCGGTGTCCGCCCGCTGCAGGGATCAGGTTGGTCGGGCCGCCAGCCTCTACTCAGCTCCGTGAACGAGCTGGGAGAGGGGTGGTCGATGGAACAAGTGTCCGACCGGCCGCAGGGGTGTTTGCTCCGCCTCTTTTGGATGGGCTTCGGTAATCTCAGCTTGCTGATGCTCGGCCTGCTCATCATCGAGGAGAATCGATTCTCCACGCTGGACTTCATCTATTGGGCGATCGTGGTTGCGTTGGGTGTTGCGCGGCTCGTCGATATCTCGCGCTTTCAGGGACGCACGATCGAAGGTGAGCCCGCTACCATGAGGCATTTCCGGCGTTACGCGTGGCGCCTCCCGCTGATCGCCGCCGGATTCTGGATCACCGCGCATCTGCTGTCGCGCATGTTGTGAATGCGAGCCACGCCGTCACTGCACGCGCCTTCGAGGCCATGGAATCACGTCATGTGGACGGGGTGCCGTATGTGGCCTCAAGCGGTTAGCGTGCGTCAATGACTTCATCACGTACTCTCCGGCTCCCGGCGCGTGGGCGACGTCGCGTCGCGTTCTGGCTGCTGGTCGGCTTCGCGATCCTGTTCTTGTTCCTCTCGCCGCTCGTGCGTCTGCTCGCCGAGTGGCCCTGGTACACGGCGTTGGGCTATGGCCGCGTGTTCGGCACACGCTTGCTGGCCTCCCTATTGGTCGGCGTCGGCACCGGGGCGATCGCGTTCGCGGTTCTCTACGCCAATCTCCGCTTTGCGCAACGTGGCGTCGTCCCCAATCCAATCCTCTTGGGATCGAACACGGGCGCGACACTGGACGTGACTCGGCTCGCCCGCCGACTCGCGCTGCCCGCCGCTCTTGTCCTCGCCCTGTTCATGGGGCTCATCGTCTCGACCGCCTGGCTGCCTTTGCTCGAGTTCCTGCACCAGACTCCGTTCGGCGTCACCGATCCGGTGTTCGGTCGGGATCTCGCGTACTACGTCTTCACCCTGCCCGTCGTCACAGGCGTGCTTGCGCTCCTCACCATGCTTGGCACGCTCTCGGTGCTGGCCTGCGGCGCGATCTACGTGCTGCGGCGCGATGTCGTGGTATACCGGCGCACCCTCACGATCGAGCCCGCGGCGCGCCTGCATCTCGCGCTGCTGCTCGCTCTGCTCTTCGTGCTCACGGCATTGCGCGTGTATTTCGTGCGTCTGCCCGGCACGCTGTATTCCACGACGGGACCCCTGTTCGGTGCGAGCTATGCGGATCTGCACGGCACGATCATCGGATTGTGGCTCACCGCGATCGCTGCGCTCGCCGGGGCCGCGCTCGTGCTGCTCGGCGCACAGAGCAAGCGCCTCGGCCGCAACGTGATCCTCGCGATCGCAATCTACTTTGGTGTCTCGTTGCTCGGCGTCGTCATTTATCCCGCGCTGCTCGAGCGCCTGGTGGTCGCGCCCAACGAGCTCGCCAAGGAGACGCCGCAGCTCCGTCGCCACATCGACGCCACGCGCCGGGCCTGGCGCCTGGACAGCGTGCAGACGCGCGACCTCTCGGGCGAGGCCCGGCTCACCGAGCGCGACATCGAGGCCAACCGCCCCACGATCGACAACGTGCGGCTGTGGGACCGCGACCCGCTGCTCCAGACGTTCGGCCAGCTCCAGGAAATTCGCACGTATTATGACTTTGTCTCGATCGACGACGACCGCTACGTGATCGACGGGGACTACCGGCAGGTGTTGCTGTCGCCCCGCGAGCTGAACTCCACCTCGCTGCCCACGCGCACCTTCATCAACGAGCGGCTCACGTTCACCCACGGCATGGGACTGACGCTTGGGCCCGTGAACGAATTCAGCGAAGAAGGGCTGCCGGTCCTGTTCATCAAGGATCTGCCGCCCAGCTCCAGCGTGTCGCTCCGCGTCACGCGGCCCGAGATCTATTACGGCGAGCTGAGCGATGCCTGGGTGTTCGCGCACACCGGCCAGCAGGAGTTCGACTATCCGTCGGGCGATGAAAACATCTTCGCTTCCTACAGCGGGCCCGGGGGCGTCGTGGTGGGCAACGTGTTGCGGCGCTTGGTGCTCGCCGCCTACTTCCGCTCGCTCAAGGTGCTGCTCTCGAGCGACATCACGAACGCGAGCCGGGCGATGTACTTCCGCAACATCCGCGAGCGGGCCCGGATGGCGCTGCCATTCCTTCTGTTCGATGCCGATCCCTATATGGTTGTCGACAGCGCGGGCCGGCTGCGCTGGATTCTCGACGCGTATACGGCGACGGGCCGCTACCCCTATTCGCAGCCGCTGCGCAACGGCATCAACTACATGCGCAACAGCGTGAAGGTGGTGATCGATGCGTACGACGGCAGCGTCACGGCGTACCAGGCCGACGCCGCCGATCCGCTGGTGCGCACGTACGCCAAGATCTTTCCGGGCATTTTCCACTCGCTCGATTCCATGCCGGCCGATCTCCGCGCGCACATCCGTTACCCCGAGGACCTGTTTCACGTGCAGAGCGAGCTGTACGGCACCTACCACATGGCGGAGCCGGACATCTTCTATCATCGCGAGGACCAGTGGCAGAAGCCGGAGCTGGCGATCCAGCCGGAGCGCCCCGATCCGTTTCTCCGCCACATGATCATGCGGCTGCCGGGGGAGCGGCAGCCGGAGTTCATCCTCATGGTACCGTTCACCCCGCGCGGCAAAGACAATCTGGCGTCCTGGATGGTGGCGCGGAACGACAGTGTGCACTACGGCAAGCTGGTCGTGTATCGCTTCCCCAAGCAGAGTCTCGTCTTTGGCCCCGCACAGATCGTAAACCGCATCAATCAGGACACAGAGATCGCGCGTCAGGTGGCGCTGTGGGATCAGGGCGGCTCGCAGGTAATTCGCGGTCATCTGCTGGTGATTCCAATCGAGGAGTCGCTGATTTACGTGATGCCGCTGTATTTGCGCGCGTCGGGCGGGCGCATTCCCGAGCTCAAGCGTGTGATCGTCTCGTACCAGAGTCGCGTCGTCATGGAAGAGACGCTCGACGCGGGGCTCGCGCGGCTGTTTGGCGCGGGCGCGGGCCGACAGCCCGAGCGGGGAGCCGTGCCGGGTGCTCCGGCGCGCGCGGCCGCGCTCGCGCAGCAGGCGAATGAGGCGTACCGACGGGCGTTGGAGGCCCAGCGCGCCGGCGATTGGGCGCGGTACGGGGCGGAGCTACGACAACTCGAGCAGCTCCTTCGCGAGCTGCAGGCCGCTTTGGGGGGGGGAGCCTCGCGATCTAGCTCACCGTGACGAGACGACGTGGCGGGGCGCCCATTCGGTCGTGGCATAAACGTCACGGCTGCGTGTTTCAGAAACAACAGCGCCCGGGATCGCTCCCGGGCGCTGTCTTTCTTCAGGCTGTGCTGTCTTACGGAACTGGAACTGCGGGACCGCCCGGGCAGCTCATGGGAGCCGCTGCGCCAACGCGCGAGCGCGCATCGCACTCCTGGCTCGGCAGCACACTCGTCGTGGCTACCGTGAACCCTGCCGTGACGTCTTGCGGCAGCGTTTCCAGCTGTGCGAGCCGGCCGAAGCGGCGGTAATCGACCCACCGCTGCCCCTCTTCGAGCAACGACAGGCTGCGCTGCAACAGCAGCTCGGTGGTGAACTGGTCGGCGGTGGTCGGAGCCGCGAAGGCGACCACTGACGTATGACCATTGATGCTGCCGGAATTGGTCCGCACCGACGCGAGATCCGTCGTCGCGGCTGCCGTCGCCCCGGTGAACCATTCGGCTTCGGCGCGCAGCAGGATCAGCTCTTCGTTCCGGACCATCGGAATGGGACTGGTGTTGGTAGCATACACGTTCGGCCGGCGTCCCGACGTCACACCGACTTCACTGCGTGGCGTCACGGCCACCGTCTTGCGCGAGAACCGGTCGTCCGCGGAGACGCCAGGAATGGAGTCGATCAAGGGGTGAGTGAACAGATCGCTCGTCCCTGTGAACGACACCGTATTCAGCGCGTCGCCCGCCGCGGTGGAGTAAATCGAATACACGCCCATATCGCGGTTGGCGGCGGTCCCGTCGAGGTTGGTAATCCACGTTCCGGTGAGTGCCGTCAGCGCCGCGGCGTAGCACGTCGCGCACCCGAGCGAGCCGTGCTGCACCAGGGCTCGCGCCGCGATGGCCCGGTTGAACTGGAGGAATCCCGCGGGGGTGTTGGCTGCCACCCCGAACGTCGAGAAGCCGCTGTGCATCGGGAAGTAGAACGTGGCGCCGGCAGCTGCAAGGTCGGTGGCCGCCTCGTTCAGCTTCGCCGAGACCCAGCTGTACACCGAGTCCTGACTGACGACCGGAAATACTTCATTCGCGTCATCGCTCATGTCTACGACCGCGCCGATCGCCCCGCGCGCCTCGATGTTGTGCAGCATGTCGAGCGCGATGAACGTTTTCAGCACGCCCCTGGCACCGGACTTCTCCGCATCGGTGAGCGACGTGGTGGCCTCGATGATTTTTAAAGCCTCATAGGCGTTGCGGTAATTGCCGTACCGCCCCCACTGCGTACCGGCCTCGAACGAGTTGTTCTGCTTCCAGTCGCGGTACGGCCCGGTGATGAAGCGGCCGTCCGTAATGAACATGAAGTACGACTCCCGCCCGTAGCTCCCGAGGGCGCGAATGCGGACCGCCTCACCGTCCCGGTACGTGGCGATGACGCCGACGATCATCCGGCTCGTCGCGGCCCGCGGGTTGCTGAGCGCGCCCCCCGGGGTCGGGTTGTTCGGATTCACCAGATCAAGACTGCAGCCAGCGAGCGCGACGGTTCCTACCATCGCGAGGCTCGCGAGTGTTCGACGCATGGTCGATGTCCTCTCGAAGGGTTTCATGGTTACCACCCCACATCGACGGCAAGGTAGAACTGCCGGTTCGAGGGGAACGGCGCGAGGTCGATGAACCGGTTGAGGTTCGTCGCCCCGAAGTTGTTGAACTGTGGATCAAAGCTCCAGTAATCCGTCAGCTTGAACAGGTTGCGGGCCTGGAACGTGATCCGCATGGTGCGCGCGCCCAGACGCGACGCCCACTGCTCCGGCGCGTCATACCCGATCGACAAATCGCGCAGGCTGAGGTTCGTGGCGCTCTCGAGGTACGCGCGTACGTCACTTCCGCCGCCCCACGAGTTGTACCGGTAGGAGCCCTGCGTGTACGCCAGTGTGTCTCCGGCGCCGGTCACGTAGTTCGCGGGAACGCCGCTGACCGTCCAACCCGGCCCCATGTTGTCCTGGGTGATCGGAGCGTCGTAATCACGCGACGTGCCGCCCTCATCCCACAGCGTGCGCGTCATGTCGGCGACCTGGCCGCCCTTCTGCCAATCGAGCGTGGCGGAGACGGTGAGCCGCTTGTAGCGGAACGACGGCGAGAATCCCATCACGAAGTCGGGGTTGAAATCGCCCGCGACCGTATCCGCGATCCGTGCCACAGACGCCGGGTCCGTCACCAGGACGCCGATCGGGAGCGGCTTGCCGTTCGCATCGAGCGGCACGTTGCCCCAGATCCACGTCGTCGTCCCGCCCGGGCTGATGTAGTTCCGGCCGAACGCGGCGCCGAACGACCCTGGCGCCGGGAATCGCGGCACCGTCGTTGGCAGACTCGAGATCTCCTGCTTGTTGTGCGCGAACGTGGCACGAATGCTGAAATCCATGTCGCGCTGCTGCACCGGAAACGCGGTCAACGCCAGCTCGATGCCCGTGTTCTTCAGCTCACCACCGTTGATGATCAGGTTCGTGATGCCGCCCGACGGGATCGTGGCCGGCTGCAGCAGCAAGTTCGAAATCTTGCGGTTGTACCAGGTGCCCTCGAACTGCATCCGGTTGTTCAGGAATTGGATGTCGCTTCCGGCTTCGAGCTCCGTCTGCGTCTCCGGCTCGATAGTCGCGTTGCCGCGCACGCCCGCCTGCACGAGGCTGGGCTGGCCGCCGATCGTGGTGCCTGCGTTCAAGACGGCTTCGCGGTCGCCGTACCGCGGCCGGTTGCCCGTCTTGGCCCAGCCGCCGCGGATCTTCACCTCGTTGATCGTATTGCCGAGGTTGGTGAACCGGTACGACCCGGCCGCGCGCGGATAGATATAGCGCTTGTTGCGGTCGCCGTTCGCGCTGGAGCGGTCGGCGCGGAAGCCTCCGATGACTGTGAGCTTCTGGCCCATGCCGATGAATTGCTCGGTCGCGAACCACGCGTCGTCGCGGAAATCGCCGATCACGTTGTCCGAGGCGTCCAGAATGGTGCCGCTGTTCGTGGTCTCGACGCCGGGCAACAGGCCGCGGGCGCGGGTCCGGATGACGCGGTTGTACTGCGTCTCCCAGTCATACCCGGCGCTGGTCGTCAGCGAGATGTCCTGCGACGCATTGAACTGCCAGTTGCCGGCGAACTGCAGGTTGTAGTTGAAGATGTTGCCCTCAGACCGGACCGTGCGGCCCGAGAAGCCGTCCGTTGCGGCCGGCGACTCATACTGCAGGAACGAGGGCGAGAACAGGTCACTCGAGACTTGGGCCCGGTCGAAGCCGCCCGTCACGTTCACCGTGATCGCGTGCTTGTCCCTGTTCATCGCCTGCCACGACGCGTTGAGGTTTCCGATCTGGCGGAACGTCAGCTCGTTCAGTCGCAGATTCGCGAAGGTCTCGAACGGATTCGAAACGACCGAGCCGCCGCCATTGAACGGATTGCGCATGTAGGTACCGGTCGCGTCCGTCGAGTCGAGATTGACGACGCCCGGCGTATAGGCGAAGCAATAGATCGGCGACGTGCAGGTGTTGTCGTTGTTCGACAGGCCGCGGTTCGAGCTGTTGCGGGTCACGTTGATCCCGATTCCCAGCTTGATCTTTCCATCGAGCCAATTCTGGTCGATGTTCGTCCGGGCGGCGAACAGCCGCGCGTTGGTGTTTGGCGCGGTGCCTGCCTCGTTCCGGGTGGTCATGTTCACGTAGTACTGCGTGCTGTTCGTGCCACCCGAATAGCTGCCGGTCACCTCGTACGACGGTGCGCCGTTGTTGTACAACTCCTTCTCATAATCGTGCGTGGACCCAATCGTGCCGCTCGGGTAGAGCGTACTGAGCAGCGACGAGGCGCCGCCGCCGTTGCCGTACGGCAGCGTCTCGACTTCACTCACCGAGGTGAATTGCCGGGTGCCGAGCAGGCGGTACGCTACGCTGCGGCCGAGCCGCGAGCTCAGCGTAAAATTCCCGCTGCTGCCGGCCGACCCGCGCTTCGTCTTGATCACAACCACGCCGTTGGTCGCGCGTGAGCCGTACATCGCGGTCGCGGCCGACGATTTGAGCACTTCGATGGATTCGATTTCCTGCGGATTCAGGTCGGCGACGCGGTTCACCATAGCGTCCTGGGTGCCGCCGATGCCTGCCGCGGTGGTCCGCGCGCCGGCGCCGGTCACGGAGTTCGCGCCGTTGGAAGTCGCGTCGTTGGAGATGATGACGCCGTCGACGACGAACAGGGGCTGGCCCGCGCCGAGAATCGACGTGACGCCGCGGATCTGCATCTGCGCGCCGCCGCCGGGAGCGCCGCTGTTCATCGCGATCATCGCGCCGGGGACCTTGCCCTGGAGCGCCTGCTCGAGCGATTGCGCGGGTGCCCGGTTGAGGTCCTCGGTGTTGACGCTCGTGACGGTTGTCGGCGCGTTGCGTTTTTCGATCGACGTCGCCTGACCCGTGACGACCACCGCGTCGAGCTTGAACGGATCCTCTTCGAGCGTGACGGAGACATTGGATTCGCCGACGGGCACACTGATCTGTTTCCGCTGGAATCCGATGGCGCGAATGAGCAGCTTCGCGTCGGCGTTCCCGACGACGATCCGGAACGTGCCGTCGTTACCGGTCTGCGCGACGCCCGGACCGCCCACCTCGACGACGGTGGCGCCGACGACCGGCACGTCACCGAGCGCACGGGAGACTCGTCCCGTCACCTGACGCCCCGCGACCTGCGCGCCGACACCCGCCGGCAGCAGGCCTAGTGCCAGTAACGCTGATGCGAACATTGCTGTCCTACGCATGCGTTCCCTGCCTTTCGTGGATGGAAATTGCAACATGGAATCCATCAGGCCGCAAATATGAAGGCCGTTTGGATCGGCCACAACCACGCCTGTTCTTCAATGCGACGCCCGGTGTTTTGGCACTCCTCGCTTGGTCCACACCAGGATCACACCACAGACCCCCTCTCTGCGCTGATACTGCACCGGAGCGCTCGACAGGTTGGAGTAAACTTCGATGGCCAGGACCTCCGATGGCACGATCGGCACACCGGTCGTCTGCTGCGGTGGCAGCGGGAAGTAGACGCCATCGACGAAGTAGGCGGGAGGACACGTGTTCGAGTTCGTCGGATCGCGCGACAGCTCCACGAGATACCCCGACGCGTTCGGTCGAACCCGCGCTCCCGGCACCATCCGGAAAATGTCCTCGAACCGCACGGCGCCGCTGCGTTTCACGTCCGCGGTGTCGAGGAAATGTCCCTGCGAGATCTCGCGGCGTTTCGTGAAGCCGATGCGCTGGAGGTACGGCGTGTACTCGCCGACGACGGTCACGGGATCGAGCACCGTCACTGAATCGCCGAGGATGATGTCGACCTCCTGCGCGGAGTCGGGACGCACCAGCGTCTGACTGTGGCCCGGCATGTACCCCACCGCGCGCGCCTCCACGATCCCCGAGCCCGCCGTCACCCCCGTCAGGGAGAATCGGCCAAAGGCGTCAGCGGTCACCGTGGCGTCCGTGCCCACCGCCATGACGCTGGCGCCGGGTACAAGAGAGCCGCTGCGATTGCGCACGATGCCGCGGACCGTTCCCGTCGCGGTGCTCACCGCGAGATGCAGATCGGCGCGCGCAAACGGGCGGCCCCCGAGATCGAGCACCAGCATCCCCACCGATCCGCCTTCGGCGCGCCCGCGGATGACGAGCGCCACATCCGTCGGCAGCCCGCAGAGCAGCACGTGGCCTGATGGATCGGACCGCGCTTCGAGCGAGCGCGGTGTGGTGCGCACGTTCGACTCGCCGATGTCGTACGTGGTCCAGTGCGCCGAGATCGTCACTGCACCGAGTGGCTTGCCGTCGGCCGCGTTGCGCACGACGGCGAGGATCGCGCCGACGCGACGCAGCGGATCCTGCGGGCACAACAGATGATGCGCCTGCGCAGGACTCGGCGTCGCGAGCGCGACGTCCGTGGTGTTGTCGGAGACGACATCCACCATGACGGGCGGTAGCGACAGCCCCGCTGAATCGAGAATCGGATGATAGAGCGTGAGGAGATAGCGGCCAGGCGGCACGTCGGAGATCACGAAAGCCCCGGCGGCATCGCTCTTCGCCATGCGGTTCGTGCTTTCGATCCACACTTCCGCGCCTTCGAGCAGTCGCGACGTGATGAGGGAATCGAACACGACGCCGCGGATCGTGCCGGGCCGATCATTCGTCTGCGCACCAAGCAACGAGGGCGCAGCGACGGACAGGCTGACAGCCGTGTGAAGGATTAGTCGTTGGGCGGCGCGACCGACCATGATTGATCCTATCCTACCGTGTGGATGGGGTGACCTCAAGAAGGAAAGAGCGGCCAAGACAGGGGGTTGACCTAACTCAAACAATGCGTTTAGTTTCGCGGGCTTCGGAGCACTTTTTTTTTGCCTAACACCCGAGGGGTATTTGCCGACCATCAACCAGCTCGTCCGGCGCGGCCGCCGCGACGTGGAGAAGAAAGAAAAGGCGCCGCACCTGCGTGGCAACCCGCAAAAGCGCGGCGTGTGCACGCGCGTGTACACCACCACGCCGAAGAAGCCAAATTCGGCCCTCCGGAAAGTGGCGCGTGTGCGGTTGACGAATGGTTTCGAAGTGACGGCATACATCCCCGGTGAAGGGCACAATCTCCAGGAGCACTCGATCGTGATGATTCGCGGCGGCCGTGTGAAGGATCTGCCGGGCGTCCGCTATCACATCATCCGCGGCACACTGGACGCCGCGGGCGTGAATGAGCGCAAGCAGTCGCGCTCCAAGTATGGCGCGAAGCGTCCCAAGGAGGCCGGGAAGTGAGTCGTCGCAAAGGCGCTGTCCGGCGTCCGGTTCCGGCCGATCCGCGCTACGACAGCCAGACGGTGTCGAAGTTTTTGAACAACCTGATGGAGCGCGGCAAGAAGTCCTTGTCGGAGCGGATTTTCTATCAGGCGATGGACATGATCGAGCAGCGCACCGGGCAGCCGGGCGTGAACGTGTTCAAGCAGGCACTGTCGAACGTGAAGCCGGCGCTGGAAGTGAAGTCGCGCCGCGTCGGTGGCGCCACGTATCAGGTGCCGGTGGAAGTGCGGCCCGAGCGCCGCACCGCGCTGGCGATGCGGTGGCTGATTCTGTACAGCCGCGCGCGCAAAGAGAAGACGATGGCCGAGCGCCTCGCCGCCGAGCTGATCCTGGCGTCGAAGGGCGAAGGCGAGACGATAAAGAAGAAGGAAGACACGCACCGGATGGCGGAGGCGAACCGCGCCTTCGCGCATTACCGGTGGTAAACGCCTAGACCAACAACTTCGGGACCCTGGCTTAAGGGATCCTGCATCGAGGCTCTCGAAAGGAGCCCGATGTCTGCGGAGCGAAACCGGCCCATATGGGCGCCTGGTCGCCCCGCGTTTTTGCTGATTAAAGGAACGAAATGCCTAGAACGACGCCGCTCGACAAGTATCGCAACATCGGCATCATGGCCCACATCGATGCCGGGAAAACGACTACGACCGAGCGTATCCTCTATTACACGGGCCGCACCTACAAGCTGGGTGAGGTGCACGAAGGTACGGCCACGATGGACTGGATGGAGCAGGAACAGGAGCGCGGCATCACCATCACCTCCGCCGCGACCACTGCCAACTGGACCCGCCTCGGCCAGCAGTTCCGCATCAACATCATCGACACCCCCGGACACGTGGACTTCACCGTCGAAGTCGAGCGCTCGCTGCGCGTGCTCGACGGCGCCGTGACCGTGCTGGACGCCGTGGGCGGCGTCGAGCCGCAGACCGAGACGGTGTGGCGCCAGGCCGATCGTTACGGGGTTCCCCGCATAATCTTCGTGAACAAGATGGACCGCGTCGGCGCCGACTTCGACATGTGCCTGCAGATGGTGCGCGATCGGCTCGGCACGCACGCGGTGCCGATTCAGTTGCCCCTCGGCTCCGGCGAGCTGTTCACCGGTCTCATCGATCTGGTGCGTGAAATCGAGATCGTGTACGACGACGACACGATGGGCAAGAAGTACGTCGAGGGACCGATCCCGGCGGCGCTGAAGGACAAAGTCGCCAAGATGCGACACGAGATGATCGAGGCGTGCGTCGAGTCGGACGACACGATCCTGCACAAGTATCTTGAAGACCATCAGCTGACCCAGGAAGAGATCCGCACCGTCATTCGCAAAGCCACCATCGCCGGCCAGGTCGTCCCCGTCATCTGCGGCGCCGCGTTCAAGAACAAAGGCGTGCAGGCGCTGCTCGATGCCGTGGTCGATTACCTGCCGTCGCCGGTGGACATCCCGGCGATCAAGGGGCATCTGCCGCATCACGATGCGACGCACGCCGAGCGCGCCGCGTCGGACGAGGCGCCGTTCGCCGCGCTGGCGTTCAAGATCATGACGGATCCGTATGTCGGGAAACTGACCTTCTTCCGCGTCTATAGCGGGATGCTCGCCGCTGGCTCCTACGTCTACAACAGCACCAAGGACCGCAAGGAGCGGATCGGCCGCTTGCTCCAGATGCACGCCAACAAGCGGGAGGAGATCGAGGAAGTCCGCGCGGGCGACATCGCGGCGGCGATCGGGCTCAAGGACACGCGCACCGGCGATACGCTGTGCGACGAGGCCCACCCGATCATTCTCGAGGCGATGCGGTTCCCGAATCCCGTGATCTCGGTGGCGATCGAGCCCAAAACCAAGGCGGACCAGGACAAGCTGGGCGTCGCGCTCGCGAAATTGTCGGAAGAGGATCCGACGTTCCGCGTGCACACCGATGCCGAGACGTCGCAGACGATCATCAGCGGCATGGGCGAGCTGCACCTCGAGATCATTGTCGAGCGGATGCGGCGCGAGTTCAAGGTCGACGCGAACGTCGGCCGGCCGCAGGTCGCCTACCGCGAGACGGTGCGTAAACGCGTCGAGTACATCGAAGGCAAGTTCATCCGTCAAACCGGCGGCCGCGGGCAATACGGCCACGTCGTCATTCACATGGAGCCCGGCGAGCCGGGCACCGGCTTTGTCTTCGAGGACAACATCGTCGGCGGCACGATTCCCAAGGAATTCATCCATCCGGTCGAGCAAGGCGTGAAGGAAGCGCTCGAGAACGGTGTGCTCGCCGGGTACCCGATGGTGGACGTGAAGGTGGAGCTGGTGGACGGCTCGTTCCACGACGTGGACTCGAGCGAAATGGCGTTCAAGATCGCGGGCTCGATGGCGGTAAAAGAGGCCGCGCGCCAGGCACACCCGGTGCTGCTCGAGCCGATCATGGACGTCGAGGTGGTGACGCCGTCCGACTACATGGGCGACGTGATCGGCGATCTCTCGAGCCGCCGCGGCAAGATCGGCGGCATGACGCAGCGCGCTGACGCCCACATTGTCGCCGCCAGCGTGCCGCTCTCGGAAATGTTTGGATACTCGACGACCCTGCGCTCTATGAGTCAGGGACGCGCAATCTACTCGATGGAGTTCTCGCACTATCAGGAAGTGCCGAAATCGAAGGCAGACGAAATCGTTTCGAAAGTGAAAGGCTAAGCAATGGCAAAGGCGAAATTCGAGCGCAACAAACCGCACGTAAACGTCGGCACCATCGGCCACGTCGACCACGGCAAGACCACGTTGACCGCGGCGCTGACCAAAGTCTCGGCCGACAAAGGCCTCGGCACCTATGTGAGCTACGATCAGGTGGCGAAGGCGAGCGAGAGCCAGGGCCGCCGCGATGCGACGAAGATTCTCACGATCGCGACGAGCCACGTGGAGTACTCGACGGCCGAGCGCCACTACGCGCACGTCGACTGCCCGGGCCACGCCGACTATGTGAAGAACATGATCACGGGCGCCGCGCAGATGGACGGCGCGATTCTGGTCGTGAGCGCGGTAGACGGCCCGATGCCGCAGACGCGCGAGCACATCCTGCTCGCCCGTCAGGTGAACGTGCCGGCCATCGTCGTCTTCCTCAATAAGTGCGACCTGGTGGATGACACCGAGCTGCTCGATCTCGTCGAGCTCGAGGTCCGGGAGCTGTTGTCCAAGTACAACTTCCCGGGCGACGACGTGCCGGTGATCCGGGGCGCGGCCTTGAAGGCGATCGAAGGCGACAAGCAGTGGACGGCCAAGATCGAGGAGCTGCTCGCGGCGCTCGACAAGAACATCCCGATCCCGAAGCGCGAGATCGACAAGCCGTTCCTGATGCCGGTCGAAGACGTGTTCTCGATCACCGGTCGTGGCACGGTGGCCACCGGCCGGATCGATCGCGGCAAGGTCAAGGTCGGCGAGGAAGTCGAGATGGTGGGCTTCGGCACCGACAAGAGAACCGTGGTCACCGGTGTCGAGATGTTCCGCAAGCTGCTCGACGAAGGGCAGGCGGGGGACAACGTGGGCCTGCTGCTTCGCGGCATTGAAAAGGACCAGATCGAGCGCGGCATGGTGCTCGCGAAGCCCGGCTCGATCAAGCCGCACACGCAGTTCGAGTCGGAAGTGTACGTCCTCACGAAAGAAGAGGGCGGCCGTCACACGCCGTTCTTCAAGGGCTACCGGCCGCAGTTCTATTTCCGCACGACGGACGTGACGGGCAATGTCGAGCTTCCGGCGGGTGTCGAGATGGTGATGCCGGGTGACAACACGAAGATGACGATCGAGCTGATCACGCCGATCGCGATGGAAGAGCAGCTCCGGTTCGCCATCCGCGAGGGTGGCCGGACGGTCGGCGCCGGCGTGGTCACGAAGATTTTGAAATAAGAGGACACTGTGCCCCGCGAGAACATCATCATGGAATGCACGGTGTGCAAAAGCCGGAACTACTTCACCACGAAGAACCGGCGGAAGCACCCCGAGCGGGCAGAGTGGAAGAAGTACTGCCCACGCTGCAACAAGCAGCAGGCGCATAAGGAATCGAAGTAATGGCCACGGAAGTCATGACGGGCGGGGGCCAGGCGCCCGAGGTTCGGCCTGTCGGCAAGATCGGCCGGTTCTTCCAGTTCCTGCGCGAGGTGCGCAACGAGCTGCGGAAAGTGACCTGGCCGACGTTCGACGAGCTGAAGAAGGCGACGACCGTCATCGTCATTTTCGTGTCGATTCTGGGACTCGCGATCGGCTTGATGGACACGTTCTTCCAATGGGTGTTCGTGAAGCTGGTTGCGAGGATGTTCTAGTGCCCGAGCTGCGCTGGTACGCGATTCAGACGACGGCCGGCCATGAGAACAAGGTGCGCAACTTGATCGCGCGCCGGATCGCGGACGACGCGCGCGCCGAGGCGGAGAAGCCGATCCACCAGGCCCTGGTCCCGACGCAGGAACAGGTCGAGATCAAGAACGGCAAGAAGGTGAACGTCGAGCGGAAGATCTACCCGGGCTACGTGCTCGTGGAAATGGACTTGAATCAGGAGACCATTCACACGATCAACGGCATTCAGGGCGTGATCAAGTTCGTGGGAACCGGCCGCCTGCCGATGCCGTTGCGTCCGGACGAAGTGAATCGCCTGCTTGGCGTCGAAGAGGCGATCAAGGAGGAGGAGCCCGCCGAGGCCATTCCGTTCCTCGTGGGCCAGGTGGTGGAGATCACGGAAGGGCCGTTCTCGGACTTTTCAGGCACCGTCCAAGAGGTCCTACCGGATAAGGGGAAGGTAAGAGTCTCGGTGGCGCTGTTTGGACGGCCGACATCGGTCGAGCTGGATTACTTGCAGCTGAAGGCTCACTGACCACGGAATGCGTGGGAGTCCGCTTCTAGCGGACGCTAATAGAGGAAACGATGGCCAAACCAGTTACCGCAATCGTCAAGTTGCAGGTACCGGCTGGGCAGGCGACGCCGGCACCGCCCGTGGGTACCGCCCTGGGCCCGCACGGCGTGAACATCATGGACTTCGTGAAGCAGTTCAACGCGAAGACCGGGTCGCAGGCCGGGATGATCACGCCGGTCGTGGTCACGATCTACAAGGACCGCACCTTCACCTTTGTGACCAAGACCCCCCCTGCTTCGGTCTTGCTCAAGAAGGAAGCGGGCATCGAGAAGGGCTCGGCGACATCGAACCGGGAGAAGGTGGGGAAGGTCACCCGGGCGCAGCTCAAGAAGATCGCCGAGATCAAGATGCAGGACCTGAACGCGACCGATCTCGAAGGCGCGATCAACATGATCGCGGGCACGGCGCGTTCGATGGGCCTGACGGTGGAGGGCTGATGGGGGGGCGCGTCCACGGCAAGAAATACCGGGCGGCGGTGCAGACCCTCGAGCCGCGCAAGCTCCACGCTCCGGCCGCGGCGGTCGAGAGCGTGAAGAGCGCGGCGTACGCGAAGTTCGACGAGTCGGTCGACGTGGCGGTGCGCCTCGGCGTCGATCCCAAGCATGCGGACCAGATCGTGCGCGGCACGGTGTCGCTGCCGCACGGCACGGGCAAGAAGGTTCGCGTGCTGGTGATCGCGCAGGGCGAGAAGGTGAAAGAGGCTGAAGCCGCCGGCGCCGATTTCGTCGGGCTCGAGTACGTCGCAAAAATCAAAGAGGGCTGGTTGGACACTGATGTCATCGTGGCTACGCCCGACGTGATGGGACAGCTGGGCGCGCTCGGAAAGATCCTCGGGCCGCGCGGGCTGATGCCGAACCCGAAGGCGGGCACCGTCACGATGGAAGTGGCGAAAGCGGTGAAGGAGCTGAAGGCCGGCAAGATCGAGTTCCGCGTGGACAAGAGCGGCATCGTGCATGCAGCGGTGGGGAAGAAGTCTTTTTCAGCACAGCAACTTGCCGAGAATCTTCAGGCCTTCATGGACGCGATCGTCAGGGCGAAGCCGTCGGCGGCAAAAGGCCATTACATCCGTTCGGTGACGGTGTCGAGCACGATGGGGCCGGGCGTGCGGGTCGATCCGGCGGGGTACCATCAATGAACCGCACTAAAGCGCAGAAACAGGAGATGGTCACGGCGCTGGCCGAGCAGGTCGGTAAGTCGGAGACCATCTACGTCACGGATTTTACGGGCCTCAACGTGGCCCACATCACGGATCTGCGTCGCCGTCTCCGGGCGGTCGGCGTCGAATACGTCGTGGTAAAAAACACCCTGGCACGCCGCGCGCTGACCGAGCGGCAGCTGAAGGACGGCGGGCTCGAGTCGTTCCTCGCGGGCCCGACCGCGCTGGTGCTGGCGGGCGCCGATCCGGTCGGCGCGGCCAAAGTCCTGAGCGACTTTGCCAAGGAGTTCGAGAAGCCGTCGATCAAGGTCGGCCTCGTCGAAGGGAAGCCGATCACGCAGGCGCAAGTGAAGTCGCTGGCCGCGCTCCCGTCCAGGCAGCAGTTGCTGGCGCAGCTCGGCGGCGCGTTGCAGGCGCCGATGGCCGGATTCCTGGGTGTGATGAATGGATTGCTCTATCAGGTCGTGGGCGCCCTAGAGGCTCTGCGCGCAAATCGTTCACAGAGTTAGGAGAAGACATGGCAACGCAGACAATGAGTAAGGACGACATCCTCGAAGCCATCGGCAACATGTCGGTGTTCGAGCTGGCGGAGCTGATCGAGGCGTTCAAGTCGAAGTTCGGCGTGACGATCGCGGCTCCGGTCGCCGGAGGGGCACCCGCGGGTGGCGCTGCTGCCGGCGGCGGCGCGGCTGCACCGGCGGCTGAGGAAAAGACGGAGTTCACGGTCGTGCTGAAGGCGGGCGGCGAGAAGAAGATCCAGGTGATCAAAGAGATTCGCGCGATCACCAGCCTCGGTCTGAAAGAGGCGAAGGATCTGGTCGAGGGCGCTCCGGGGACCGTGAAGGAAGGCGTGTCCAAGCAGGAAGCGGAAGAAATCAAAAAGAAGCTCGAAGCGCAGGGCGCGGTCGTCGAACTGAAGTAGAGGCGCGGAAAGCCCTGGGCCACGGGGGCCCTTGGCTAATCCCGACTCTCGCTTCGGTTCTACGACATGCGCGGATTAACTACAACCTGCTCGCTTTTCCGAGCCCTAGGATCCTCCCCCGCATCGCAAGTGGATGTGGGGGTGGCAGGGCCTTTTGCATTACTCGAGGGTTCGAATGACCACTAAGACGTCAACAGTACTCACGTTCGCCAAATTGGAGACGGGGATGCCGATGCCCCATCTCCTCGACATTCAGACCAAGGCGTTCCAGTCGCTGCTGCAGCCCGACGGCAAGGGCAGCGAGCGCGCCGACGTCGGGTTGGAACGCGTCTTCAAGGACCTGTTCCCGATCCAGGACGTCAACGGCAACTACTCGCTCGAGTTCGTGAAGTACGCGCTCGGCGAGCCGAAGTACACCGTCGAAGAGTGCATCGAGCGCGACATGACGTACTCGGTGCCGCTCAAGGCGACGCTGCAGCTCGTGGTGATGGAAGAGGTCGGCGAGGTCACCAAGACCAAGCGGCCCAAGAACATCATCGAGAAGGAAGTCTATCTCGGTGAGCTGCCGATTCTCACGCCGCTCGGCACCTTCGTGATCAACGGCGCGGAGCGCGTGATCGTGTCGCAGCTGCACCGCTCGCCGGGCGTGGTGTTCGAGGAGAGCATCCACCCCAACGGCCAGCGCCTGTTCTCGGCCCGGATCATTCCGTTCCGGGGCTCGTGGGTCGAGTTCACCGTCGACATTCACGACGTGATCTACGTCCACATCGACAAGAAAAAGAAATTCCCGGCGACCGCGCTGCTGCGCGCCTTCGGGTACGGGACCAACGCCGACATCCTCAAGCTGTTTTACGCGGTGAAGGATATCGACATCACCGGCAAGCTCGAGGGCCGCGCGCAGAAGCGCGAGGTGCTCGGCACGCTCCTGGCCGCCGATGTGCCCGATCCCGAGAACAAGAAGGGCGAGCCGCTCGCGCGCGTGGGCGACGAGCTGACGCTCGAGCGCTTCAACGCGTTCCGCCGCGCCGGCATCACGGCGGTCAAGGTGTTCGCGGGCTACACCTCGCTGGACCTGCGCGAGGACGCGCAGCCGACGACCACCCAGCAGGCGCCGAGCAAGTACGTGCTCGCGTTCGACGTGGCCGATCCGGACGGCGAAGTGGTGGGGGAGGCGGGGCGCGAGCTGTCGGACACGCTCAAGAAAAAGCTGCTCAAGGCCGGCGTCATGAAGGTCGACGTGCTCTTGCCGCCGGGCCGCAGCGAGTCGCCGCTGATCAAGAACACGCTTGCCAAGGACCCGACCCACACGGAGGCGGAGGCGCTGGCGCAGATCTACACGCTGCTCCGGCCCGGCGAGGCGCCGAACATCGAGACCGCGCGCGAAGCGCTGAAGCGGTTGTTCTTCCACCCCAAGCGCTACGACCTGGGGAAGGTCGGCCGCTACAAGATCAACCAGCGGCTCAAGGTGAGCGTG
>DATBFV010000002.1:0-8428 GCA_036558345.1 Gemmatimonadales bacterium | reverse complement strand
TGTCTTGACCAGATCGTTCCGCCGGTCCCACAGCTCGAACAGCTTGAGCAGCGTTTCGCCGCGCTCGTGTCGCACCTTACGCGGCACGTGATACAGCACGCCGTGGATGTCGATGTTCTCCCAGGCGGTGAGCTCACTGTCGAGGCTCGGATCCTGGAACACCACGCCGAAGCGCTTGCGGACCTCGGTGGCCTGCGTGACCGGACTCAGCCCGTCGAGCTCGAGCGTGCCGCTCGTCGGCTGCAGCACGGTCGTGAGCATCTTGATCGTGGTCGTCTTGCCGGCGCCGTTCGGCCCCAGGAACGCGAACGTCTCGCCGCGACGCACGTCGAATGTGACGTCGTTGACGGCGGTGACGGTGCCGTACGTGCGGACCAGGTGCTGCACGCGAATGATGTGGCTATT
Organism: Gemmatimonadales bacterium; assembly: GCA_036558345.1. Taxonomy (GTDB): domain Bacteria; phylum Gemmatimonadota; class Gemmatimonadetes; order Gemmatimonadales; family GWC2-71-9; genus 20CM-2-65-7. Next base: position 8,023 of record DATBFV010000002.1, on the reverse strand, counting down.
GTCGCTCAGGACGACCTCCGCTGACGGCGCGTGCTGGGGTTTTTTGACCGGGGCGAAAGCAACCGTCACCGCCCACCGTTCGCAATCCCGCCCCATATCGGCTGCTTCAGGTTGCTCGGTCCGGAACTCTTTACCGTGGCGCCGGCGGGGATCGTCGCTGGGACTGGTACTGCCGCATGGCTGGCGGCTTCTGCGAGGAATTGCGGAGGTCGTACGGTGGGATACTGGGTGTTCCGTGAGGAGCCCTCGCGAGTCAGGGTGGCTGACGGGGATTGAACCCGCAACCTCCGGAGCCACAGTCCGGCGCTCTAACCAATTGAGCTACAGCCACCATGCTGCAGACGTCCGGACGCCACAGACGCACAGACGCCGCAGGTAGACGAAGGTAATCTGGTAAAAAGACGAAAGAAAGCGGAGCCACAAATCAGGGAACCTGCTCCCGAATCGTCTCGATCAACCCCACGTCAGTTTTGGACGCCACCGGGACAAATACTACATTGGGGCCGACCTTTTCGAAGGAGTGCGGTTGGACACCCGCGCGCGTACGACCAGAACACTCATCGTGGAAGCGGCCCTGATCGTGACTGCGGCGTGCGGACCCAAGCGACCGCCACCAACATTCGCTCCGGATCCGGGACTGGTCGAGCAGATCCGCGAAATCCGCATGGTTACTGCCGTCAGCGCATGCCCCGGCGAAAGCTTCGGCGCGACCTATACGGCCGTCCTAAATGACGGGTCGCTCGTGCCATTTGAGACGCGGTACGACAAAGACAATCCACCGCGCTTGCATGTCGTCTTCCTGCAGCGCTGGAGTAACGAAGCGACGCCCCTCGAGGGCGGCGGTTGGAGCGCGGCCCACGACCCGCTCCTGACGGCAATGACGGGCTTCCACTTGAACGTCGCGCTCAAGGCGAAGCCAAGTATGGCCACGTCAACGGATGTCACGCCCGAGTATAGCTGCACGCAGCACACATTCGGATTCAGTGCCGGCGGCGCGGGGGCGAGTGGACCGCAGGTGACGGTGCGGCTCGGCATCGTCCGCTCGCCGTACTACGACCGGTTGCTCGTCGCCGGAATCGAGGTCGAGGATGCGCCGCCGTTTTATGTCCTCGCTGACGCGCGCGCGGTTCCTCCGTCCGACTGGCTCATCGTCGAGGCCCGTGGCGGACGCGGCTCGCGTGGCGCCGAAGGGCAGGCGGGCGTTGCCGGGACCGATGGACGCGCCGGCTGCCCCGGCGGCGCCGGAGGGCCGGGTGGTGCGGGCGGCAACGGCAGCTACGGTGGCACCGGAGGTCGCGGCGGGCAGATCACGATCATCGCGCCGACCGAGGAGCCGTTCCTGGCCGGACTCGTGGATGCCCGCGTGCCGGGTGGAGAAGGCGGCGAGGGTGGCGCCGGTGGCAAAGGGGGCGCGGGTGGCAAAGGTGGCGCCGCACAGCCCGCGAACGACCCGCGCTGCGTGGCCGGCAACGCCGGAGCGGCAGGTCCACCGGGAGCCAAGGGTCAGGATGGTCGCGACGGGCTTCCCGGGACACGGCCACAGATTGTGACCGTCCCGACGCGCGACGTGTTTGGTACACGGATTCCGCCATCGCTGGCGGAGCTGATCAACTACAGACCCGCTGGAAATCGACGGTAGTCGAGGCGACGGTAGCTAACGCGACGGTCCCGTCGCTTAGCTACCGTCGTTTCTTCCAGTACACATATCCCGGCAATCCCAGCAAAATCAGTCCAGCCCCGACGGCTGATTCCCGCGGCTTATTCCAGATCGTATTGCCGACGAGCAGCGCGGCGCAAAGGATGAACACGATCGGCGTCCAGGGATATCCCCAGGTGCGATAGGGGCGCGTGAGCTGTGGCGCGCTCCGTCGCAAACGCAGCACCGCCCCTGAGGACAGCGCATAGAACAGAAACTCCGCGAACACGACGTAGGTGAACAGCATATCGTACGTGCCGCTTGCGGCGAGGATCGCGGAAATCACCGCCTGGGTCAGGAGCGCGACTGTGGGCGTCGAGTACCGCGGATGCACGTAGCCCTGGCTCCGCAAGAACAGCCCCTGGCGTGCCATGGCATACGGGATGCGCGCCGCGGTGAGAATGATGCCGTTGTTGGCGCCGAGCGCCGAAATGAGAATCGCGGCTGCCACGAGACCGGCGCCGCTCGGGCCGAGGGTCCGCTGCACCGCATCCGACGCCACGAGCGTCGAGCCGGCCATGTGACTGGGCGAGAGAACGTACGAGTACGCAAAACTCGACAGCACGTAGAGCGCGATCACGATGAGCGTCGAAAGGATGATCGAGCGCGGCAGGTTTCGTCCCGGGTCTTTGATCTCGCTGCCCACATAGGTGGTCTCGATCCAGCCATCATAGGCCCACAACACCGCCACCATTGCGACGCCGAAGGGGCCGATCAGACTACCCCACGATCCGCTTGGCCAGAACGGCTTGAGATTTTCGATCGACCCCCCGGGCAATACAAATGCCGTAATGATGAGGAGCAGCAGCGCCCCCATCTTCAGAATGGTCAGGATGTTTTGCGTCGTCGCACCAAGCCGCACGCCGAGGCAGTTCAGCCAGGTGAGCGCAAAGACCGAGAGGATCGCTGTGATACGAATCCAGGCTTCGGACATGGGGACGAAGTGACCGAAGTAGCGCGCGAACCCGACCGCAATCGCCGCGATCGATGCCGGATTGATGACGAGGAGCGCCGTCCATCCGTACAAAAATCCCCACAGCGGGCCGTACGCCTCGCGCAGGTACGCATACTGTCCACCTGCTTCGGGGTACGCCGCGCCCAGCTCCGCGACCGCCAGGGCCCCGAGCAACGACACCGCTCCACCGACAATCCAGACCAGAATCATCAGCAACGAGCCGGGGACTGCGGCCGCGACTTCGGCCGGCACGATGAAGATCGCGGTAGCGATCATCGTACCGACGTTGATCATCGTCGCGTCGAAGAGGCCGAGCTCGCGCTTGAGGTCGGTAACCTCAGCCGTCGGCAGGGTCGGTTTAGTCATGGGGAGTGGGGAATGGGGAGTGGGGCCATTCGGTCACCGTAACATACCACTCCCGACTCCCCACTCCCCGTCCGCTCAGAGCGCTGCGTCGCTGTAGATATCGAGTCGCCAGCCGGTGGGCGATTGCGTCGCGCGCGTGAAATCGATGCGGATCAGGCCATCCACGAAGCTGACCCCCGCGCCAATGCCCGTCAGCGGATGCGCGAGCGAGATCTGCTCTCGCGGACCGGCGCGGCCGACGTCACTGAAGATCACCAGCCGGGCGGCGGGCCAGCGGTTCGCGAGCTCGAGGCGCCCGCGCCAGAAGGCATCGCCACTCGCTGCGTTGCCGTCGTAGCCGCGCATCGTCCCCGGGCCCCCGAGATACCAGAAGCTCTGGACCGGAACGATGCCGTCGGACATGCCGCCGGCGAGCTCCAGCCCCGCCGCGAGCCGCGGCCCGAGTGGCGTCGTCACGCGCAGTGTGGTGCTCGCGCGGGCGAACTGGTAGGTCCCAAGGGCGCCGTCGATCGTCACGTCTGCCATCCACTGCGCCTGCGCGGGATCGATGCCGCGCTGCGCGCGCAAGGTGACGGACGCGCCGAACTGATTGGCGGAGTCGGCCGTGATGTTCGGTCGGAATACGTGCTCGTCCTTGATGGCGTGCGGAATCGACCAATCGGTCCACTTCTTCGCGAAGCGCTGCTGCTCGGCGTACAGACGTATCGTATAGCGCTGCGGCAGCGTCACCGGCGGCGCGATCGTCACCTCCGCCCCAGCGGCGCGGAAGTAGTCGCCGTCGTCGCGACCGAGCACGAGGGCGTTGAGGGAGTTCCCGATTCCCAGTGACCGCGCGTTCGGGTCCACGGCCGACAGGCGGTAGTAGCCGGCAAGCCGGAGCCGCGCGACGGCGGTCTCGCGCACGATGCCTCCATCGACGTCGAAGGTGCCATCGGTCGTCGCGATCCGGCCGGTGCCGTCCAGACGCATTTTCCCAAGATCGAGCTCGCCCCGCGCGCCGAGCGACAGTCCTTCGATGCGATTGTAGCGCGCGAGTCCCCAGCGCGGGGGCCGAGCGTAGAACTGCCAGGGCGCCGCCGGCAGATCGCCCAGCCCCTTGGTCATCTCGCGCACCTCACCCTCGGACAGGAGGGTGTCGTTCGCGGAGCCGAACGGAGGCGGCAGCGCGGTGCTCGCCAAGAGCGCCGCCGTGTCGGTCGGAATGTGGACGCGGAATGCGAGGCAATGGCCGTTCTCGCATTGGCAGGAGATCTGTTCGGTCTTCTCACGTTCGTGACAGGCGGCGCGCGCAGCGGAATCCTGTGCCGCGGTCGCGCGTGGTGGCCGCGGCGCGAGTGGCAAGGTGCTGTCACCGCTCACCACGTAGTCGTCATACACGCGTTCGTACCGCATCGGCATCGTCACGATCGATCCCGCCGTGGCCACGGCGTCCATCGCGATCAGTCGCGGCATCCACCAGCGGCTCTCCCACAACGCGTAGTCGATCGTGAGGAACCGAACCTCGACGCGAATTGGCTTGATGAATCCTGGAACGTCCTTGGTGTCTTCGTCGCTCAAGTCTTGCTCGAGATCGAACGCGCGCGCCGGACGAAACAGCGCCCGCACGACGCCGTGTGACGCCTCATCGATCCAGAATGATCCCGCGATGAGTCGGAAATCGAGTTGACGCGGAATGATGCGCAATTCGCGCAACCGGATCGTGCGGCCATCGGGGAGCAGAACGACGCTCGAATCCCCGGCCGCAAAGCGATAGTACCTTTCGCTCCCGGGCGCGAGCGGATGCTGGAACTCGATGTCGTCGTGGTGTTTCGTGGAGTCCTGCGTACTATCGCGCCGCGCATTCGACCAGCCGATCGTCAGGCGATCGTTGGCCGGATCGAAGGCGTAGTCGCCAGCGTCGCTCTTCAGATCTTCCGGCAGCGACGGTTTTGGAATAGCGGCTGGAACGGACTGCCGAGCGCCGACGACCTCGATCTGCGTGACGGAATCGCGTCGCCAATCGATTTGTAGGGTCAGCTCGCGACGGTACAACATCCGGTCGCGCCGGAGCGCGCGGATACCGACGCCGATCCGCTCGCGCATGCGGGTCCGATATGCGGTGATCGAGCGATCGATCGTTTCGCGACGCGTGCGCGCCGCTGCGACCAGGCGGCGAGCCGCGGCATCGAGATAAGCGGCACTGTCCTGGGAAGGCACCTGGACGGTGAGGACGGCAGCAACGAGGATTGTGACAGTCACGTATGGCTCTGTACGGAACCGAATGAAGGATAAGATTCAAAAATGATCAGTACTTATTGGCAATCCAGTCGTGCCCCGCGCTATAGCCTCTTGTTTGCGCTTCCCCTGCTGATCGTCTACCAAACCCTCGCGGCGCTCGCGCCAGCCGGCCCCGGGGGAATCGGTGTCCGGAACGGCGCCGATGTCATCCTGCAGTCCGTGTTCGTCTGGCTGGCCGGCGCCTGGGGACCCCGGATCTTCATGCTCTGTCTCATTGCCGTGGGCGCGTGGTTCATCGCCAAAGACGTGCGCGCGAATCGTGGAAACTTCACTCCAGCCGTGCTGGGCGCGATGTTGCTCGAATCGGTCATGCTCGCTCTCGTCTTCGGCGTCGTGGTCGGCGCGCTTACGGCCGCGCTCCTCGGCGCACCGCCGCCGTCCCTGAGCCTCAGAGGCACCGACGGGCTGAGCCGCTCGACTCTCCTCATGTTATCCCTCGGCGCCGGCATCTACGAAGAGCTGCTGTTTCGCGTCGTGCTCGTGGGCTTGCTCGCCTGGGGTGCAAAACGAGTGCTTGGCTGGCGCCCCCTCGTCGCCGGCATCGCCGCAACGGCGCTCGGTGCGCTGATCTTCTCGGCCTTTCACTATATCGGCCCGTTCGGCGACCGTTTCGACGTGTACTCGTTCGTCTTCCGGACCATCGCGGGCCTCTTTTTCAGCGCACTTTATCTGCTCCGGGGTTTCGGCGTAACCGCTTGGACACATTCGCTTTACGACGTGTTCCTGTTGCTCCGTTAAAGCGCCGTTCGCTATGTTAGGGCCCCTATGAGACCCTATCGCCTCACCGTCATCGCGCTGAGCTGTCTCACCCTCGTGACCGGCTGCAGTAAGAAGCGCACGCGCCGCGCCGAGGTCGTCGAGTGCAGTTCCATTTCCCTGGAGCCCAAGGGCACGGTGCAGTGCCTGGTATCGCTCTATCGCTGGAAGCCGGCCGACGCTCAGAAGGCCGCGAACGATCGCGCCCACGAGCTCGATTCGCTTAGGACCTGGCAGGAAGATTCGCTCTGGCACCTGGGGGCAACGAAGCACAAACGGGATCTGCAAACTTGCGCCAAGACCGACGATCAGCTCAAGAACTGTCTGCTGGTTGCGGGGTGGCCGTTGCGCCGAGTGAATGCCGCGCAGGACTCGGTGTGGAATTCCGACCTGGCCAAGCACCGCAAGGAGTTGCAGACGTGCATGGCCAAGCGCGACTTCAATCTCTCGTCCTGTCTCACGCTCTACTACAAGTGGGATTCCGACCGCGCGCTGGCGACCGCTGACTCCGTGACCCGCGCGCGGCTCGGTCGCTAGGGCTGACTCAGGATCCTGAAGACAGCGCCCTCTCCTTGATCCGACGTGACGTATAGCGTGCCATCCGGCCCGACGGCGAGACCCGTCGGCCGGTAGCGCGCGCCGTTCGGCGAGACGTCCTTTCCCGCAAATCCGTCCGCGAACACCTCCGCGGGACCGGTGGCCACGCCGCCGGCGATCGGCACGAACATCACCTTGTAGCCGGCCTGCGGCAGCGGCGCGCGATTCCACGAGCCGTGGAACGCGATGAACAGCCCGCCGCGATACTTGAGCGGGAAGTGCCGGCCGTTGTAAAACGCCATGCCGTCGGGCGCCCAGTGTCCCGGAAACGCGACGACCGGTTTCGGCGCGGCGTCGCAGCGTCCTTGCGTCTTGCCGTCGCCGCCGTACTCGGGCTGTAGGATATTCTGCCGCCGCCGCCAGTCGTAGTAGCAGTACGGCCAGCCATAGTCACCGCCAGCCTCGAGCCGGAAGACGACTTCCGCCGGCAGCTCCGCGCTTTGCTCGTCGTTGTACAGCTTGGGCCAATTGGCGGCAAGTTGGTCGCGCCCGTGCTGTGCGGCGAACACTGAGCCGGTGCCCGGATCGACCGCGAGAGCGACGGCATTGCGCAGCCCCGTGGCGTAGCGCTGGCCATCGGCCTGCGTCTGCCCCCCGCGGCGCGGATCGAAGCGCCAAATTCCGCCGGCGATGCCGAGCAGCGGACAGGGATCCTGTCCCGGGGACTCCGGCGAGCGGTCCTGCTTTTGACACGAGTTCGACGGCGCACCGATGTTCACGTACAACATGCCGTCGGAGCCGACAACGATGCTCTTGGCGGCGTGCTGGCGTTGGTTCGTCAGGCCGCTGACGACGGTGTCGGGCGCACCGATGGGCGTGAGCTGGCCGATTTGCCAGTGCCAGCGGACGACCGCGTCATTGGTGGCGAAGTAGAGGTATTCGCCGCCGAACGCGATGCCGGTCCCGCCGCCGACGCCGAACGAGCTGATGATGTCGGCTTTTCCGTCGCCAGTCGTGTCGCGGAGCAGTCGCACGCCACCGCGCGGTCCCGCCGTGGCGACGAGCAGATCTCCATTCTCGAGCGCGACCAGGTGACGCGCCGGTCCGATCGACTCGGCAACGACCAGCGCGCAGAATCCGGGCTGTAGCGTGAGCCCGCCATTGTCGGCGGCACACGCGGGACGTTTTGCTTGAGGGGGCGACGGAAGCGTTGGGAGCGGCGCGAGAAACAGCGTCACGCTCGCGAAAAGAAGAGTGCGTGTCATGAGGACTGAATATACCTTTCCCCTTCCACGTCAGCTTCCCGGAGGAACTCGTGCCGTCGCTTCACGTCCTGGTCTTGGCCGTCCAAGCTGCAACGTCGCAGATCCCGCCTCAGCTCGCTGGGTTCAAACAGGAAGCCGTGCGAGACGTTGCTGCTCGCGCGACGTTCACGC
>DATBFV010000001.1:0-35256 GCA_036558345.1 Gemmatimonadales bacterium | reverse complement strand
GCGGTTCGCCGTCCACGCCGGTCCGACAGTTCCGTAACCGCCTCGCAGAGCCCTCCCCACGGTGGCTGTTCGCGCACAAGCAACGCGCCGCCGCTCCCCCCCGTCCATCCCTTCCCTCTCCCGAAGCTCAGGACGCTGATGGGACCCAGACTCCCGAGAATCCGGCCGCGCCACTCAGCGTGATGGCCCTGCGCGGCATCCTCAACGGCGATTGCGCCGTGGCGGGCGCAGAGTTCCTCAATGGCTTCCCAGTCAACCGGATAGCCGTACAGGGGCGTGATAACGGCGACGCGCGTGCCCCGCTTCAGCACCTTCTCCAGTGACGTTGGGTCGGGCGCGAGCGTGCTCGGATCGAGATCGTAAAACCGCATCCTCGCCCGCGCTCCGACCGCGGCCGTTGCGACGTCAAAACACGTGAAAGCCGGGAGCGCAACCGCCGCGTCGCCGACCTGTCGCATGGCCAACTCGAGGGCGACCTGCAGGGCTTGCGTGCCGCTGCCGAGAAGGATGACCTGATCGGCAGCGTACTCGCGCGCGAGCGCGGCACTGAGATCAGCTTGGCCATCCATCCCTGGGCCCAAGCCATGCACGACCGCTTGGCGGATCGAGACAGCGGTGAGCGGGGAGTAGGCGGGAAGCTGGCGACGCAAAATCATGGGATCAGTCGCACGACGCGCGGGCCGAGCATGTTGGCGATCGGCAGCGGCAATCGCTTCCACACCCGCGGACCCCACGAAAACGCCTTGTCGTCGGGCGAAGGAGTCGCTGCCCGTCGCCCTGTCGTGTGTTGATACCACCACAAGGGCTCGTCACGTCCGCCCCATTGCTGTTTGAACCGGTGAGTCCCGCTCCCCGGGCTGCAGCGGCCGAAGTTGAACGTGGCCAGGCCCTGCTCAGCTGCGCGCTCCATGAACGCCCAGTAGAGCAGCATGTTCGGAGCGATGGCGTTGTACTCCGCGAGCGATGCCGCCCAGGTCATTTCGAACTCGCCGTTCCAGCGAAACCCGCATCCAGCGGCGACAGGGTAGGCGCCGGCGTACGCGCATCCAAACCACACCTGGGCCGGGAACGTCTCGACCGCTGCTTCGAACAGCCGCCGGGACTGCGTCGGCGTGCCAAGGTCACGCATATGCCGTGAAAACACCAGGAAGAACGGTCCAACCTGATCGGGGCCGAACCGCACCACGATCCCTTCCTTCTGCGGCCGGCGGATTTGACTGCGCACCTTTGCTCGCAGACTGTCCCACACCTGAGCGGGCCGACCGGGTGCCAGGTCGCGGACCACGGTGATCTTGCGATGCGACACCGGCAGTTCCACCGGCAGCGGGTGGCGGCTACGCATTTCAAGAAGCTCGATGTCGCCGCTCCTGGCGATCTCGAGGGCGCGCGCCACCAACACCTGCACCGCCCCGTCGCTGCCCAGCGCGCCGCCGTAGTTCAGGAACGGCATCGAGACGAGGTACGAGCCAAACAGTGGGCTCGACACCCGAACGAGGGGTAGAACGCCGGCGACTCTGCCATCCGGAGCCCGCGCGACCAGGTAGATGCACTCGTGACCCAGCACGCGCTCGATCACCGACTTCCATCCCCAGAGGTGGCACTGGGTCCCCGTTTCGGCGAACCGCACGAACGTGTCCCACTCCGCTGGTGAACCGGTGAATCGCTCGACGGTGAGAGTCATGGACGACCCGCCGGCTGTGCTACGGCGACACGCGGAAGGAGGCGCGCCACGGTACGAGCCCCACGCACCGAGTTGAAGCGAAACTCGGCGAGCAGCCGCTCGAGCCGCGGCACGGTGCGCGCCAGCCCACCGTAATGGCGCACCCGAGCAGACCACGACACGTCCAGGCGCGGCTGGTCGGGATCCGCTTCCCAGGGGTGTACGTAAAAGGTCCCCGGCACGCCGCGGCGGGCGCAGTCGCGGAACGCGAAACGCGTGAGAGCGTAGGGAAACAGCCGGAAGTACGCGCCACCGGCGGCCGGCAAGTTGATCCCGGCGCGGCGCAAGGTCGTCGGCGGCAGCTCCACCAATGTTCCCGCCTGGGCCTTCAGCAGGTGTGGATCCCGCGTACCGCCGGCGTAGCCGTAACCGCGTCGGGTGATGGGAAACAGGCTCGAGTCGTACGTGTAGCCTTCTTCAATCAGTAGATCCAGAGCCCATTCACGACCGGGCACGATCGAGAAGCTCGGAGCCCGGAAACCGACCACCGGCTTTCCGACGATGTCTTCTAGCACGGCCTTGCTGCGCCGGATCGACTCGCGAAACTGCCCCGGGCTCTGCTTTGTGACCCGGCGATGATCCAACCCATGCGACGCCACTTCGTGACCGGCGGCGCCAATCGCTTTGATCAGGAGCGGGTGTCGCTCGGCAATCCACCCCAGAACGAAGAATGTCGCCTGCGCCCCGTGCCGCTCCAGCAGCGCGAGCAGCGTGTCAACTCCGCGGCTGACTCGGCTCTCGAGGCGATCCCACTGCGCTCGAGACACGTGGGGCTCAAACGCCGACACCTGGAAGTACTCTTCGACGTCGACCGTGAAATGATGTTCGATGTGAGCCTTCACGTCGTGAGCTCCGGCTGGGTCAGCGGCGCCGCCCCGCGGGAGGAGCGTGTGCGCTCGGCGCTATCGGCCACCGCCTGAACGAGCTGGCGCACACAGCGATTGATCCGGGAATAGCAGCGCTCGAACACTTCCTTCGGCTGCTCGACAGGATCTCGAATCGTCCTGGTCTCGATCCGTTCCGGATCGAGGTCCCCGAGGATCAGCACATCGCGAACCGCACGGCCGAATAGGCCACGCAGCGCGCTCGCCTGGAGCTTATCCATGACAACGATGAGATCGGCGGCAGACACGCCGGATGGCACCAGCATCGTCGAAAGATGGTTCGATAGATCTACACCGAGCGCCGCCGCCACCTCCACGGCCATCGGTGGACATGGCCGACCCCACGCCAGAAAGCCGGCGGACTCGATGCGAATCCTGCGGATCGTGCCATGAGCGGGCCGCGTGAGCTCGTATCCCAGCAGCGCCGCGGCATATGGGCTCCGGCAGATGTTGCCATGGCACACGACCAAGACACGGCGGGGCGGCGGACCATTGCGCAAGCGATCCAGGGCCCTGCGGCGCCGGAGCGGGTGCAGCAGCCGCTCGGGCATGCGTCGGAGCCATCGTGCAAGGCGCCGCAATGCTAGCCAGCAACTTTCGCCGCGCGAATGCCCGGGGAGGGAACCAGCTCCCGCCCATTGTGGCGACTCAGACCACCCGTCTGGCCCGCAGACATGGCGGACGCCGTCGCGAGCCAATGCCAGGTTCGTCCCAACCCTTCCTCCAACGGGATGCGCGATCGGTACCCGAGCAGTCGTTCAGCGCGCTCGAGATCGGCTACGGAGTCGCGGACGTCGCCTGAGCGGACAGGGGCCGAAACATGCGTCAGCGGTCGGCCGCTGACGCGTCGGATCATGCTGAGCAATTCGAGGAGGGAGGTGCGTCTCCCGGCTCCAACGTTAAACACGCAACCATTGACCTTCTCTCGAGGCGCCGACGCCGCCAGGATGTTTGCATCGACGACATTCTCTACGTAGACGAAGTCTCGGGTCTGCCGGCCATCTCCGTACAGCGTCGCGGTGCCGTTTTCGAGTGCCGCCTCGAAGAATTTTGGGATCACTGCCGCGTACGCCGAGCGGGGACTCTGCCGGGGACCAAACACGTTGAAGTACCGGAGCGCGACACCCTCAGTTACGCCAGCCCGCGCGAACGACAGCACGTATTGCTCGCCGGCCAGTTTGGACGCTGCGTACGGCGAGCGCGGCAGCAGTTCCGTGGCTTCGGCACGGGGTGTGTCATCGGTGTCGCCGTAGACCGCGCTGGAGCTCGAATAGACGATGCGCCCGACATGGGCGGCCGCACACGCCTGTATCAAGCGCACGGTCGCGTTCACATTCGCGGCATGCGCGGCCCATGGATCGAGAACCGACTGGGGGACGCTGACGAAGGCGGCGAGGTGAAACACCACATCGATGCCGATAACGGCTTGCCGACAGATGTCTGGATCGCACAGATCGCCCGGCAGGAACTCGACGGCTCCGTTCAATGCGGCGAGGTTGGTGACGCTTCCGGTGCTGAGATTGTCAACGACGCGCACCGAGTGACCAAGCGCGACGAGTTTCTCAGTGAGGTGCGAGCCGATGAACCCGGCGCCACCAGTGACTAGGCACCTTGACCTTTGCGTTGCGAGCATGGCCTTGGGCGTTTGCAAGGCTGGAGCCGCAGCGGCACGGTTTTACGGTCCGTTCGTGGGAGTTAAGTCACCACACAGCAATGACATAGCTCGGGGCAACGTGCCCACTGGATTCGGAGACGATCGCGGAGTGTAGCATCATTTCCACACACTAGTGTGTCCCGTGTGGAGCATTAGCAACCTCTTCCTTGAGCTTCGCCCACCGGTCCATCCTTTCCTTAATTAGCCGTTCATCCCCGGACTCGGTGGGCCTGTACCACTTCATTCCCCGCAACCCCTCCGGCAGATACTCCTGCGGCACATAAGCCTGGTCGTAGTCGTGCGCGTACTGGTACCCCGCTCCGTATCCCAGCTCCTTCATTAATGGCGTGGGCGCATTGCGAATATGCAGGGGCACCGCCTCCGCGGGATGTTCCGCGGCGGCTGCCTGCGCATCGCCGAACGCGGTATACACGCGGTTGGATTTTGGCGCCGTGGCGAGATAGACGGCGGCCTCGGCGAGGGCCAGCTCGCCCTCGGGACTGCCAAGGAAGTGGTAGGCATCCTTGGCGGCGAGCGCGACGGACAATGCCCGTGGATCCGCAAGCCCTATGTCTTCGCTCGCAATCCGGACGAGCCGTCGTGCGATGTAGAGCGGATCCTCTCCTCCCGCGAGCATGCGGGCGAGCCAGTACAACGAACCATCGGGATCCGATCCACGAACCGCCTTGTGCAGCGCCGAAATCAGGTTGAAATGCTGCTCGCCGGATTTGTCGTAGAGCGGTAACGGTCTCTCCAGAACCTGACGGATGACATCTGGGGAAGCGGGAAGGGGGAAGGGGGAAGGGTGCGACGCCTGGATATGTTTGAGCACCGCCTCGAGCGTATTGAGCGCGCGGCGCGCGTCACCCTGGGCATGCTGTACCAGGAGGTCTATCGCAGGCTCGCTCAGTACCCTTCCCTCTTCCCCCTTCCCGCTTCCCCCCAACGCCCGGGTGATCACCGTCCGTATGTGGTCGTCGCTGAGCGGCTCCAGAACGAACACGCGGCAGCGCGACAAGAGCGCGCTCGTCAGCTCGAAGCTCGGGTTCTCGGTCGTCGCACCGATGAGTGTGATGACCCCGTTCTCCACCCACGGGAGGAACGCGTCCTGCTGCGACTTGTTGAAGCGATGGATCTCGTCGCAGAACAGAATCGTCCCCTGGCCCTGATACTTGAGCCGCTCCTCGGCCTCTTTGATGATTTCACGGACGCGCGCCACGCCTTCGGTCACCGCCGAAAATGGCTCGAAGTGCCGGTCGGTGTAGTTGGCGATGATCCTGGCGAGCGTGGTTTTGCCTGAGCCGGGCGGGCCCCAGAAGATGCACGAGCCCAGATCGCCGCGACGAATCAAGTCCCCGAGCGCCTTGCCCGGGCCCAGCAGATGCTCTTGCCCCAGGAACTGCTCGAGCGTCTTAGGTCGCATCCGTGCCGCGAGAGGCTCGGTGGAGCCCTGGAACAACGTCGGTTCGGTCACCAAAGGCCCGGGACTGGGGAATGGGGAATGGTGCGCGTTTTCGAAGGCCCGCGATGCGGCTTTTGGATTTGTTTCGTCAACATCGATTGACACACGTTCTCTGGATGAAACAGCTCGAAACCCTCGAAGCCTGGAAATGCGCGCAGCAGCTCGCGCGTGACGCTTACAAACTAACCCTCAAGCCTCCCCTAAGCCGCCACTTCGGCATGGCAGATCAAATTCGGCGAGCCGCGACGTCCACTCCCGCCAACATCGCAGAGGGCTATGCCCTAGGAACAACCGCCCAGTTCATTCGCTGTCTTCGCATCTCTCTCGGGTCGACAGCCGAACTACTGAGTCACCTAAGAATAGCCAGCGAACTCCATTTGATCGAGAAGGCCGAAGCAGACGCGATCATCAATCTCTGTGAGCGAACACTTCGCTTGCTAATCGGGTTGCTCCGATCGCTGGAAGGGCGTCGGCGCGCCGCGCCATTCCCCATTCCCCATTCCCCTAGGCCGCCGAATCGAGAATCACCTTCGTGACGTAGAAGACCGCCGCGCCGGCAAAAAACGCCGCCGGAAGCTTCCAGTCCCTCTTGCCCTGGAATTCGGGCACGAGATTCGACGCGGCGACGTAGATCGTCACGCCCGCAGAGATCGCCAGGCCATGTCGCACGAGGAATCCCACTTCGTCGGTGAGCACAACGCCGAGTAGTGTGGCGACCCCCAGCAAAGCCGCGGCACCGAGTGCGCGCCCCTGGCTGCGCCCGCCCGCCATCATCAAGCTCGAGATCGTCACCCCCTCCGGCAACTTGTGGAGGAAGATCGCGATGAACACCAGAATGCCAAGCTGAGATCGTACGAGGAATGCACTCGCGATCGCGACACCGTCGAAGAAGGTGTGGAGGAGCAGCCCCACCAGGGCCGAGGTTCCCGCGATCGAGCTCACGGGGTGGGTCTCTTCACCAAAGTGGAAGTGCGGCGTGATCGTGTGCTGTGTGAAATGCACCGCGAGATAACCGAGAAGCACCAGCGGTGCGGCCGCCGTTCCGCTGCGCGCGAACGCCGCGGGCAGCAGATCGACGATCGCGACCGACAGCATGAAACCGGCTCCGAACGCCACCAACAGCTCGATGACGCGCAGCTCGCGCACCGCGCGCCGCGTAACCGCGAGCCCACCCAGGACATTCCCGGCCGCCGCCATGAGCGCGTACAGCAGAGCCTTAAACACGCGAGAGGAGGTAATCCTTCGTGTTACGGGCGGGGTCTTCCAACACTTCTTCGAACAAACGCGCGAGCGTCTCGCCCACGTCAGGCCCCGGCCGCACACCGGCCGCGATCAGGTCATCGCCGCGTACCGCGAGATCCTTCAGCGCGAGCGGTGGTTTCTTGGCGCGGACGGCCTCGACGCCTTTACGGAGTTGGGAACGGGCAGCGGGGAGCAGGAGCAGCAAATCATCGGCATAATCCCCCACCGCCGCTAACCAGCGACGGATCGCTGTGGGATCCTTCGGATCCGGATAATGCTCGCGCCATTTTCCAATGGCTCGCCCGCGCTCGATGTCTTTGTTCGAGCACTTGAGACGCGTGAGGAGTGAGGCCGGGTCTTTGGCCAGATAGGCCGTGATCAGGACCGGATCGCGCGGGAGCTTGTCCAGAATTCCCGACTCCCGGCTCCCGGCTCCAAGCTCCGGCAGCCAGATCCGCTTCGCCCCGCTATCCACCCACAGGGCGACGAACCGCGACACCTTCTTCGCGGTTTGAATTCCCTTGAAC
Source organism: Gemmatimonadales bacterium (assembly GCA_036558345.1). GTDB lineage: Bacteria > Gemmatimonadota > Gemmatimonadetes > Gemmatimonadales > GWC2-71-9 > 20CM-2-65-7. The sequence goes on along the minus strand of DATBFV010000001.1, from coordinate 27,767 downwards.
CATTCGTCTCGGACGCGCTCGGCCGACAACTGCGCGAGCCCCTGAATGTTGGCTTTCGCTGCTTCGAGCGTGCGCGGGTGGATCCGAAACTCGAAGCGCGCGCTGAACCGGAGCGCGCGCAAAATCCGCAGATAATCCTCCTGGAACCGCCAGTTGGGATCGCCGACCGAGCGGATCAACTTCTTGGCGAGGTCTTGCTCTCCCAAAAAGGGGTCGCGCCATTCATGGCGCAGCGGATGGTAGGCGATGGCATTGATCGTGAAATCGCGCCGCGCCAGGTCGTCCATCAGCGAGACGCCGAACTCCACCACCGCGTGCCGCCCGTCGGTCTGGATGTCCTTGCGAAACGTGGTGACTTCGTGCGGCTGATTGTTGGCGTCGAGCACCGCCACGGTGCCGTGCTCGATGCCGACCGGAACCGTCCGCTTGAAGATCTTCTGGATCTCCGCCGGCGGCGCGGCGGTCGTGAGATCGAAGTCGTGATTCTCGAGCCCCAGCAGGTTGTCCCGCACCGCGCCGCCCACGCACCACGTTTCGAATCCCGCATCCTCGAGCCGCTTCGCGATTTTCAGGACTTCGCCGGGGATGTGAAGCTCAGCCACAGAGGACCGAGCCTCCGTTCACATTCAGGACTTCGCCCGTGATATGCCGCGCCAGGGGCGAGCACAGAAACAGAATCGGCCCGGCCACGTCATCGGCGCTCGCGACGCGCCGCAGCGGAATCGTTTGCTCGATCCGCTCGCGGCCGCCGGCGGCGTAGGGCTTCGCAGACATCTCCGTGTCGACCCAGCCCGGCGCAACGCAGTTGACGGTGATCTTGGGCGCGAGCTCCACGGCCAGCGACTTCGTCATCGAGATGACCGCCCCCTTGGTCGCAGCGTAATCGGTGTGAAACGCCTCGCCGCGCTGCCCCGCGGTGGAGCCCACGAGCACGATCGTGCCACCGTCGCTGATTTTTGGAATCGCGGCACGGCAGACATAGATCACGGCGTCGAGATTCGCGCGGCGCGTGGACTCCCACTGTTCGTCGGTCATCTTGGCTACGGGCACATCGTCGGATGGCCAGACGCCGTGATTGACCACGAGGATGTCGAAGCTGCCGCCGAGCGCGCGCAGCGCTTCCCCGACCGCCTTCCGAGCGCCCTCCGGTGTGCCGAGGTCGCCGCGCACCGCGGCCACGATATGCGGATCGGCGGCAGGTTTGCGGCTGCGATAGCCGACCGCCACTTTGGCGCCCGCGCGCGCGAGCAGCAGCGCGGTCGCGCGCCCGATCCCACGCCCCCCGCCCGTGACGAACGCGCGCTTACCGGAGAGATCGATCATCCTTTGAGTCTGCCCTCGACGAGATCGCAGATGACGTGCTCGATGGCCAGATGCAACTCCTGGATGCGCGCGGTATCGATTGCCGGAATGACCAGGGTCGCGTCAGCGAGATCTTTGAGCTGCCCGCCGCCTTTGCCGAGGAACGCGACGACGCCAACGCCCCGCGCCCTGGCCGCCTGCGCCGCCCGGATGACGTTGGGACTCTCACCCGATGTCGAGTGCAGCACGAGCGTGTCGCCCGGCTCGGCGAGGGCTTCGACTTGGCGTCCGAACACCTCGTCAAACCCCATGTCGTTGGCACAGGCGGTCAGCAGGGATGTATCGGTCGTGAGCGCCACGGCGCGCATGGCGGGCCGGTTGTTCTGATAGCGGACGACATACTCCGTGGCGAGATGCTGCGCATCGGCCGCGCTGCCGCCGTTGCCGGCGAAGAACAGGGTGCCGCCTCCACGGAGCGTGCGCTCGTAGCGGTCGGCGATCGCCACGATTTGCTCTGCCTGTTCCGCCGCCACTCGACCCGCGAGCGTCGCCAGTGCGCCGAGACTCTCGCGGATTTTTGTAAGCGCGCTCTCTCCGCTCACCGTGCGGCCTCGACGAACGCCTCCAGGCCACCCAGGCCGCCGCGCTTTCCCAGCTCGCCCTGCGGGCCCTCTTCGGTCACCGTCCCGATGACCACGAAGTCGGCGCCGGCCTGCCGCGCCGCGCGCGCCTGTGCCGGCGTGCGAATGCCGCCGCCCACAAACAGCGGTCGCTGGGCGAGCGCGGCGCGGCACGCCCGAATCACGTCCGCGGAAACGGGGCGCTCCGCGCCACTCCCCGCATCGAGGTAAACCGCCTGCATCCCGATCAACGTGGCAGCCGTCGCGTGCGCGGCAGCCAGCTCGGGCTTGTCGGCCGGCAGCGGTCGCGTCTGGCTCACCGACTCGACACTGGTGACCCGCCCGCCGTCGATGAGGATGTATGCCGTGGACAGTGTGGGTACGGGATGCTGCTGGAGATAGGGAACGGCGCGGACATGCTCCTCAATCAGGTACTGCGGATTTCGGCCGGATACGAGCGATAAGAACAGTACCAGATCCACTTGATCGGTGAGCTGCATGGCGGAGCCCGGAAATAACGCGACCGGGATGCCGGGCGCATTTTCCCGGAGCGCGCGCGCCACCTCGTGTGTCCGCGCCGCGCCGTCGAAGGAAGAGCCGATCAGCAGTCCCCGCACGCCGGCCGCTTTTGCGGCCCGGCCGATGCGCGCCGCTTCCGCGGCGTTGCTGCGGACAGGATCCACGAGCACGAGCAAACCCTGACCCTCAAGTCGCATGTAGCGATCCTTCCTCTGCCTGGGCTTCGAATGCGTACGTGGCGAACGCATCGGCCGCCAACAGATCCAGGGCGAGCTCGCGGCCCCCGGATGGGCGCGCCGCAACGCTCGCGAGCAACTCGTGTCCAAGCTGGGCGAGGTGGGCGGCTAGATCTAGTGGCGTATCGTGCACCGCATCGCGCAGCCGTTCACGCAACACCGCGGGCGGCGCGGGACGGCGCGCCTCGAGCCAGCTCAGCACTTCCTCTCGGCTCATCGAGGGGGTGCAAATTCGCGCACGATCGCCGCGGTGCGTGCCCGCGCTTCACCGAGTTTACTGACGTCACCGACGCCGGCGGATGCGAAGTGCGGCCGCCCTCCACCCTTCCCGCCAGTCGTAGCCGCGATCGCATTCGCGATCTCACCTGCCTTGACGCCTTTCGACACGAGATCGTCCGTGACGGCGACGTGAATGCCGGCCCGGTCGCCGGTGGTGAACAGCACGGAAATAGCGCCCTTATGCTTGGCCCGGAAGCCGTCCATGAGCGCGGCGATTTGGCCGCGGTCTTCGAGTCGGGATTCGCTGACATGCAGCTCGACGTCACCGATCTTTTCAATGGCTCCCTGCTCCCCGCTCCCGGCGCCTTCCTTCAAGAGCTCCGCGACTCTGCGCTCGAGCTTCTTGTTCTCCTCCAGCATCGCCTCGATGCGGCGAGCGAGGTGCTCCGGCTGAGTCTTGAGCAGCCCGGCCGCCTCGGATAACCGATTGTGCAGATCGAGCGCGTAACGGTAGGCCGCCGGACCGGTGAGCGCCTCAATGCGACGCACGCCCGCCGCGGCGCCGGTCTCGTGCGTAAAGCGAAACAGCGCGATCTGCCCCGTCGCACCGACGTGTGTGCCGCCGCAGAGCTCGAGCGAGACGCCCGGCACGTCCACGACACGAACGACGTCGCCGTACTTTTCGCCAAATAACGCCATCGCGCCGGCGGCCACGGCGTCCTTGTACGCCATCTGCCGTGTCTCAATCGGCAGGTTCTCCCACACGTGCGCGTTCACTTCGGCTTCGATCGCCGCCAGCTGCTCGCCCTTGATCGGCCCGTGATGGCTGAAGTCGAACCGCAGGCGCTCGGGGGCGACCACCGATCCCGCTTGATGCACATGCGTGCCGAGGATCTTGCGCAGCGCGGCGTGTACGAGATGCGTCGCCGTGTGATTGCGCTCGATGTTGTGGCGGCGCGCTTCATTGACCTGCGCCAGCGCGGGCGTCGGCTCGAATGTTTCGCCAAACGTTCCGACGACCGCGTTCTTCCCGTCCACTTTCTCCACGCCTTCGACGGTCAGCTCCCAGCCGTCTCCCGTCACGACGCCGGTATCGCTGACCTGACCCCCTGACTCGGCGTAGAAGGGATTCTCTTCGAGGATGAGCTCGAGCTGATCGCCAGTCTGTCGAAACGCGATCGGCTCAGTCTCCGCTTTCGTGCGTTCGTACCCGATCCACCTTTGCTGCCCTTTCTTCTTCATCTCCACCCACTCGCCGCCCCTCGCCGCCCCTCGCCGCCCCTCGCCGCCGATTTTTCGCGCCGCCCTCGAACGGCGCCGCTGTTGCCCAAGCGCCGCCTCGAAGCCCTCGATGTCGACCGAATGGCCATGCTCAGCGGCAATCATCTGTGTGAGGTCGAGCGGGAAGCCGTACGTATCGTACAGCTTGAACGCATCCTCACCCGATATCACGGGTTGATGACGAAGCTCTTCCATCCGCGTGAGCCCGCCCTCGATCGTCTCGAGGAAGCGTTCCTCCTCGGCGCGCGTCACGCGCTCGATATGCTGCTCCTTGGAGACGAGCTCGGCATAGACATCGCCCATCGAGGACGTCACGGCACGCGTGAGCGGCGCCAGCGTGGGCTCGCGACGGCCGAGCAGCCAGGCGTGGCGCACGGCGCGGCGCAGGATCCGGCGGAGGACGTACCCGCGACCTTCGTTCGACGGGTAGACACCGTCTGCGAGGAGGAACGACACGGCTCGGGCGTGGTCCGCCAGGACGCGATAGGGGGCGCCGGATGGTCCGCGGTCATACGGGCGTCCGACGATCTCGACTGCCTGCCCGATGATTGGCTGGAACAGATCGATATCGAAGTTGGACGGCACCCCCTGCAGGACAGAGGCGATGCGTTCGAGCCCGGCACCGGTATCGACCGAGGGTTTGGGAAGATTTTTGCGCGACCCGTCCGACTGCTGATCGAACTGCATGAACACGAGATTCCAGATCTCGAGGAGCTTCCCTTCCTCATTCAACCGCACGAACTGGTCGGTGGTGAGGTCGCCTTTGCCGCGCTCGCTTTTGGAACGGAGATCGACGCTCAGCTCGGAACAGGGTCCGCAGGGACCCGTGTCGCCCATTTGCCAAAAATTGTCCTTGTCGCCGAGTCCAAAAATTCGACTGTCGGAGATGCCGGTGACCTGCGGCCAGAGCTTGCGCGCTTCATCGTCGGAGTGGTGGACCGTGACGTACAGCCGGTCGGGATCGATGCCGAGCCACTTGCTGCTGGTCACCCATTCCCAGGCATACCCGATCGCTTCCTTCTTGAAGTAGTCGCCAAAAGAGAAGTTGCCGAGCATTTCAAAGAAGGTGTGGTGCCGCGCGGTGTGGCCGACCTGTTCCAGATCGTTGTGTTTTCCCCCGGCCCGGACGCACTTCTGGCAGGTCACGGCTCGATTGTAGTCGCGCCGTTCCAACCCCTGAAACACGCGCTTGAACTGCACCATGCCGGCGTTGGTAAAGAGCAGCGTGGGGTCGTCGGCGGGGACGAGCGAGCTGCTCGGCACCTCCTGGTGCCGATGACCCTTGAAGAAGTCGATGAACTTGCGGCGAATCTCGGCGGACTTCATTTCGGAAAATATAGCCTGCCAAACCACGCAACTGAAAGGAAGGACGGGACTTAAGGCGAGGACATCAGTCCATCCACCACGTCTCTCAGCCCAGGACCACCAAAGCCCCTTCGTATCAGAAAGGCCACGAGGCGCCGCTTCTGCACCACGGGCGGCAGGCCTGCAAGCTGTTTCGCACGCTTGGCCGCCAGTGTTCGCACCGTCCCTGTGGGATCGACGCCTTCGGCGGCGAGGGACGTTCGCACGGCATGCTCGGCGACGCGGCGCTCGACACCCTGCGCCTGCAGGTCGCATACGAGCCGCGCCGGCCCACGGCCGCGCCGAGCCTTGGCGACGGCATAATCGCTGGCGAACCGTGCGTCGTTCAAGAGGCCGGCGGCGCTCAGGCGGTCGAGCGCGCCGTCGACCGCAGCGGGCGGATGCTGCTTTTGAAGCAAGCGACGGCGCAAGTCCAGGCGCGCATGGGCACGCCGCGCCACGGCCCTGAGCGCCGCACGATGGGCAGCTTCCAGATCGGCGAGCTCCTGCAGCCGCTCCAGCACCAGCGGAGCGAGTTCCCCTCCCACAATGAGACCGAGCCCGGCCAGCTCGATCGCTGGAAGAGATGCAAAACGCCCCCGATCCACCTCGACCAGCCTGTAGTCGGGCCGGGCCGGATCGGGGGCGAGTCCGGTGAGAATCACTCTTCGCTCGAGGCGTTCTCCTCGTCCGCGGCGGCGGCCCCACCCGGGTCCGGACTATGAACGCCGAGGTGCTCTTTCACACGAGCCTCGACTTCGGCCGACATGTCCGGATGGTCCTTGAGGTACAACTTGGCGTTTTCACGCCCTTGTCCGATCCGCTCCTTGCCGTACGAGTACCAGGCGCCCGATTTCTCGATGATGCCGGCCTCCGCCGCGATGTCCACCAGCAGCGACTCGTGGCTGATCCCCTCGTCGAACATGATGTCGAACTCCGCCTGCCGGAACGGCGGCGCCACCTTGTTCTTCACGACTTTCACGCGCACGTGGTTGCCGATGACCATCTCCCGCTCTTTCACCGGTCCGATGCGCCGCATGTCGAGGCGGACAGAGGCGTAGAATTTCAAGGCGCGGCCGCCGCTGGTCGTTTCGGGATTCCCGAACATGATCCCGATCTTTTCCCGCAGCTGATTGATGAAGATCACCGCGGTACGCGAGCGGTTGATCGCGCCGGCGAGTTTGCGCAGCGCCTGGCTCATGAGCCGCGCCTGAAGCCCGGGCAGCGAGTCACCCATTTCGCCTTCGATTTCGGCTTTCGGAACGAGCGCCGCCACCGAATCGACGACCACGACGTCCACGGCACCGGAGCGCACCAGGATCTCGCAGATCTCGAGACCTTGCTCGCCGGTGTCGGGTTGTGAGACCAGCAGATTCTCGATGTCCACACCCAGCTTCTTGGCGTACTCGACGTCGAGCGCATGCTCGGCATCGATGTAGGCGGCAGCCCCCCCCTCCTTTTGCGCGTGCGCGACGACGTGTAGCGCCAGTGTCGTCTTGCCGCTCGACTCCGGGCCGTAGATTTCGGTGACGCGCCCACGCGGAATCCCGCCAATGCCGATGGCGGCATCGAGGTTGATGGCCCCGGTCGAGATCGCGCCCACGCGGACCTGCGGCGAGTCAGACCCCATCCTCATGATGGAGCCCTTGCCACACGTCTTCTCGATTTGGGTGATGGCGAGGCTGAGTGCCTTGCGGCGGTCGTCGGAGAGTTTGACTGGCTGACCCTGTTGCTGTTCTGCCATTGGGGACCTCGACATGGTTGGCGAGCCTCTCTGGTTGAGGCCCGAATATATACCGAAACCAGACCTACCGCCATCCAGGACGGAAGGCATCCTCCAAGTGCTCTAACTTGTTATCCACAATACCGATACAGTCGAAACGGTACACGTCGCTGCGCTGTCCGAACCGGTCCATCCATACCCGCGCGACTTTGACGATGTCGCGCCGCTTTCCGCCTGTGACCGCCTCGAACGGACTGCCGAAGGCGAGCCCGCGTCGAGTCTTCACTTCGATGAACGCCACGAGAGCGCCACGCCTGGCGATGAGGTCGATCTCGATGCGGCCGACGCGAAAGCGATGCGCAAGGATGTCCCAGCCACGGGACTGCAGAAACCGAATGGCTTGTTCTTCGCCGGCAAGACCGCGCTGGTGACGCGGATCCGACCACTGTTCCGGATCACTGTGAACCCCGCTCGACATGGGCGGAATACTACAGGTGCGCGCGGAACTACGATAACCAAAAACTCGCATCTCGGTGCTAAAACGCGACGCTCAACCGCTCGAACTTGCACCCTCCGGCCCGACCAAGTCGTCCAACTCCTCCAGACCCACGAGCACATCGCGCGGCTTGGAACCGTTCGCCGGACCAAGCACGCCGGCAAGCTCCAATTGATCGATGATGCGCGCCGCGCGGCCGTAGCCGATGCTCATGCGACGTTGCAACAGCGACGTGGAGCCGAGCTGATTCTGAATGCAGACCTCGGCCGCCTGCCGGAACAGGGGATCGCGCTCCCCGACCCCCTCCGCTGTCCCGCCTCCCTCGTCCCCCTCTTTTTCCGCCTTCTCGAGCGCCGTGACCTGCTCGTCGATCGACGTACCCGGCGCCGTCGCGGCCGCAGGCGCTTGCGCCTTGTACCACTCCATCAACCGCTCGGTCTCGTCGGTCGAGATGAATGCACCCTGCACGCGCACCGCTTCACTTTTCCCGGGCGGCAGAAACAGCATGTCCCCGTTCCCCAACAGGGTCTCGGCGCCGTTTTGATCGAGAATCGTGCGGCTGTCGACTTTGGCCGATACGCGGAACGCGATCCGGCAAGGGAAGTTTGCCTTGATGAGTCCGGTGATGACGTTCACCGACGGTCGCTGCGTCGCCAAAATGAGGTGGATCCCGATGGCGCGCGCTTTTTGCGCGAGCACCGCGAGGGGCGTCTCGATCTCGCCTTGCACCGTGAGCATCAAGTCGGCGAGCTCGTCCACGACCAGCACGATGTACGGCAGAATCCCATCCGTATAGGCGGCGTCGAACGGCAGCTCCTTCTGAATGCCGGCCTGCGTCGCGAGCGTCTCGCGCGGGCCTTTGAGCGGCGTCTTCGCTTCCACTTTCTTGTTGAAATCGGTGATGTTGCGCGCGTGATTCGCGTGCAGCAGCCGGTAGCGCCGCTCCATTTCCCACACCGCCCATTTCAGCACGTTGGCCGCCTTGTGGTGACTGGTCACCACGGGCAGGCCCAGATGCGGCAGCGCGCTGTACATGGACAGCTCTACCATCTTCGGATCGATCATCAACAACTTCAGCTTGTCCGGCCCGTACGCGTAAATGAGGCTGGTAATGATCGCATTGATGCACACCGATTTGCCCGAGCCGGTCGCGCCCGCGATGAGGAGATGCGGCATCTTGGTGAGGTCATCCACCACCTCCTCACCTTCCAAATTGCGGCCCAGCACCACCGGCAGGATGCGTACGGTGCGCCGAAACTCGGCGCTGTCGATCAGGTCGCGGACGTGGACCAGGCGCGGCGTGGGATTGGGGACCTCGATGCCGATCGCCGCCTTGCCGGGAATGGGAGCGACGATGCGCAGCGACTGCGCCCGCATCGCGAGCGCGAGGTCGTCGGCGAGTGACGACACTCGCCCCACTTTCACACCGCGACCCGGCTCCAGCTCGAAGCGCGTCACGACGGGACCGACCGTCTTGTTCGTGATCTGCGCGCCGACGCGGAATGTCTCGAGCGTGTTCACCAGCCGGCGCCCCATGTCCTCGATCTGTGCGGCATCGGCATCCTCGACTGCCCCTGGACCCTCCGTCAACAGCTCGATCGGTGGGATCAGTGAGCCCGGCGGCGGAGGCGGGGCGGGTTTGGGTGGCGGTGCCGGTTTTGGTTTCTTGACGGAAGGAGTCGGGAGCCTGGATCTAGGAGCCGGCACTTCCGCATCAGCTTCGTCCACGACCGGCGAGCGAATCGGTTTTGTCTTCCCTGGCTCCCGACTCCCGGCTCCTGACTCCCCTTGCCGCAGCATCGTCAGGGGATGCCAGCCGATAGTCAGGACTCCGAGGGCAGACAGTGCAAACAAGCCGGCCAGCACCGCGCCCACGGGCCCGATGGCGCCTTCCACACCTTTCGCGAGGAGTCCCGGAACGAATCCCACGAGCCGCTCGGTCCGCGTCCAGTTCTCGTAGTCCGCCGCCGAGAACATCGGACCGATGGCGACCGCGACGCCGTAGGGGATCAGGATAGTGAGACCGGCGCCGAGTGCCGCCACGCGGCCCCATGACAGCGCGCCAAGCCGCTCGAATGCCGCGAGTGCCCAGATCACCCCGAATACGGGCACCACGATCGCGCCGACGCCGAACCACTGCCACAACGTCCCGCCGATCGATCGTCCCCAGCTTCCCGTCAATCCGATCGGCAGCAGCGTCAGCCCCAGGAAGAATCCAACCAGCAGGGCCGCAATGCCGATCAGCTCTTGCCGAGCTTTGGGATTCATGCCGCGATGCGTCGGTCCGCGTAGACGGGAACGATCGACAGCCGGTCGGGATTGGCGCAGAACTTCACGTCATCACCCAGCCCCACGTCGCCGAGCATGCGGGCAGCGTCACTCGCGCCGAGTGCGTCTTGCCAACCGCCTTGCTGCGCCGCGAGATCGAGCGAGACCTGCGCGGCGTCGTTGAGCGTGAGTTTCTTGGGCGGCACGCCCTTCTTCACGGCTTTGATCAGCCGGCCGGCCGTGTACGCGTCCTCGAGCGCGAACTGCTTGTCCCGCCCCGCGCAGATGATGACGATATCGCCGCGATCCATGAACAGGTGGTGCGCGCGCTCGGCGACGGCGCTGAAATTGAGCGCCGCGGCAACCAGCACGGGGTCGCCGCCCTGCGCGGCGACGAGCGCCGGCGTGCCGTTGGTCGTGGCCAGAAAGACCGTCTTGCCGCCCACCGTCTCCTTGGTCATTTCGCGCGGCGAGTTTCCGAGATTGAATCCCTCGATTTTCTGGAGTCGGCGCTCCCCGGCCAGCACGATGCCGTCCTTTTCGAGATTGGCGGTCAGGCGCACGACTTCCTCCGAGCTCGCGGCCGGGACGATGGCCTTCGCGCCCGCGGCGAGCGCGCTGACGATCGTGCTGGTCGCGCGCAGGACGTCAATGACGACAACCGCTCGGCCGGTGAGATCTCCCGCATTGAGGCCGAGTGGTGTGTAGTACACGTCAATCTTCATGTCTGATCTTTGAGGAGTTGCGGCTCGCGCTCGAGGAACTTCGTGTCGACCTTGCCCGCGACGAAGTCCGGGTGGCGCATAACCCGGCCCAAGAACGGAATCGTCGTGGTCACACCCTCAATGATAAACGAGTCGAGTGCCTGGCGCATACGGGCGAGCGCCTCGGTCCGCGTGTTGCCGTGCACGATGACCTTGGCCAGCAGTGAGTCATAGTACGGCGGCACCGTGTAGCCCGCATAGATGTGCGTGTCCACCCGCACGCCCGGGCCACCCGGCGGATGGTAGGCCGTGATCAGACCCGGCGACGGCTGGAAATTGCGGCTGGGATCCTCCGCGTTGACGCGGCATTCGATCGCATGGCCGCGCAGGCGGTGGCCGTTCATCACCAGCGTGAGCGGCGCCCCGGCGGCAACGGAGATCTGCTCCTTCACCAGGTCGAAGTTCGTGCACATCTCGGTCACGGGGTGCTCGACCTGGATGCGCGTGTTCATCTCCATAAAGTAGAAAGAGCCGTCCGAGTCGAGCAGGAACTCGATCGTCCCGGCGCCGACATAGCCGATCGCCTCCGCGAGCTTGACCGCGGCGTCGCCGATGTCCTGGCGCAGTGCCTGATCGACCACCGGCGAGGGCGCCTCCTCGACCAGCTTCTGATGGCGCCGCTGTACCGAGCAGTCGCGCTCGCACAGGTGCATCACTTTGCCGTGCTGGTCACCCATGATCTGGATTTCGATGTGGCGGGGCCGTGCGAGATACTTCTCGATGTAGACCTCGTCGGAATTGAACGCGGCCAGCGCCTCCTGCCGAGCCAGCGTGAACGACTGCGCGAACTGGTCGGGATCGTTCGCAACGCGCATCCCTTTGCCGCCGCCCCCCGCGGCGGCCTTGATGATCACCGGGAATCCGATCTTGCCGGCGATCTCGAGGCCCTCTTCGGGCGATTCCACCGGCCCCGGCGAGCCCGGTACCGTCGGCACACCCTGCTCCTTGGCGAGCTTGCGCGCCGCCGCCTTGTCTCCCATCTGCCGGATCTGGTCCGGCGTCGGCCCGATGAACACGATGTTTGACGCGCCGACTTTCTCGGCGAACTCCGCGTTCTCGGCGAGGAATCCGTAGCCGGGATGGATGGCGTCGGCGCCGGTGATCTCGGCGGCGGCGATGAGGCGCGGGATGTTCAGGTAGCTGTCGCGGCTGGGCGGGCGGCCGATGCACACATCGTCGTCGGCGAAGCGAACGTGCAGCGATTCGCGGTCCGCTTCTGAGTAGACCGCAACCGTCTCGACGCCCAACTCCTTGCACGCGCGGATCACCCGCAGGGCGATCTCCCCGCGGTTGGCGATCAGCACTCGCTTGAACATTACGGCGTCAGCTCGATCCCGGCCGCATCGGTCCCGCCGAGGCGGTTTCCTGACGAGTCGACGCCCGAGACCTTGAGGGCGAACTCGCTCGGGTTCGTCGCGTAGAAGATCGCGCTCTCGTAACTGATGACGCCTTGGCTGTACCAGTGGAACAGCGATTGATCGAAGCTCTGCATGCCGTATTGCACCGACCCCTGAGCGATGAGGTCGGGAATGTTCAGCTGCTTGGAAAGGTCGCGGATGTTATCGGCGACGGCCGCCGTATTGATCAGGACTTCCGCCGCCGGGACGCGCCCACGGCCGTCCTTGCGCGGCACGAGACGCAGCGAGACGATCGCCTGCAGTGCGGTCGAGAGCAGATGGCGGATTTCGTCGTGCTGGTGAGGCGGGAAGAAGGAGATGACGCGGTTGATGGTTTGGGTGGCATCGGTCGTGTGGAGCGTCGAGAACACCATGTGGCCGGTGTCCGCGGCCTTGAGCGCCGTATCCAGCGTCTCCATGTCGCGGATCTCGCCGATGAGGATCAGGTCGGGATCCTGGCGCAGCACGTGCCGCAGTGCCGAGTTGAACGAGAGCGTGTCGTTCCCGACTTCGCGCTGTGAGATGTTCGCATGCTGGTCCCGATGCAGGAACTCGATCGGGTCTTCGATCGTGATGATATTCACGCGGCGATTCGTGTTCACGTGATTGATCATCGCGGCCAGCGCCGTCGACTTCCCCGAGCCGGTCACGCCCGTGACCAGTACGAGCCCGCGCGGTTTGAGCGCGATCTCCTCCAACACGGTCGGCAGATTCAGCTCGCGGATCTGCTTCACTTCGTACGGAATGGCCCGGAACGCGAACGCGACCGTGCCGCGCTGTTGGTAGACGTTGGTGCGGAACCGCCCCACGCCGGGCACGCCGATCGCGAAGTCCGCCTCTTTGTGCTCGGCGAATTCCTTGACCTGGCGCGGTGTCATGATCTGCTCGGCGAGCGACTTCAGCTCCTCCGGCTTGAGCGGTGCGGTTTCGAGCGCGAGGAGCTCGCCATTCACGCGGATGGTCGCCGGCCGTCCGACTTTGAGCAGCAAGTCGGAGCCGTTGCGCTGCACCATCTGCGTGATTGCTTGTTTGAAGTTGAATGCCGGCAGATTGCTCTGTGTCGCCTCACCCATGCGGATCCACCCGGAAAAGGACCTGGCCGAACTCTACCGGCTGCGCGTTTTGCGCCGTGACTTCGCGAATCACGCCTGAGACCTCGGACTCGATCTCATTCATGATCTTCATGGCTTCGATGATGCAAACCACCTGCCCCGCGTTCACGCGCGTCCCCACCTTGACATAGGGCTGGGCCGCCGGCTCGGGTGACTGATAAAACGTCCCGACCATCGGGGACTTGATCTCGAGTAACTGGGGGCCGGCGGCTGCAGCGGGTGAGGCGGCGGAGGCGGCAGCAGGACCGGAGCCGGTAGCAGAGCCCGATGCTGATGGCGCGATGCCGCGCTGGGACACAATGACATCTCCCGCCCCCACGGTATTCCCGTGCCCGGCCTTGGAGACCCGTACCGACGACCACGCCCCAAACAGCCCGCGGCGGATCTCGATCGCCCCGACTTCGGGGGCATCTTTCAAGATCTGCACGATCTGGGCAATGATGTCGAGCTTCATGACCCTCCAATAGACCGGGCGGTGCCGGGGACGTCAACAGTCACACCAGCTCCACGAGTTCCGTACAACCGTCAGTGAGCAAGACGGGTCCATCCGCCGACAAGTACACATCGTCTTCGATCCGCACGCCGCCCCGTCCCGCGACGTAGACGCCGGGCTCGATCGTCACGACCGCGCCTTCGGGCAACGCATCTGCTGCCGTGCGCGCGAGCCGCGGTGCCTCGTGGACCTCGAGACCGAGGCCGTGGCCGGTCGAGTGCCCGAACGCGGCGCCAAACCCGCGTGCCTCGATCGGGTCGCGCGCGAGCGCGTCGGCATCTTTGCCACTCATGCCCGCACGCACGCCTTCGCGCGCGCATCGTTGCGCGTGTTGCACTAGCTCGTAGAGCGCGCGCTGCGATTCGTCCGCGCGCGCGCCGACGACGACGGTGCGTGTGATGTCGGCGCAGTAGCCGTCCACGACGGCGCCAAAGTCTAGCAGCAACCACTCACCCGCCGCCACCTTGCGCGTGCTCGTGTGCGCGTGGGGCAGCGCGCTGCGCGGCCCGCTCGCCGCGATCGTCGGAAAAGGATGCGCCTCGCTGCCGTGGCGCCGCAGGGCACCCTCGAGCACGCCGGCTATCTCGAGCTCCGTTAGCCCGGGACGCGCCTCCGCCAACGTGTCGCGCAGCGCCGCCGCGGCCACGGCCCCGGCCGCGCGAATTGCGGCGACCTCGCCGGCGTCCTTCCGCACGCGCAATCGCTCCACCAGCTCGCCGGCCGCTTTCCAGCGCCACGCAGCCGCCGCGGTGCTCGACAGGCGCTCGGCATCCTTCACCGTCAACGCGTGCGCCTCGAAGCCGATCAACTCCAGCGGTGGGAGCTCCTTGAAGAGCCGATCCCACACGCTCGTGCCCTCGATTTCTACGCGCGCCACCGCGCCGCACTCCTGGCGTGCCTGCTCGTCATAGCGGAAATCGGTAACTACCAGCAGCTCTTGCTTCGTCGCGACCGCCACACCGGCTGATCCGCTGAAGCCGGTGAGGTACCGGATGTTGGGACGCGAAGTGACCAGCAGCGCGTCCAATCCTTCGGCGTCGAGCAGTGCGGCCAGCGCCGCCTGTCGCTCGGGGCGCCTATCGGGATGGGTGGGCGACCGCGTCGAGGTAGCGGGCAAGGGCTTCGAATCCCAACCGATAGCTGTCGGCGCCAAATCCCGTCACAACGCCGACGGCAAGATCGGCCAGCAATGACCGCCGCCGCTCCGGCTCGCGCGCGAAGATGTTGGACAAGTGGACTTCGACGAATGGCACGCGGACCGCGAGCAGCGCGTCCCGTACCGCCAGACTGGTATGCGTAAACGCAGCCGCATTGACCACCGCCCCGTCGGCGCGGCCCTTGAGTCCCTGAATGGCCTCCACCAATTCACCTTCGTGGTTGGTCTGAATCCACGTGCACTCGATACCCAGAGAGCGCGCGCGCTCCCTCGTGGCACGCTCGATCTCCGCGAGGCTCGTCCTTCCGTACACTTCAGGCTCACGCTCACCCAACAGATTGAGATTGGGGCCGTTCAGCACGGCAATGCGGTGGGACACTAGGATTTGAGCTTCTTCAACCACTGCTGGAACTGATCGGTCTCCGCCTCGTCTTCCGGCGGACGCTGCGTCCGGCCCGAGACACGAGCGCTGCCGCCCGGCGTTTTCGCTGACGCCCCCCCATCAGGTGAGGCCTGTGCCTCGCCCTTCCCGCCGGCAAAGAAGTCGTCGAACGAGAAGCCCCCGCCCCCGCCCCCCGTGGCTGATGCGCCAGTCGGAGCCGCTCCCGCCTCGGGTGCGCCCGTCGCCGACTCCGCGGGGGCCGGCGTACTCGACCGGCGGGCCACTTCCTCGCCGAACACGGAATCAAGCGAGATGTGATCCTGCGCGGGATGCGACGGCTCGCCGGGTAGTGGACCAGCGACATCGAACGCTGCGGCGAGTGTGCTCTGCGGCTCAGGAGGTTTTGGCGCTCCCTTCCCGGACCAAATTCCTTTCAAGAACGCCTGTGCCGAAACGCCCGAGCCTTTCTTCCCGCCGTGCGAAAGCTGTTGGACCTTGGCACGGAGCTTCGCATCGTTGGGGCGTTGCGCAAGCAACGCCTGGTACACGCGCAAAGCGTCCTGCTGGTGGCCCTGCTTGAGGTAGAGCTCCGCCATTGTCTCCGTGACGACGGGCTCTGCTTGCGACAATGTCGCCGTGTCGGCCGCGCCGTCATCATCCGATAACGCCACCGCCGCCGGCACACGATCTCGCGGCGCGGGCGGAGGGGACGGAGCCGGTGGAGGAACGGGAGGCGGAGGCGGCACGGGTGCAGAGTGAGCAGCCACCCGCGACACAGACTCCTCGTCCGGCATGATCAGCGGCAGATCTACCTGTGGCAGCGCCTCGTCGAGATCGGGTGCTGCGCCAGCAGCAGGCATCGCGGGTTCCGGCGCGTCCAGCTTGAACATCCCGCTTCCTTCGTACTGCGTTCGCGCGAGTCCTTCGATGTCGACCTGCTCGATCTGCTGCGGATTCAGCTCGACATCTTCTTGAACTTCCAGCCCTTCGGCTTTGGCCGCGGCGTGGGCATTGGGATTGAAGGAGATCGGGTTCTCGAAATTCTCGATCATGGGAGTACTGCCCGACGGACGCGGCGGCGCTTGCGCGATTTCTACGGCAGTGGGTTCCTCATGCTCGACAGCGAAATCCGGTTTGGTCATCGGTGCTGTGGCTGCTCCCGGAGACGAGGGTGCCGGCGCCCCTGAGGCCAGCTTGCCCTTCGCCCGCGCCAATGCTTCGGCAGCGTCGCCGTTCATGGGATCCACGTTGAGCAGCCTGCCGAGCCACTCGACCGCTTCGTCAAATTTCCCCGTCCGCTCGGCCAGCTCGGCAAGACCGCGCAGGGCGATGATGTTCTCCCGGTCGAGGTCCAGCACCTGCTTGAAGACGTCATGCGCCCCTGGATCGTCTTTCTTGTCGACGAGGCACCGGGCATACACGATGTAGGCGCTGACGTAATCGGGGTGGAGCTTGAGTCCGTTCTGACATAGCTCGACTGCGTTATCTATAAGCCCTGCTTTACGATAGGCGTCCGCCAAGGGGGCGAAATTCCGGCCCTTGGGGTTTTGCTGATAACGCGCTTCGAGTTTATCGATCTCGCTAGTGTAGGCCACGCCTAAGTCTATGTGGGAATTGGACGAAGATAGTGTTTGGCGGCTCTTGCTGTCAAATGACCCGGCGGGTTGTGCGCTTGAGATTATGCGTTGTCGTTTTTAGACTTATGCCCCTTCACCCCTCTTTTTTCGGAGTTTGACGTCGCCATGCTGCGCACCATGCGCGCCAACGCCAAGTGGGTCTTCTACATCCTCGCCATCGCCTTCGTGGCATGGCTCGCCATTGGACAAGTGATGAGCATTCTCGGCCCAAGCGGCACGGTGGTGCTCCGCGTCAATGGCGATGAATTCCAGGTCAACGAATTCCAGCAGAAGGTGCAGGTCGCGGCGGAGCAGTATCGCCAGCAAAACGGCTCAGCTCCGATGTCGCGCGAGGAAGACGAGCAGCTCCGCGATCAAGTCATCAATCAGATGATTCAGGACGCGCTGCTCAAGCAGGAATACAAGCGGCTTGGGATTCGGGTGAGCGATGAAGAGATCATCGACATGGCCCGGAACTCGCCGCCGCCCGAGGTCATGCGCGATCCGCAGTTCCAGACCGACAGCCAGTTCGATCTCCGCAAGTGGCAGCAGTTCCTCGCGACCACGAGTGACCGCGCCGTGCTCGCGCAGCTCGAGGCGATCTACCGCGATCAGATTCCCCGCATCAAGCTGGCTCAGTATCTCACGAGCGACGTCTACGTGTCCGATGCCAAGCTCTGGCGCATCTACAGAGATCAGCACGACTCGGTCGAGGTGGCATCGCTCGCGATTTGGCCGTACACCATCCCGGATTCGAGCGCCATCAGCGACGCAGAGCTGACGGCGTACCTGAAGAAGCATCCCGACGATTTCCCCAAGCAGCCCTCGGTCGCCTACGTCCGGTTCATCTCCGTACCGCGCCTGCCGAATGCGGCTGATACTGCCGCTGCGCGCGCGCGGGTGGCGCGCGTGCGCGCTGAGCTCGCGCGCGGCGCCAAGTTCGAGGACGTCGCCAAGCGGGAGTCGAGCGATAGCGGGAGCGGGCAGCGCGGCGGCGAGCTCGGCTGGATCAAACGGAACGATACGCGACTCGTCGAGCCGTTCATGCAAGCGGTGCGCGCCCTGAAGCCGGGACAGCTCTCGGCGCCGGTCGAGAGCCAGTTCGGCTACCATCTGATCCGCATCGACGAGGCAAAGGGCGACTCGGTCAAGGTTCGCCACATCCTGATTCCAATCGCCCTTCAGGGTGAACACCTCGATCAGGTGGAATCGCGCGCCGATACGCTGGAGCGTCTGGCCGCCGAGCGGACCGATCCGACGATCCTCGACACGACGGCGCGCCGCATGCATCTCTCGCTGTCGCCGACCTATCAGGTGATCGAGGGCCAGCCGTTTGCCATGGGGCAATATCGGATTCCCGACGTCAGCATCTGGGCCTTCGAAGCGCCGGTGGGTGAGACCAGTCCGGTGATCGAAGCGATATCCGGTTATTACGTGTTCCGTCTCGACTCGATCACCCCCGGTGGTGAGGCGCGCCTCGACCAGGTACGCGCGCGGGCGACCGCACTGGTTCGGCTGGAGAGACAAAAGGTGTTGGCACGGCAGCGCGCTGACTCGATTGCCAAAACGCTGAGCAGCGGTGATCTGATCGCTGCGGCCAAGGCCCGCGGGCTGGATGTGCAGCGCCTCGGCTGGTTCACGCGCCTGCATCCGCCCGCCTACTTGGCGAACGAGCCGGCCGTCGTCGGCACGGCATTTGGTCTCGGTGTGGACGAACGCAGCGGAGTCATCGAAGGTGAGCGGGGCGACTACATCATCCAGTCACTGGGACGCAAGCTCGCCGACTCGAGCGCGTGGGTCACTCAGAAAGACGTCCAGCGGACGCAGTTCCGCCAGGCGGCGGAACAGGCGCGGATTCAGCAGTACATGGAGGGGCTGCGCGCGAAGGCCAAGATTGTGGACCGGCGCAAGGACCTGTTCAAGTCGCAGGCCCAGGCGGACAACACCGCCGCGCTGCAGTAACGCTACTCGACCAAGCGCTTCGGCTTTCCATCACGCGGCTGCTCCCCTTCTCGCGCGGCCGAGGACCCGGAGGGTGAGGGGGGGAGCCGCTGAATGCTTTCTTCCGCGTCCGACAGCGCGCGCTTGAATTCCCGCAGTCCCTTGCCCACCGCCTTGCCCGCGTCGGGCAGGCGGTTCGCCCCGAAGACCAGCAGGACGATCAGCATTAGAATCAGGATTTCGCTGCCGCTCAGATTTCCCAGCATGCTGTAACGCCTTTACTGATTGAGCCGCTTCGGTGCACCTGCAGCACCGGTCGCCCCGCTTGAAGCCGGGGGCAGTGAGGCGTCAGACGATGGAGGCTCCGAGGGTGGCTCGTCCTTGAGCCCCTGCTTGAACTCCTTGATCCCCTTCCCGATCGACGCGCCGATTTCCGGAATCCGCTTGGCGCCGAAGAACAGCACCAGGATCAGCAGCAGAATCGCGATTTCGGTGAACCCGAGATTGCCGAACATGATTCGCCTTTCCTAGAAGAGCGAGCGGGCCACGAGATACGCGACGACGACGCCCAGCACCGCGAGCAGCGAGACGTCCAAACCGACCGGCCCCAGCGTAATCGACATGACCAATAGGTCCAGGTGTATTGGACCAAGGGTCGGGGTCACCGACCAGGTGAAGACCTCTTTCGCCGGTCCTTGAGGCAAGAACCGCCGCAGGAATGCCTGCAGCAGCCCGCCCAGGACGAAACCTACCGCGAGGACACTCAGGTGAAAGATGGGGCGGCGTGGTCCCGGCGGCACGGAGAGAGCTAACTCCGCCGTTCCACGGCATATGCGATGCTTCCCCGTAGCGCGTCGCGCGCGGGCGACGGTGGCAGCACATCCAGCTCCGCCTCCGCCTGTTGCGCCAGGTCCAGGGCGCGCTGGCGCGCGACCTCCAGGCCGCCTGCGCTCTCTACCAGTCGGATCACCTCAGCCACCAAATCGTCACTCGGTTCCGCGGCATCCATCAACGCGGCCACCACGCGACGGGCTTCGGGCCCAATGCGCGCGAGTGCGGCGATCAACGGGAGCGTGACCTTGTGCTCGCGGAGGTCCAGACCGGACGGCTTTCCCGTCACCGCCTCCGGTTCCGTGTAGTCGAGCAAGTCGTCCGTGATCTGAAATGCCATGCCAAGCAGCATACCGAAGCGGGCCAGCGCCTGACGGTAGTTCGCCGGGGCCGCCAGCGCGCCCACCTCGCACGCGCCCGAAAGCAACGATGCGGTCTTGGCGCGAATCAGGGCGTCGTATTCCGCTTCGCCGTAGGCCAGCTTGTCGTGCGCTTCGAGCTGCCGCATTTCCCCTACGGTCATTTCGTTGGTGACGCGCGCGAGTACGCGCAAGGCCTCGTGATCGTCGAGGCGCACCAGCTCGATGATCGCCCGGGAGTACAAGTAGTCACCCATGATTACGGCGATCTGGTGAGAGAAGAGCGCATTGATCGTGGGCAACCCACGTCGTAGCACCGAGTGATCCACCGAATCGTCGTGCACGAGGGTGGCGAGATGGATCAGCTCGACGACCGCCGCGAGTGTGACCGCGCGCGGATCGCCGGCGGCGTCACCCGCCGCATGGTGACTGAGCAGTAGCAACGTCGGCCGGAACAGCTTCCCCTTCATCTGCAGGAGATGATCGTTCACTTCACTGACGATGGGGAAATCGGCGGCGATGACCCGCTGCAGCTCCAGTCCCACCTGCTCCAGTTCGCCGGCCACGGGCCGTTGTACGTCGCGGAGACTGACGCGGGCGACTTGTTGGCTCACGCTATTTCGCTTTGGCGAGCGCTTTCACGCGCTGCTCGGCATCGAGGAACCGGATGTCGACGGCAAACACGCGGCCGTAGAGATCGCGCGCGTCGGCCTTCTTCCCCTGCTGCTCCAGCGCACGACCGAGCCAGTAGAGGATGCCCAGCCGCTCCTGATCTCCCGATGCCGGCAGATCCAGGCCGCGGCGCAGGATCGATTCGGCAACGCCATAGGCGCCTTTTTCGAAGAAGCAGATGCCGAGCATCTCTGATGTCCGCAGTTTCCCTTCCGGGGCCCGCAGCGCCTTCTGCAGCTCCGCGATCGCCTCATCGAGCAATCCCATCTCTTTGAACGCGACGCCGAGATCATAGTGGGACTGGAAGTCGGCTTCATCGATGTTCTCGTCGATGCCCTGCTTGAACCGCGCAAGCATATCCTGGAAGTCCTGCTCTTCGTCACCCGTCGGTTCCTCATCTTGCACACGCAGCCGCGTGTCTTTCTGCGGTATATCCTCATCCTCCTCGCTGAGCAAAGAGCCGAGGTCGACAAAGTCGCCATCCACGCTGGCCTCGTCGCGGACTTTCATCTTCGCGTCCTTCGCCTTGACCTTGCCCTCCGGCTTGGCGCTGGCCGGCGCGGCTACGGCTGGCGCGAGCATCGAGAGTGCCGCGCGGGCGCGCTCGTTTTTCGCATCGTGCTCGGCGACGCGCGCGTACACGGCGCGGGCCTTGTCCGGCAGATCGGACCGCAGCAACGCATCGGCCAGCTCGAGGTATGCGTCGACCAGTTTAGACTTGTCACCCGCCTTGAACGCGAACTCGACCGCCTTCTGGCGGTGCCGCACGCTGTTGGGGTCGAGCCGCAGCACTTCGTCGACGAGGTGACGTGCCTCCGAGAGGTTTCCCGCATTCTCATACCCGCCCGTCGCGAGATCGAGCTCCTCGATACCACGGTCGCGATCGCCCTGCTCGATCAGCGCTTCGCCCAACGCCTGATGCGCCCCGGGATCATCAGGATTGTCGGCGACGCGGCTCTCCAACTCGTCGATCCCGGGCGCGGCCGGCGTCTCTTCGATGTTGGAGAACACCAGCGAGCTCGCCTGATCGTTGCCGGAGCTGATCTCGTCGACTCCCAGATCGATAAAGCCGGTTTTGCGCCCACCCGTGGAGATCGACGTGTCCTCTTCGGTCTGAATGAAGCTCGGATGCCGCGGCGCTGCGTCGTCGAGCGCCAGCGGCTCATCGTCCACGTCGTGGCCGGCGTCGGTCGTCGCCGTCTGGAAGTCCGGCTCGAGCTCGAGCGGCGGGACTTCGACGACGGTCTTGGAGCTGTCTGGCGCAGGCGCCGCCGGACGCTTGGGGACGACCGGCTTGACCTTCGGCGATGCCGGCGCAGCGGCCGCTGGCTTCTTGAAGAGCGGAGCCTTTGGTGTCGCTTTCGGCGCCACCTTCGGTGGCGGCGGCTCAGCGACGTTGCCCTCGAGAACCAGGTCCGCGTTTTCGAGCTCGATTCCTTCATTAGGATCTGGCGCGGGAGCGATGGGCTCGAGCTCGGCTACTGGCTCGAGATCGAGATCGCTCGGGTTCAGCTCCGCTCGAATCGAGGGCGTGGCGGGGCTCTCGTCTCGAACGTGAGCGAAATCGGCCACGGTGGTCTCCAAACCTTCCAGCGTGCCGTTCCCCGTGCCCTCGCCCGCCGCCTCATCGACGAGACTGGTCGTCTCGATTTGGAGCGACTCGTCGGGCTCAGGCACAACGTCTTCAATCACCTTTTCGTACGGCGGTGCCGGAGGCGGTTGCGGAGGAGGCGGTGGCGGCGCCGCTGCCTTTGCAGGTTCCGGTGGTGCCTTCGGCCCTTTTGGCCCGCGCGGCTCATCGAGGTCGAGGAAGACGAGACTGGACGTCTTCCGCTTTCCAGATCCGCCGAGATCCTGCTCTTCCCCACCGGGCCGCGGCGGCGGCTTCGGTGTGGGCGGCGGTGTGACACGGCCCGCCGAAGATCCCCGCTTGCCAGGATCGGCCCCGTACATCTTCAGGTGCTCGGAGAGCATCTCGCGCAGATTGGCGCTCTCCGGCGAGATGTCAGTGAATTCTTTCAGCGCGGCGAACGCATGGTCGATCTTGCCGGCCTTCTGCATACGCTCGGCGTACTCGACGAAGTTCTGTTTTGCCTCGGCAATGAACCCCTTCGCGGCATAGAGCTTCGCCAACTTCAAATAGGTCGCCTGCCGCGCCGGAGCGTTGCGCAGCACCTTGTTGCACATGGCGATGGCATTGTTGTGGAAACCCAGCTCCGCGTACCTGTCCACGGCCTGATCGTAGTAGTCGGCCGCGCCACTTGGGTCCTTCAGCTTGATGTAGAGATCGCCGATGCGGTTATAGATCGAGAGGTCGGGATTCGTCTCGTCCTGATTACCGAGAACGTCGAGCCAGACCTCTACGGCCTTCTTCGGTTCCCTGGCCTCGAGACCCTTCGCCTTCTCTTTGAGCTGCTCAATCTTCGACATGGGAGCACTAAGATATCGGAGCGGTCTAGGTGGGACAAGCCGAACCTGCTGTCCAGACGGCGCTTACGACGTCGCGCCCCATCCAGTAGGCCACCTCACGCCAGTCATCCACCGGTGCCAGCACCAGGTCGGCGACATAGCCCGGCGCTATCTGCCCCCGCTCGCCGGCCAAGCCGAGCGCGGCGGCGGCATTGCTCGTCACGGCCGTCACAACTTCCGCGTGACGTAGCCCAAGTTGTGAGACACCGAGGGCCATGACGAGCGGTAAGCTCATCGTCGGGGACGTTCCAGGATTGAAATCCGTCGCCAGCGCGACCGCTGCGCCCGCGTCGATCAGACGGCGGGCGGGTGCCTGCGTTCTCTTTCCCAGGAAGATCATCGTCGCCGGCAGCAGCACGGCAACCGTATCGCTCGCGGCCAGGGCCCGGATCCCGGCGTCCGAGATCGCAGCCAGGTGATCGGCCGAAAGGGCGCCGAGCTCGGCGGCAAGCTCCGCGCCGCCCGCTCCTTCGAGCTCATCGGCATGAAGCTTCACGCGCAATCCGTGGCGCGCGGCCGCCTGCAGGATCTCGCGACTTTCTCGAACCGTGAAGACGCCGGGCTCGCAGAATACATCGCACGATACCGCAAGGTGCTCACGCGCGACGGTGGGGATCATCTCCTCACAGACGAGCCGGACATATTCCGCGCGGCGGCTGCGGTATTCAGCCGGGACTTCGTGCGCGCCGAGAAACGTCGGGACGAGCGTCGCCGGCAGTGACTCGCGCAACCGGTGGATCACGCGAAGCTGCTTCAGCTCGGCGTTCAGCTCGAGACCGTAGCCCGATTTTACCTCGATGGTCGTGGAGCCGCGTGCGATCAGCGCTTCGAGACGCGCGCGTGTGAGCGCCTCGAGCTCGGCCTCGGAGCGCGCTCGGACGTCGCGCACCGATTCGAGGATTCCGCCACCAGCGGCCGCGATTGCCTTGTAGTCGAGCCCGAGCGCGCGGCGTTCCTGGTCCTCCAGCCGCGGCGCGCCGAAGACGCCATGCGTGTGACAGTCGACGAAACCGGGAAATAGAACGCCGGTGACTTCCTGAACCCGAATGTCGTGGGCGCGCGGAGCATCCGCGCGTCCGCCGACCCACGCGATGCGATTTCCATCGATCAGCACGGCGGCATCCTGGAGGACTTCAACGATCGCCATCTCGCGTCCGCGGCGGGCGCGGGCCGGACCTCGACACGTTACCACCTGCCGGGACCCAACGAGCAGCGTCTTCAGTCGAGATCTCCGCTCATCGGCAGGCGGATGTGATGCCGGCGGGCGGTCTCGATGGCCTCGGGATAGCCAGCGTCCGCGTGTCGGGCCACCCCGATGCCGGGATCGTTCGTCAGCACGCGCTCGAGTCGTTTCGCGGCCGCCGGTGTGCCGTCGGCGACGATGACTTGTCCGGCATGAAGCGAATTGCCGATACCCACGCCTCCGCCATGATGAAACGAGACCCACGATGCGCCCGATGCGGTGTTGAGCAGCGCGTTGAGGATCGCCCAGTCGGCGATGGCATCGGAGCCATCGCGCATCGCCTCGGTTTCTCGGAACGGCGATGCCACCGATCCGGTATCGAGGTGGTCACGGCCGATGACGATGGGGGCGGACAGCTCGCCCGTTCGCACGAGATCGTTCAACGCCACCCCAAAGCGCGCCCGCTCGCCCTGCCCGAGCCAGCAGATGCGCGCCGGGAGTCCCTGGAACGCGACGCGCTGTTCCGCGAGCGCAATCCAGCGCTTCAGGTGTGCGTTGTCGGGAAAGAGCTCGAGGATGAGCTGATCGGTGCGCTTGAGATCTTTTGCGTCACCGGATAACGCGACCCAGCGGAAGGGCCCCTTCCCTTCGCAAAACAGCGGCCGAATGTATTCAGGAACGAATCCAGGAATCTCAAATGCATCGGTTACGCCCGCGTCGCGCGCTTCGGTGCGGATGTTGTTGCCGTAATCGAACGTGACGGCGCCGCGGCGCTGGAGCGCGAGCATGGCACGCACATGGGTTGCGATGCTTGCTCGCGCGCGACGCACATACTCGTCAGGGGCTTTCCGCCGCAGCTCCGGGGCGTCCGTCGGACTCACGCCCGCCGGCACGTAGCCGTTCAACGGATCGTGCGCCGACGTTTGATCCGTCAGGACGTCTGGCATGAAGCCGCGGCGCACCAGCTCGGGCAACACCTCCGCGCAATTGCCGACGAGTCCGACTGACAGCGCCACCCCGCGCCGCTTCGCATCCGCACACCAGGCAAGCGCCTCGTCCAACGACGCGGTGGATTTATCGAGATAGCGCGTCTCCAGCCGCCGCTGCACGCGCGCCGGATCCACTTCGACCGCCAGGCAGATTGCGTCGTTCATCGTGGCGGCAAGCGGCTGCGCGCCCCCCATGCCGCCGAGCCCGCCGGTGAGGACGATGCGGCCGCGCAGCGAGCCTTGAAACTTGGATCTCGCCACCGCGCCAAAGGTCTCGTACGTACCCTGGAGAATTCCTTGAGAACCGATGTAGATCCACGAACCGGCGGTCATCTGACCGTACATGATCAGCCCGCGGCGCTCGAGATCGCGGAACACCTCCCACGTAGCGAAGCGGCCGACCAGGTTCGCATTCGCGATGAGGACGCGAGGCGCATCGGGGTGCGGCGTGAAGACACCGACCGGTTTCCCCGACTGCACGAGCAGCGTCTCGTCGTCGTCGAGCACGCGCAGCGTGCGACAGATCGCGTCGAACGAGGGCCAATCGCGCGCGGCCTTGCCGGTGCCTCCATAGACGACGAGATCATCCGGCCGCTCCGCGACCTCGGGGTCGAGATTGTTCATCAGCATCCGCAGCGCGGCTTCCTGGATCCACCCTTTGCACGATTTCGTGGAGCCGCGCGGCGCCTTCACGACACGAACCTGCTTTCCCGAATCTGTGTCGCGAGCCGTTCGATATCGGCCGTGAGCGGCCGGTCCGTGCTCAAGGCGGCGGAGTGTTGGCGCACCGCCGCATGCACCCGCGCCACAGCCTTCGCGGGCCGCAGCGGCTTGAGAAACTCAAGTCCCTGCGCGCCGGCCAGAAGTTCGATCGCTACGATCCGTTCGGCGTTCGCCAGAATGCGGCCAGCCTTCCAGGCGGCGGTCATCCCCATCGGCACGATGTCTTCCTGATTTCCCTCCGTGGGGATCGACTGCACGCTCGCCGGGGTCGCCAACACCCGGCACTCCGCGACCAGCGCGGCAGCCGAGATCTGTGCGGTCATGAGGCCCGACTCGAGACCGGGATCGCGCGCGAGGAATGCGGGAAGACCAGACGACAAATCGGGATTCACCACGCGTTCGATGCGCCGCTCCGCCAGGCCCGCCAGCGTCGTCAGCGCAATACCAATGACGTCGAGCGCCAGGGCGATGGGCTGTCCGTGGAAGTTGCCACCGGACAGCACATCGGTGCCGAACACGAGTGGATTGTCCGTGGCGGCATTCAGCTCGGCGGCGACCAGCCGCTCCGCAAAGGCGAGTCCCTCACCGACCGCGCCCAGCACCTGCGGCGTGCAGCGCAGCGAATAGGCGTCCTGAACTCTGGGGTCATTCTCGCGGTGGGATTCACGAATCTCGCTATCGGCCAGGAGCTCGCGCAGCAGCGCCGCAGAGCGCTGCTGCCAGGGATGCGGCCGCGCGTCATGAATGCGCGCGTCGAACGGATCGGGCGACCCACGAACGGCCTCGAGACTCATCGCAGCAGCGGCGTGAGCCGTGCGCCAGAGGGTCCAGGCGTCCGTCACGAGCAGCGCCGCGAGACCCGTCTGC
Source organism: Gemmatimonadales bacterium (assembly GCA_036558345.1). GTDB lineage: Bacteria > Gemmatimonadota > Gemmatimonadetes > Gemmatimonadales > GWC2-71-9 > 20CM-2-65-7. The sequence goes on along the minus strand of DATBFV010000001.1, from coordinate 805 downwards.
GCCTGCGTGCCGTTGACGAAGGCAAGTCCTTCCTTCGCTTCGAGCGTGATCGGCTTCGGGACTTTGACGTCTCCCTCGCCGATCATCGCCAGGGCGAGGTGCGACAAGGGCGCGAGATCGCCAGAGGCGCCGACGCTCCCCTGCGACGGCACTGTGGGATGCAGCTTTCGGTTCAACATGTCGACCAGAAGCTCGGGCAGAACCGGCCGGACGCCACTCGTGCCGCGCATCAGCACATTGGCGCGCAGCAGCATCATGGCGCGTACCGCATCCGCCGGCAGCGGCTCGCCTACTCCGGATGCGTGACTTCGAATCAGATTGAGCTGGAGCTGCCGCGCCTGCTCCGGCGGAATTCGGACATGCGCCAGTTTCCCGAATCCGGTGTTGACGCCGTAGATCGTGTCACCGCGCGCCACTGCGGCCTCGACTGCCTGGCGGGATTGTGCGACCGCGGTCAGCGCCGTGGCATCGATCGCCACACGGGCGTCCTGCCGCGCGACCGCAACGACATCCCCGATGGTGAGGGAATGACCATCCAGTGTGACGGTGGAACCGGAGACGGGAGGCATGGGGACAAAAGCTAAAGCGCCGGAGTGGTAGTTGACCACTCCGGCGCTGTCCGACCGGCGTGCCCCTATCGCGAGCCTGAAACCCCGGTGCCAGTGGCCATCGCGACCGACTGCCCGGCTCGGATCTGCAGCTCAGGGTTGCCTGGATCGGTTTGGAAACTCCAATCGAAAATCATGTAGTCCCGGCCTACGTGCGTGACGCGCAGGGCGCCGTACCGCAGCGTCGTGCCCTCGAC